>JAKFXR010000071.1 GCA_021731285.1 Polaromonas sp. | reverse complement strand
TCGGTAGCAGGAGCGGAACCCGGCGGTGGTTTGTCCTTGAGCCGCTCCGCAATCAGCGCTTCCAGCGGGTCCGCCGCCTGGGTGGGGTAAAGGTCAAACACCAGCCGGTGCTGGTAGGCGGCAACTGGCGGCAGGGTGAACACCTGCGGCAGCATGTGCTGCTTCAAGTCGATCACCAGACGCACAACGCCGGGCGCGTTTTGTCCCACACGTATGCCGGAAATATTCGGGTCGTCGGGTTTGACTTTGGCGATCAGTTCGCGCAGCGCCGGGATCAGGTCTATGCCTTCAATGTCCACCGCCAGTCGCGGCGGCTCGACCACAAAAAACTGTTTGGCCTTGAGCTCGGTGTCGGACTCGATGGTGACGCGTGTGTAGTCTTTGGCGGGCCAGACCCGCACCGCCAGAATGCTGGCACCGTGCGCAATCTGCTGCACGCCCAGCAGCAGGACCACAGTGCCCATTTGCAACGCGCCGCGTCGGTTGACGCCGGTTGTCATGGCAGCAGGGCCTCGCCCAGCGGTGAGTGGGCATGGAGCCTGACGGTGCGGCTTTCGTCCGCCTGCATCTCGATGTGGATGTCCAGGTCTGCCGGGGGCAAATGGCTGCCGGCTTTTTCCGGCCATTCCACCAGCTTGAGCCCGGGGCTGGCAAAGATGTCGCGAAATCCGGCTTCTTCCCATTCGTCAGGATCGTTGAAGCGGTAAAAATCGCAATGCCAGATGTTGTGCTCTATCCCGGATGCGCCGTCAGTGACGGTGTAAGGCTCGACCACGGCATAGGTGGGACTTTTGACGCGTCCCTGCACCCCCAGGGCCTGAAGCACATGCCGCACCAGGGTGGTTTTGCCCGCGCCCAGCTCACCATGCAATTGAATCAATGCATTGCTGCCGCCCAGTTTGCGCGCCAGCGCTGCGGCAAAGGCCTGGGTGTCCGCTTCTGTGGCCCAGGCAATACTTTTTACAATGAGAGGGTGATCGTCAATAGCCATCAATTCGTTTCTCAAATTCAAACCTGGTCGCGCGAGCTTGGATTTTCGCAAATTGGCATTGCGGGGGTTGATTTGTCATCGGCGGAGCCCGGATTATCGGCCTGGCTGGATGCCGGGTTTCATGGTGACATGAATTACATGGCCGCGCATGGCCTCAAGCGCGCAAGGCCTGCGGAACTGGTGCCTGGCACCGTGAGCGTGATCACCGCGCGCATGGACTACCTGCCATCTTCCACCTCTGATGTTCCCGGGGCGTGGCAGGCGGCAGAGCTGGCGCGGCTGCAGCGGCCCGGTGAAGCCATCGTCTCGGTCTATGCCCGGGGCCGCGACTACCACAAGATCATGCGGACACGTCTGCAAAAGCTGGCCGAACGCATTGCGCTGGAGGTGCAGCCCCTGGGCCATCGCGCTTTCACTGATTCGGCGCCCGTGCTCGAAGCCGAGCTTGCGGCGCGCAGCGGCCAGGGCTGGCGCGGCAAACACACACTGCTGCTCAACCGCGAGGCGGGTTCCATGTTTTTCCTCGGGGAAATTTATGTCGACATTGCGCTGCCGCCCAGCGAGCCGGTGACGGAACATTGCGGCAGTTGCAACGCCTGCATGGCCGTCTGCCCGACACAAGCCATCGTCGCGGCGCACAAGCTTGACGCCCGGCGCTGCATCTCCTACCTCACCATCGAGCATGCGGGAGCCATCCCGCTGGAGCTGCGTCCCCTGATCGGCAACCGGATTTATGGCTGCGACGACTGCCAGCTGGTGTGCCCGTGGAACAAGTTTGCGCAGCGCAGCGCCTTGCCCGATTTTGATGAACGGCAGGGCTTGAGCGGCCAGCAACTGGTCACGCTGTTTGCCTGGACCGAGGATGAATTTTTGCGTTACGCCGAGGGCAGCGCCATCAGGCGCATAGGCCATGAACGCTGGTTGCGCAACATCGCGGTGGCCATGGGCAATGCTTTGCGCCGTGGTGATGATGCAGCCCTGCGGGAGGCATTGGCGTCGCGCCAGGATCATGCCAACGAGGTTGTGCGGGAGCATGTGGTGTGGGCGCTTTCGCAGGGAGTATGAAGTCAAATTGGCATTCTGCCCTTTAACGACGGGAAGATCTAGCTATTAATTTGGTAGCATTTTGTGTCCGCCGTTTTCATTGAAGCCGGTCTTTATAATCAGGCTGTGCCCATCACTTTGCCTTCCTCACGCCCGCTCTGGGCACGTTTTGCAGCTTGGCTGGGCTTCATGGCGATGGCTGCCGCCTTGCTGGCGCCGGTCTCCATGCTGGCCGAAGAGGTACGCACCGGCAAGCTGGGAGGACTTTGCAACGCCGGCAAGGCGCTGTCCCAGGGCACCGACGACTCGTCCCCTCCGGCTTCGCACTGCGAGCTGTGCGGATCTTCGGGGCCAGGGTTGCTGTCTTCGCCTCCTGCCGTGGGTCTTTCCGTGGCTGTCACAGCGGCGGCCTTTGTTGTCCGCGAGCCCGTGCACTCGGCATCTTCGCCGGGACTGCCTTTCAGCCGCGGCCCACCCGCACTTTGAATTGATCATTTCCCTGTTGTTGCGGGCTTGACTCGCAATCCATGCTGCGCGGGCCCGACAGTGCTTCATGCGGCATGGATCCGGATCAAGTCCGGGATGACGCCAGTTTCAATGTCTCTTTCTCTGGAATATTCATGTCCTTTCCTTTTGTTGTCAAAGTTGTAGCTGTTTCTGTTGTGCTGGCGGGGGCCGTCCCCGCTTTTTCCCATGTCGTCCTGGATCAGGGCAGCGCCGCTGCCGGCAGCGCCTACAAAGCGGCGTTTCGCATTGGCCATGGCTGCCAGGGCTCGGCCACCATTGGCGTGTCGGTGCAGATTCCCGCCGGGTTTCAGGGCGCGAAGCCCTATCCCAAGACCGGCTGGACCGTGTCCACCAAACTGGGAAAACTGGCCAGGCCCTATGACAACCATGGCAAAGCTGTCACCGAAGACGTGACCGTGGTGAGCTGGACCACAGCAAGCAAAGAGGCCGCGCTGCCGGACGCTCATGTGGACGAGTTCATGCTGCGCGGCAAGCTGCCCGAAGCTGCCGGGCCCTTGTGGTTCAAGGTGCTGCAAACCTGCGAGAGCGGCAGCAACGACTGGAGCGAACTTCCGTCTGCAGGTACATCCACCAAAGGCCTGAAGTCACCCGCCGCGCTGCTTGAAGTGGTTAGTGCTGTTGCATCGGTGGTGCCGGCTGACGGTTTTGCCGCGGTGACCAACGCACCCAACCCGCCGGTTCAAGTCAAGGACGCCTGGGTGCGTGCCACCGTCCCCGGCCAGAAAGGGTCAGGAGCTTTCATGAAGCTCACGGCCAAAACCGCGACACGCCTCGTAGGTGCTTCTTCCCCTGTGGCAGGTGTGACCGAAGTGCATGAAATGAAGATGGACGGTGATGTGATGAGGATGCGCGCGGTCCCCGCACTTGATCTGCCCGCTGGCAAAACCGTGGAACTCAGGTCCGGCGGCTACCACCTGATGCTGCTGGACCTGAAGCAGGACTTGCCCAGGGGCAGCACGGTGCCGGTGACGCTTTTGTTCAAAGACAGCAAGGGCGTGCAGAGCCGGGTGGAGCTGAAGCTGCCGGTGGCGACATCAGCGCCGGGCGCCTCGACGGCGCCGGCCACGGCCGACAGTCACGACCACAAGCATTGATCACTTGGGCTTGCTGCCGCCCAGTCGGCGGTACACCGTGGCACGGCTGATACCCAGCGTGCGCGCGGCTTTCATGACGTTGCCTTTGGCGTCACTGACGGCCTTGCGAATCAGCGCGGCCTCGACGTCCTTCAGACGCAGGTCGGGCGCCCGCGCCGCCCGGTTGTCTGGCCCCGGACGCAGCGGCAGGGCCTGCAGGCGCAGGCCTGACCACAAGGGCACATCAATGGATTGACAGCTGGCGGACGAAGCGCTTTTTGCAGCGTCAAACAGCATTTCGAAAGGGATCGCAAACAACTCGCTGCAATGCATGGGGGCTGCGGCTCCGGCCTTCAGCGAAGAAACCATTTGCCGCGCTACCGGGTTTGCGCCGGTCACCCAGCCATCCGGGTCCAGACAGATCAGGCCATCGGTTTCCTCACCCAGGCTGTGGCTGGACCAGTTCAGGCGAACCATCAGCTCGTGGGGTCTGCTTTGCATCAATGCGTTTTCAATGCTGCGGGCAGACTGCACCACCAGGTGTTTGAGTTCGGGCCGTTCCACCACGTCCACACCTGTCAGGTCCAGCATGCCGGCGCACTGGCCGTCCGGGCCGAACAGCGGCGCACCAGCGCAACTGTAGGAAGAATTGGCATCAAAAAAATGCTCGCCGCGGTGCAGCCACACCGGCTGCAGCTCGGTCAGCGCCGCGCCAATGGCTGTGGTGCCCACACTCGCCTCGGACAGGTCCACGCCAATACGGGTGATCAGGTCAGCTCGCCGGTCATGCCGGTCGATAGCGCCGTTGACATCGACCACCACGCCTTGCGCATTGGTCAGGATGGCAAAGTACCGCGTGCTGGCAATCGCCGCACCCAGCTTTTCCAGCACGGGGCGGGCGGCCTGTACCAGCGCATGGTTGGCCTCTTCGGTCCGGCGTGCAGCCTGGGGCGCAATGAGGTCAAAGCTGATCTGCTGCCCGGGCCGCTGGCCGTTGGCCAGGCAGCGCCGCCAGGAGCGTGCTATCCAGGCCTCGGTGAGATCAGCCGACGGGGACGAGGCCTGGCCTCCATGCAACACAGCCTCGCGGGCCTGCGCGATCTGCTGCAGGCGTTGCACGGAAGAGGGTGGACGGACGGAGAGCATGGGAATGACAGGTTGAACGTGGACTGCAGGCTACCAGAGCTGGCTGACGCTTGCCGGCACAGGGACACTGATTGTTTCATTTTGAGAATTTCAAATCGCTTTGGCAAGCGCCCGAGGGTTTAACCTAGGCGGCCCCCAGGGGGGCAACTCAACAATGGGTGTCCGCCCCACGTCAACAGGAGACAAGTCCCATGCAAGTCCAGTTCAAAGTCAACGGCAAATCCAGCAGCGTGGAAACGCCCCCGCACACCCTGCTGGTGCAGGTGCTGCGCGAAGAACTCAAGCTCACTGGCACCCACGTGGGCTGCGACACCGCCCAATGCGGCGCCTGTACCGTCCTCATGAACGGGCGTGCCGTCAAGTCCTGCAATATCCTGGCGGCGCAGGCTGCCGGCGCCGAGATCACCACCATTGAAGGACTGGCCGCCGCAGACGGCACCATGCACCCCATGCAGGCCGCCTTCAAGGAGTGCCACGGCCTGCAATGCGGCTTTTGCACGACCGGCATGGTCATGAGCGCGGTGGACCTTTGCAAGCACCACCCCAAGGCCAGCGAAGGAGAGATCCGCGAACTGCTGGAAGGCAACATCTGCCGCTGCACCGGCTACCAGAACATCGTCAAGGCCGTGCAGCATGGCGCTGCTGCCATGGCACAAGCCTGAAGGAGCTGATCATGGGTGCATCCGACTTTGTCAATCTGCCGAACATCGGCACATCCGTCCGCCGCAAGGAGGACTACCGCTTTCTCACCGGCGGCGGGCAATACACCGACGACATCACGCTGGCGAATCAGAGCTACGCGGTGTTTGTGCGTTCACCGCATGCCCACGCGAAGATCAACGGCATCAACAGCGCCGCCGCCAAGGCCGCACCCGGTGTGCTTGATGTATTTGTCGGCGAAGACGTTGCCGCCGACAAGATCAACGGCCTGCCATGCGGCTGGCTGATCACCAGTACCGATGGCAATCCGATGAAGGAGCCACCACACCCCATCCTGGCCCAGGGCAAGGTGCGTTATGTGGGTGACCACGTGGCCATGGTGGTGGCCGAGACGCTGGAGCAGGCCAAAAACGCTGCCGAGCTGGTCGAGGTGGACTACGAGGTCTTGAGCGCCGTGGTCCGCGTGACCGATGCAGCGAAGGCCGCGGCCCTGCATGAGGCAGCGCCCGACAACCATTGCTACAAATGGGCGATAGGCGACAAGGGTCAGGTCGATGCGGTGTTTGCCACGGCCGCGCATGTGACCAAACTGGATCTGACCAACAACCGGCTGATCCCGAATGCGATGGAACCGCGCGCAGTGATTGGCTCCTACAGCCGCGCCACCGACGAGTATGTGCTGTATGTCTCCAACCAGAATCCACACGTCGAACGCCTGCTGCTCACGGCTTTTGTGATGGGTCTGCCGGAACACAAGGTGCGGGTGATCGCGCCCGACGTGGGTGGTGGCTTCGGCTCCAAGATCTATCTGTATGCCGAAGACGTGTGCCTGACCTGGGCTTCGAAAAAACTCAACCGCAACATCAAGTGGACGGCGGATCGCAGCGAGGCTTTTGTCAGCGACGCCCATGGCCGTGACCATGCCAGCCACGCCGAGATGGCGCTGGACAAGGACGGGAAATTCCTTGCCATGCGGGTGCACACCGACGCCAACATGGGCGCCTACCTGTCCACCTTTGCGCCTGCGGTGCCCACCATTTTGTATGCCACCCTGCTGGCCGGGCAATACACCTGTCCGCAGATTTATGTGGAAGTGGATGCCTGGTTCACCAACACCGCACCGGTGGATGCTTACCGGGGTGCGGGCCGGCCCGAGGCCACTTACCTGCTGGAGCGGCTGGTCACGCGTGCGGCGTGGGAACTGGGTTTGAGCCAGGACGAAATTCGTCGCCGCAATTTTGTGAAGGATTTTCCGTACCAGACACCGGTGGCTCTGCAGTACGACGTGGGCGACTTTCACGCCCTGCTCAAACGGGGCAACGAGCTGGCCGACGTCCCCGGTTTTGCCAAACGCAAGGCAGCGTCCGAAGCCAAAGGCCTGCTGCGCGGCATGGGTTACTCCTGCTACATCGAGGCCTGTGGTCTGGCGCCCAGCAACATTGCCGGTGCGCTGGGCGCACGCGCCGGTTTGTTTGAATGCGGCGAGGTGCGTGTGCACCCGACCGGCAGCGTGACGGTGTTCACCGGCTCCCACAGCCACGGACAGGGCCATGAGACCACCTTTGCGCAGGTCGTGGCCGCGCGTCTGGGCATTTCGGTGGATGCGGTGGACATTGTTCACGGCGACACCGGGCGCGTGCCTTTCGGCATGGGCACCTACGGATCGCGCTCCATGTCGGTAGGTGGCACGGCCATCATGAAGGCGCTCGACAAGATTGAGACGAAAGCCAAAAAGATCGCCGCTCACCTGATGGAGGCCAGCGATGCCGATGTGGAGTTTGCCAATGGGGAGTTCACCATCAAGGGCACCGACAAAAAGGTGACCTTTGGCCAGGTGGCGCTGACGGCCTATGTGCCGCACAACTACCCGCTCGACAAGCTCGAACCCGGCCTGAACGAAACCGCTTTTTACGACCCGACCAACTTCACCTTTCCTGCCGGCACCTACATCTGCGAGGTTGAAGTTGATGCGGCCACCGGCGTGGTGCGTGTGGACCGCTTTACTGCGGTGGACGATTTCGGCAACATCATCAACCCCATGATTGTGGAAGGCCAGGTGCATGGCGGGCTGGTGCAGGGCATAGGCCAGGCGCTGCTCGAAAACTGCGTGTACGACCCGGAGTCCGGCCAGTTGCTCACCGGCTCTTTCATGGACTACGCCATGCCGCGTGCCGATGACATGCCCAGTTTCACATTGGCCACCCTGTGCACCCCGTGCAGCCACAACCCGCTGGGCGCCAAGGGCTGTGGCGAGGCCGGTGCCATCGGCTCGCCGCCGGCGGTGATCAACGCGGTGCTGGACGCGCTCAAGCCGCTGGGCGTGATTGATTTCGACATGCCCGCATCGCCCAGCCGTGTCTGGGAAGCCATACAGTCCGCCAAAAAATAAAACCAAGGAGAAATCTCATGTACCCATTCACCCTGGAGCGCCCGACCTCCCTGGCTGCCGCCGCGCAACTGGCCACCGACGGTGCCAAACCACTGGCCGGCGGGCAGACCCTGCTGGCGGCCATGAAGCTGCGCCTGTCCAGCCCCGACCAGCTCGCCGACCTCAGCGGCATCAAGGAGCTGACCGGCATCAGGCGCGAGGGCAATGCCTTTGTCATTGGTGCCATGACGCGTCACCTGGATGTGGCCAATAACGCCGATATCAAGGCGACCTTGCCCGCACTGGCCGATCTGGCCGCCAACATTGGTGACCGTCAGGTGCGCGCCATGGGCACGCTGGGAGGCTCGGTGGCCAACAATGATCCGTCGGCCTGTTACCCCAGCGCGGTACTGGCGCTGGGCGCGACGATTCACACCACTACGCGCAAGATTGCCGCTGACGAGTTTTTTCTCGGCATGTTCGCGACCGCACTGAAGGACGGTGAGCTGATCACTGCCATCAGCTTCCCCATCCCCAAGCGTGCCGCGTACATGAAGTTCAAGCAACCCGCTTCCCGGTTTGCGCTGGTCGGTGTGTTTGTGGCCCAGTTTGATGCGGGTGCCCGCGTGGCGGTCACCGGCGCTGCCAGCGGTGTTTTTCGCCACAAGGCGCTGGAGAACGCCATCAGCAAAAACTTCACGTCCGAGGCCGCAGCAAGCGTCAAAATCGACGCGACCGAACTGAACAGCGACATTCACGGCTCGGCGGCCTACCGCGCCAACCTGATCAGCGTGCTGACCCAGCGTGGCGTGGCCAAAGCCTTGTCATTGCGGGCTTGACCTGCAATCCATGCTGCGTGGGCCAGGACAGAGGTTCGTGAGGCATGGATCCCCCCGGATCGGGGTCCGGGGCAGGCTCCTCGAGTCCGGGATGACAATGCGAAGGCAATACACCGACAGATATGAGCTTTTTGTGCCTCTTGCCCTTTAACGACGGAAATAGTGCGCTATATATTTGATAGCGTTGCGACGAACGGCCCCAGGATTTGATGACACTCTTTCCAAGCATTGACGCGCTGGCGCAGGCCCTGCAAAGCGCTGGTTACTTTGCCGACCGCCGTCTTGCGACGGCGGTTTTCCTTGCGCTCAAGCTGCAGCGCCCGTTGTTGCTTGAAGGTGAGCCCGGTGTCGGCAAAACCGAGCTGGCCAAGGCGTTGTCTGTTGCGTTGCAGCGCCAGCTGATACGCCTGCAGTGTTACGACGGCCTCGAGCAGCGTGAAGCGCTGTACGAGTGGAATTACGCCGCGCAGTTACTTCACATGCGTGCCGTGGAAGGCAAGGGTGATGCTGGCGATGTAGAGCGCGAGGTTTACCAGGATCGCTACCTGATCCGTCGGCCGCTGCTCCAGGCATTGCAGGCGCCTGCGCCCGGCGCTGTGCTGCTGATCGACGAGGTGGACCGCGCCGATGAGCCCTTTGAGGCCTTTCTGCTCGAGTACCTCGGCGAGTACCAGGTCAGCATTCCCGAAATCGGCACCGTGCGCGCCGCCGTGACACCGGTGACGATTTTGACCAGCAACCGCACACGTGAGCTCAACGACGCGGTCAAGCGCCGCTGTCTTTACCACTGGCTCGATTACCCGGAGCGCGAGCGCGAGCTGGCCATCATCCGCGCCCAGGTGCCCGAAGCCGGTGAACAGCTGTCGGCGCAGGTCGCGGCCTTTGTGGACCGCCTGCGCCGCTCGCCGCTGGGCAATGCCTTTCAGCGCGCGCCTGGCATTGCCGAAAGTGTGGAATGGGCCAAAGCCCTGGTGGCGCTGGACACGCTGGTGGTGGACCCGGAAGTCGTAGCCGATACGGCCGGCATTCTGTTCAAGCAGCGCGAGGATGTGGCGGCTTTGACCCATGCGCTGGCGGTGGACTTGCTCAAGCCTGAAGAGGCTGAGGCCGGATGAAAACCTCGATGCCGTTCGGGCTGAGCCTGTCGAAGCCGGGCTTATCCTTCGACAGGCTCAGGGCGAACGGGTATCGGACAGAAAGGCACAAATCGTGCAATTAGGTGACGCGCGCAGCGGCAAACTCGCCGACAACATTGCCGGCTTTGGCCGTGCCCTGCGCCGCGCCGGTGTCAAGGTGGACAGTCAGCGTATTGGCCTGGCCAAGGAAGCGGCGCTGGCCGTCGGTATTGCTGAGCGGGAAGATCTGGGCGCCGCGTTTGAGGCCGTGATGATCAGCCGCGAGCAGGACCGTCTGGTGTTTCGCGAGTTGTTCGACATCTATTTCCAGGACCCGAAAGTGGCCAACAAGCTGCTGGCGCAACTGCTGCCCAGCGCCGAGGGCAAGGCCGAGCCCAGCAAACGCCGGCCGCGCGTGCGTGAGGCCCTGGCGCCGCAAAAGGCTTTTGGCCAGCAGGCCAAACCCGCGACCGAAGACCAGAAGGTCGAGTTTGACGCGGTCATGACGGCTAGCGACATAGAGCGCCTGCAACATGCCGACTTCAATGCCCTGTCGGCCACCGAATACCGGCTGGTCGAGCGGCTGGCGCGCGACATCAAGCTGCCGCTGCCGATGTTTGCCTCGCGCCGCAGCCGGCCCGCCCGAAAGGGCAAACGCATGTACTGGCCCGGCGTGATGCACCAGGCCGCGCGCACCGGTGGTGAGTTGATACAGCTGCCGCGGCTGGCGCGGCGTGAGCAGGCCCTGCCTTTGCTGGTGCTGGTCGATGTGTCGGGCTCGATGGAGCGTTATGCCCGGCTGTTGCTGGCCTTTTTGCATGCCGCCACCCGGCGCCATCCGCAGCGCGATGTGTTTGCCTTTGGTATGCACCTGACCGACCTGACGCCGGCTTTCCGCCAGGCCGACACCGACGACATGCTGGCGCACGCCGGCGCAGCCATTGAAGACTTTGCGGGTGGCACACAACTGGGCGTATCGCTGGCCAGCCTGCGCGAGCACCATGCGCGCCGTCTGGTGGGCAGGCGGACGATTGTGCTGGTCATCAGTGACGGGCTGGACACCGGTGAGCCGGACGATCTGGCGCACGAGCTCGCCTGGCTGCGCCGGCGCAGCCGCCGCCTGCTCTGGCTCAACCCCTTGCTGCGATTTGATGGCTATGCACCTCTGGCCCGCGGAGCCGCGGTCCTGCATGCCCACGCACATGGCATGCTGGCGGTTCACAATTTGAGCAAACTTGAGGAACTGGCGGCCAGTCTGGCTGCTCTGATGAAGAAATAAAGGAAAACAAGCCACATGGACATGCAAGCAAGCCGGCAACTGGCGGTGACTCAACAACAGGCCTGGGATGCACTGAACGATCCCGCCGTGCTCAAAACCTGCATACCGGGTTGCGACAAGGTGGAGGCCACGGGCGAGAACCAGTACGCCATCGGCATGGCCCTGAAAATCGGGCCGGTTTCGGCCAGATTCACCGGCAAGATAACGCTCTCCGACATCCTGCCGCCCGAGAGCTACAAGCTTTCCTTTGAAGGACAGGGCGGCCCTGCCGGTTTTGGCAAGGGCAGCGCTGCCGTCAGCCTCGCGCCCAACGCTGAAGGCTGTGAGTTGTCCTACACGGTGCATGCCTCTGTGGGTGGCAAGGTCGCTCAACTGGGCCAGCGCCTGATTGACGGTGCGGCCAAGTCCATGGCTGAGGACTTTTTCAAGCGCTTTGACGACGAAATGCAGCGCCAGCATCCAGAGAGCTATACGGCCAAAATGGTGATGGGTGAGGTGGAGACCGAGGCGCCCGTCGCCGCATCTTCCAGGCCCGCCATCCCGCTGTGGGTATGGGCCGTGGGCGCTGCAGTGCTCGGGCTGGCCGTCTGGCTGGGCAGCTAGACGGTTCCGGCCGGCGGGGAAAGGACAGGCACATGGAAAACCTTGATGTGATGGTGCTGCGCAGCCTGCGTGACTGGCGCACGTCGGGCAAACGCGCCTTGCTCGCCACGGTGGTGCGAACCTGGGGGTCGTCGCCGCGGCCGGTGGGCTCCATCATGGCCTTGTGCGAAGACGGCGCGGTCGTTGGTTCGGTGTCTGGGGGTTGCATTGAAGATGACCTGATTTACCAGCACACACAAGCCTATGCCACGGCAGCCTCAGCGGATGGAGAGAAGAAAACCATTCCGTCAGGGCCACCTGCATTTGTCAAATACGGCGTCACCGCCGATGAAGCACATCGTTTTGGCCTGCCTTGTGGTGGCACGCTGGAGTTGCTGCTGGAGTTCGACCCGGACGCTGCGTCGCTGGCGCAACTTGTCACTGCGCTGGAGAGCGGGCAGTTGATGCAGCGCAGCGTACAACTTGACAGCGGCAGCGTGACGCTTGCACCCTCGCTGGCACCGGCCGAGCTCAGCGTCTCAGCGATCCGGCTTGTCAACACCTTTGGCCCCGATTACCGCATGCTGCTGATAGGCGCGGGCCAGCTCACCGAGTACCTGGCGACCATGGCCTTGTTCAGTGGCTTTGCCGTTACCGTGTGTGACCCGCGCGAAGAGCACCGAAGCGCCTGGCAGGTAACGGGCGCCAGAGTGCTCAGCGACATGCCGGACGATGTGGTGATTGCCTTCAAACCCGACAGGCGCAGCTGCGTGATTGCACTCACCCACGACCCCAAGCTCGACGACCTGGCGCTGATGGAAGCGCTTGGCACCGAGGCGTTTTATGTAGGTGCCATTGGTTCACGACGCAACAACGAAACGCGCCACCAGCGCATGGCTGACCACTTTGGCCTGAAGGAGGCCGCACTTGCGCGCCTGCGTGGCCCCATCGGCATCTACATCGGCAGCAAAACACCGCCTGAAATTGCAGTCAGTGTGATGGCTGAAGTGCTGGCCGTCAAAAACGGTGTGGTGCTTCCTCGCGATATGGAAGTGGCGCAGGCGAAAAATGAGCGTGCTGTGCCGGGCAATGATGCGGGTGATCTGGTGTGCGCGGTGGACCGTGACTCGCGCTGAAAGCGGTAATTACTTCGGCTGACAACAGCCCGCAGGCCTGGACAGGTCTTCCCCGCGCAGGTCTTTCAGTATGGTGCAGTTGGGTGCTGGCCCGCCCGCACACTGGTCGTTGCACGACTGGACAAACGTGGCCATGTGACGTTCCAGCTTGCTCAGGACCGCAAGCTTGGCCCGGATCGCGTTGAGGTGCGTCTGGGCAATCTCGCGCGCCTCCACGCAGTCACGGCTCTCGTTGGATGAGAGCGAAACAAGGGCGCGTGTTTCCTCAATGGAAAAGCCAAAGTCGCGGCAGTGGCGGATGAGGATCAGCACCTCTTGTACGTGTGAGTCGTACACCCTGTGACCGCTGGGGCGGCGCATGGCCGTCGGGATCAGGCCCACTTCTTCGTAATACCTGATGGCGGACACGTTCAAACCGGTGTGTCCGGCCAGGGCACCTATGGTCAGTTGTCCGGGTGTTTTGAGCTCAGTCATAAAAAGTCCTTGCATCTCAAGTAACTTGAGGTTTTACATTGCAGTGTAAGGGAATCGTCCCGAGTGCTTTTGCAAAGGAAAATCATGAAGAAACCTGTCCTGGCTACCCTGGGTGTTGCGGCTGCCTGTGCTGCCTGCTGCGCCATCCCGCTGGCGATTCCCCTGTTGGCAGGCCTGTCCGTTGGCGGGCTGGTCATGCTTGAGGCGTCTTACCTTCTCATCGGCCTGGGTATGGCGCTTGCCTTGATGGTGGGCGTGGCTTTGTGGTTGCGGCGCCGTCGCAAGCGGGCTTGCGAAGTGAGTGCTGAGGGAGCCGCTTGCCGGACAGAGGGCACCGAAAAGGCGTGTGCTTGTTGAGCTCGACGCGTTGGCGACGGCCTTGCGGCACTGCCTTCTGTTGAGAGGAAAAAGGGCGATCTGCCCTTGTTCAATGGGCGCGGGATGCTATCAAAAACAGAGCGCTTTTGATGCCCGCCACCGTCATCAACAGGGAGCCAAAGAGGTGAAGTGAGGCTGTGCCGATGGCCATGGCGTAACGTTCCTGCTGCAGCATGGCAATCACTTCAGCGGAGAAAGTGGAGAAGGTGGTCAGCGCGCCCAGAAAGCCGGTGACCAGCAGCAGGCGCCACAGCGGGTCCATCTGCGGTATGGATTGAAAGGTCGCCACACACACGCCGACCAGGTAGCCGCCTATCAGGTTGGCGGCCAGTGTTCCCCAGGGGATCAGGCCACCGGGGTTGAGCCACAAGCCCAGGCCCCAGCGGGCGAGTGCGCCTGCGGAGGCACCGAGGCAAATGGCAAAGACCGAATACATCACTGGTGGCATGCGAAGCCTAACGGCTCATTTGCTGCGGCAGCCAGGTAACGATGCCGGGAAAGACATACACAATCGCCACGGCCGCGCACATCAGGAAGAACATGGGGAGTGTGACCTTGGCGATCCAAGTCAGCTCGCGGCCAGTCATGCCTTGCAGCACAAACAGATTGAAGCCGACGGGTGGCGTGATCTGTGCCATCTCGACCACCAGCACAATGAAGATGCCGAACCAGATCGGGTCGATACCGGCTTTCTGGATGGTGGGCATCAGTACAC
>JAKFXR010000003.1 GCA_021731285.1 Polaromonas sp. | reverse complement strand
CAAACATGGCAAGGGCCACCACAAGGACTGATGCCCCGTCAAAAAAAAGCTGGCTCGAGGCCAGCTTTTTTACGTCAACGCATCACTCAGGAGGCCGCTTTCAGCGCGTCACGCATGGCCTTGATCTGGTCATGGTTGCGCTGCGCACCTTGTGCCTGCCGCTCCACGATGGCCCTGATGGCTGAGGGCATGTTGTCTTTCAGCGCCTTGCGGTACCTGGCCAGAGCCGCATCTTCACCGCGCTCGCATTCCTCAAGCATGGCGAGATCGGTGTAGCCGCTGAGGACGCCGCGCACAGATACCCAGCCGCGGTGCAGGGCGCCGCTGGCGGTGCCGCCTTCGTCAGGCGTTCCGCCCAGCTGGCGTATCTGCCCAATCAGCTCTGACGCAGCCATGCGGCATTCATCGGCATGACGCAGCAAGAGGGTATTGATGTCCTGGGCCTTGACGTGCTCGGCACATTCCCTGAAACCATACTCGCCGTCGCGGCAGGACTCGAGCAGGTCATCCAGAGTTTCGATCACATCGTCGTTGTCGGCGACCGCCGATGAAACGCGACCTGACCCCAACTGATCGTCCACCCGGCTCCAGGCGGCACGGCTGGCATGCTGCGCCTGCGGCCAATCCAGGCTGGAGCCTTCGCGTCTGCTGGTCCACTCGGAGGCGAGGTCGTTTTGCGCATCGTCAAAACTTCCGTCGTACTTCGTGCGACCCTGCACACCGAGGCGGTAAGCCGGCGCATAGTCTTCGTAGCTGCGGCCTTTCTCGTAATAGGGCTCCTCGGTGTAGCGCTCACGCCAGTACGCCTCTTCGGCGGTGGGGTTGATCGACTCGGCCACGGCCTTGCCACCGAGGCCGCCGGCCACCGCGCCGATGATGGCGCCAGCTACCGCGCCCGCAGGGCCGCCCACCAAGCCCGCCGCCGCACCAGCGGCAGCGCCGCCAGCTGCAGCGCCCAGACCGGTACCCAGGGGATGTGCGCCCGGCTCATCGGTGATCGGGTCGAGATTGAGGTCTTTGTCTTTTCTGTCCAGTGCCATGTGTGTGCTCCTTCAGTGATTGAACGGTTGAGTTAGGACTGAGGCGCTGCCGCAGCGCCTGCGGGCAGTTTTTTCAGTTCAGACTTCATCGTGGCGGGGCATGCAAACGACGCGGTCAGGCGAGGTCAAAGCAGGTTGTAGGAGAAGACGCCGTGCAGTGCAGCGCGGCGAAACGGCTGTCAGATGCTCACGCTTGAAGCACTGAACAGGCTGCCCATCGAAGACCATGCAGCGCTCGCTGCGCAGACAGGCAAAACACAAACGCTGCCATGCTGCGGGACAGGTCAGCAGCGAAGATCAACACAAAAACGGCTGCCTGCCCTTTGTTTGCAAAGGATGATTGCTATGCAAACAATAGCATTTTAAACAATGATTTTCAGGAGGCGGTCTGAACGGCAAGCCTCCAGAGCGACGTTATTTCAGCCGCGCGCGCGGCATGCAGCGGGTCCGTGGCATCCGACACTTTGGGATGTTGCGGCCGGGTGTCCAGCCGGCCCAGCACCTGCAAACCCGCGTCGCGGATCCAGCCCAGCAACTCGGTGCGCGAACGCAATCCCAGATGCTCCGCCAGATCCGACAGCACCAGCCAACCCTCACCCCCTGGCGCAAGGTGTGACGACAGGCCGCCGAGAAAACCGCGCAGCATGCGGCTGTCCGGGTCGTACACGGCATGCTCCAGTGGCGAGCTGGGACGCGCCGGCAGCCAGGGCGGATTGCACACCACCAAAGGTGCGCG
This sequence comes from Polaromonas sp., assembly GCA_021731285.1. Lineage (GTDB taxonomy): Bacteria > Pseudomonadota > Gammaproteobacteria > Burkholderiales > Burkholderiaceae_C > Polaromonas. Next base: position 12,620 of record JAKFXR010000003.1, on the reverse strand, counting down.
TCCCTCGGGAAACAGATCGACCTGCTGCAGCGCGACCTTGCCGGTCAGACCCAGGCGTTCAAAATTTTCTTTCGCACAAGCCAGTGCACGCGGCTCCTGATCCGTGGCCACCACCTGCACCACACCGCGCCGCGCCAGCACCGCCGCCAGCACGCCAGTACCGGTGCCAATGTCGAAGGCCAGGTTGTGGCCGGCCAGGGCCGGTGGCAGTGGCGCGTCCCGCACCAGATTGACATACTCTCCCCGCACAGGCGCAAACACACCGTAATGCGGATGGATGCGCTGCCCGTCCAGCGCCGCAACTTCGACCCCTTTTTTGCGCCATTCGCGCGCGCTGATCAGCCCCAGCAACTCGCGCAGCGACGCTACATAAGGACCCTGTGCCGCTTCTGCCGGGCCGTAGGCTTCCTCACAGGCCTGCCTTACATCCGGCGCGCGGCGCAATCCGGTCTGGTGCTGCCCATCGAACTCGAGCACCAGCAAGGCCAGCGTGCGGGCGCGCTGTGACTGAGCCTGTCGATGCAGGTTAAAGACGTCCAGCGGAGCCAGACCCTGAGCGGACGTTTTGGCCCGGGGAGGCTTTCTGGGTTTGTCCGTGCGGCGCGCCAGAGCCTGCAGCAATTGGCGTGCGTTCTGAAAATCACCGCGCCACAACAAGGCTGTGCCTTCGCTGGCGAGCCGGAACGCCGCGTCGGCGGTCAAGGTGTCGTCGGCAATCATCACCCGTTTGGGGGGGGATGCCCCCGCTTCAGATTGCCAGCGGGCGGTGCGGGTCTCACCGGCTTCAACCCAGCTGATGCTGTCGGCTCCGCTCATGCAGGCGTACCGGTTGCGGCGGCGCGCAACCTTGACGGGCCAGTTGCGTCAGGAATGAAACGAAGAGGACGCATGGCAACAACCGGTCAGTGAACAGACCGTCATTATCCGCATGTCTCTGCAGGAAAATAGGACGGTCCTTGGGAAAGCGCTTGTTCAACGCCGTCCTGGCGAGCGTCCTAGCGGGCGTCCTTGCTGTCGGCGCCGCCCAGCGGCGCGAGGTCTGACGAGTAGCTGCGGTCGCCGATGACCAGGTTGTCGCCCTGCTTCCATGCCGCCTCAAAGGCGGCCAGCTCCTGGGCCGTGGCCCGTTCGTATTTGCGAACATTGGCGGCACGCGCCGACTCCGCAGAAGGCGGGTCGGCGGCGGAGTCCATCACGGCTGGTTGGGAATCCACCGGTTTGAGTTCTTCATTGACACGCCAGTAAACCGCTGCGACCCCCAGCCCATAACGGGTCAAGGCATTTTTGCCAAGGGCAACGGCCAGGGCCATCAAGGATCGCTGGCTCCCCTGATCGCTGTCCATGAAATCGATGGACAAATCGACCATCACCACAAAACTGTGCCCCCGTTTGTCGGCGCGCACGACCTTGAACCGGTAGCTTCCTTTGGGAATCCCGCGGCTTTCGAGTGTGGTTTTGACGGAATCAAAAAGCATCTCGCGGCGAAAGGCCATCCGCTCTTCAAGATCCATTTTGACGGGGCCGGTCTCCGGCCCCGAGCCATCCTTGTGCCCACTCGAACTTGAAAACAGGTTTTGAAACAGCGACATGGCACAGGGAATGTGAAGTGACTGTGGTTAAGGGGCCGGGCCAGCGTGGCGCGGATCAACAGAACACGACAGAAATCGTATGCTTTTTGTTACCCGGTGTCACGATTTATTGCAAGAAAGTTAAGTGAGCTAGTACCCGAAGCTTGCAGCGCAAAGGACCTACATGCGCCGGAAGAGTTAAAACTTTCTGCTAATCGGCCATCGGGACGCCAGTAGGCTTTCTCCCACAGCCATCCGTGGCGGGCGCCGATAGCTGGGTCACAAAGCCGGCCGTCACACTGGCGTCATCAACTTTCAGGAAAAAACATGTCTTTTGCGCTTTACATGATTGGTTTCATCATTTTTTTGGGCGGCCTGATCTGGGGCGCGGTGGTAGCGGGCGTACCAACGCTGTACATCGCTATCGGTACCTTGATCATTCTGGGCGCAGGTATCTTCAGCGCCGTTGGGCGCACCCGCAGCAAGGACCCGTCCTGACCGGCTGAAGGGCACTCAAGCTGCCCATCCATTGGCTGCAACTGCCCCGCATGTGCGGGGCTTTTTTTTGTTCAAGCCAGACAGCGAGGTAGGAGACGTCTCACGTGTATACGCGGGCAAGGACTGCTTGTTCAGGTTTTCCGCACCGCCAAGCTTGCTCCACGCATCAAGGCCCGTTCAACGGGCGCCAGGCAAATTTTTATCAACTTCACTGGAGGACCCATGACACCGAAACGCATCATCACCTTTACCGCCGCTGCAGCTACCCTGGCCTGCATGAGCTCTGGCCTGATGGCCCAGACGATCGAGAATCCGTCGCTCTATATCATGCCCACCATCACCATGGTCGATCCGGATTCCCGCTTTAACGGCGACAAGAATCTCACCGGCCTCGGTTTGCGACTCGGCAAGGCGGTTTCTCCGTCCTGGGATATTCAGGTGGGCGGCAGTGTTGCGCGCGCCACCAACAATGGCCGGCGTTTCGAACAAGGCAGCCTTGGCGTGGACGGCCTGTACATGTTCAACCGCGGTGACTTCAGGCCCTTCCTGCTGGCCGGTATTGGCGCTGAGCGCGACAAACTGCCCACCATCAGCAAAACCTCGCCCTACGTCAATCTGGGCGCCGGCTTCCAGGTCTCGCTGTCGGAGCAGTGGTTCATGCAGGCGGACCTGCGCAGGACCCGCACTTACCTGCGCGACAACTCCTTCGGTTTCAACCGGGCCAACAACACCTCGCTGAATGTGGGGCTGGCCTACTACTTCGACAAACCTGCTCGCGCGCAAGTTGCCCAGTACACACCTCCACCGGCGCCCGTGGTCATCACGCCCGCAGCTCCCCCTCCTCCAGCACCCGCTCCCGCCCGCTTCGAACGTGTCACCCTGGCAGCCACCGAGCTGTTTGCCTTTGACAGTGCTGAGCTGCGCATGCCCCAAACCAAGCTTGACCAGATTGCACAGACCCTGGCCAGCGGCAACTACAACGGCAACATCACCGTCAGCGGCCACACCGACCGCCTCGGATCAGATGCCTATAACCAGAAACTGTCGCAGCGCCGCGCCGATGCCGTGAAGAACTACCTGACCAGCAAAGGCGTTGCCGCCAACCGTTTGACCGCCATTGGCAAAGGCGAAGGCAGTCCTGTCGTGACCTGCAACGACAAAAACCGCACTGCCCTGATCGCCTGCCTGGCGCCCAATCGCCGTGTCGAAGTCGAAGAGATCGTGATCGAGCGGCGCGTCAACTAGGCACTGCAAGCTGCCCCAAAAAGCCGACAGCAGCCTGTCGGCTTTTTTCTGCCTATCGTATTTTGGGCAGCAGGCTATTTCGCTGCCAGCCCCATGGCACGCGAGATCACTTCCTTCATGATCTCGTTGGTGCCGCCATAAATCCGCTGAACACGCGCGTCGGCATAGGCGCGGGTGATCGGGTATTCCCACATGTAGCCGTAGCCGCCGAAAAGCTGCACGCACTCGTCCATGACCTTGCACTGCAGGTCGCTGCACCAATACTTGGCCATGCTGGCCGTGGCGGTGTCCAGCTTGTCCGCCAGCACGAGTTCGGAGCATTTGTCAACGAAGACCCGCGCCACCTGAACTTCGGTCTGCAGCTCGGCCAGGGTGTAGCGGGTGTTCTGGAAGCTTGCGACCGGCTGGCCAAACACCTTGCGCTCCTTCACATAAGCCAGCGTCCAGTCGATGGCCGCCTGCGCTGAAGCCACCGCCGTGATGGCAATCTGCAGCCGTTCCCAGGGCAGTTGCTCCATCAGGCAGATAAACCCCCGGTTCTCATGCGCCTCGCCGCCCAGCAGATTGTCGGCGGGGACTGTCACATCGGTGAAAAAAAGCTCGGACGTGTCCTGCGCCTTCAGGCCCAGTTTTTTCAGCCGCTTGCCGGTCTCAAAGCCCGGCATGCCGCGCTCGACCAGCAACAGACTGGTGCCCTTGGCTCCGGCGGCCGGGTTGGTTTTGGCGACGACAATCACCAGATCTGCATGCCAGCCATTGGTGATGAAGGTCTTGCTGCCGTTGAGCAGATAGCTGCCATCAGCCTGCTTGAGGGCCGTGGTCTTGACGCCCTGCAAATCCGAGCCGGCGGCCGGCTCACTCATGGCGATCGCGCCCACCATCGCGCCGCTGGCAAGCTGCGGCAGGTACTTCTTTTTTTGGGCTTCGGTACCGTAATGCAGGATGTAAGGCGCCACAATTTCGCTGTGCAGGCTGTAGCCAATGCCGGAGTAGCCGCCCCGCGCCAGTTCTTCCATTTGCACAACGGAATAAAGCTTGTCGGCGTCCGAGCCCCCATAGGCCTCCGGCATCGTCATGCACAGGAAGCCGTTGTCGCCGGCTTTGCGCCAGACCGCGCGGTCCACATAGCCCTGCTCTTCCCATTGCTCATGGAATGGCGCAATCTCCTTGTCGCAGAACTTGCGAAAAGCATCGCGAAAGGCTTCATGGTCGCTGTTGAAAAGTGTGCGGTCAATCATGGGGTACCTGCTTTTCGATGGAAGGCGATCTATTTATAGAAAGCAATTGCTTGGTGAAATGAATATACTCCATTGGACGCCTTTCCCCCTGTCATCCCGGAGCACACCATGACCGAAGCATTCATTTACGACGCCATCCGCACACCGCGCGGCAAGGGCAAGAAGGACGGCAGCCTGTACGAGGTCAAGCCGGTCAACCTGCTGGCGGGCGTGCTGACCGAGCTGCAGCGGCGCAACGACTTCGACACCGCGCAGGTGGACGACGTGGTGATGGGCGTGGTCTCGCCGATCGGTGAACAAGGCTCCGTGATCGCCAAGGTCGCGGCCCTCAAGGCCGGCTGGGACTTTCGTGCCTCGGGCGTGCAGGTCAACCGGTTTTGCGCGTCGGGGCTGGAAGCGGTCAACATGGCGGCCCAGAAAGTGCGCTCGGGATGGGAAGACCTGGTGGTGGCGGGCGGCGTGGAAAGCATGAGCCGGGTGCCGATTGGCTCGGATGGCGGCGCCTGGGCGCAAGACCCGGAGACCAACAGCGCCACCGCCTTTGTGCCGCAGGGCATAGGCGCCGACCTGATCGCCACGCTGGAGGGCTTCAGCCGCGCGGATGTGGACGCGTTTGCGATGGAAAGCCAGAAACGTGCGGCCCATGCGCGGGAGTCGGGCTATTTCGCAAATTCGGTGGTGCCGGTCAAAGACTTCCTGGATCAGACCATTCTGGGTCAGGACGAGTTCATCAAGCCGCACACCACCATGGAAGGCCTGGCTTCGCTCAAACCGGCGTTCGAGCAAATGGGCGCCATGGGCTTTGACCAGGTGGCGCTGACGCGGTATCCGCAGGTGGAGCGCATCGCCCATGTGCACCATGCAGGCAACTCTTCGGGCATTGTCGACGGCGCTGCTGCTGTGCTGATCGGATCAGAGCTTGCGGGGAAAACCCACGGCTTCACGCCGCGTGCCCGCATCGTGTCCGCCGCCCTCAGCGGGGCCGATCCGACCATCATGCTGACAGGGCCTATGCCTGCAGCGCGCAAGGCGCTGGCCAAGGCCGGCTTGACCATTGACCAGATCGATTTGTTTGAAGTCAACGAAGCCTTCGCCGCGGTGGTGATGCGCTTCATGAAGGAAATGAAGGTGCCGCATGACCAAGTCAACGTCAACGGCGGTGCGATTGCCATGGGCCACCCGCTGGGCGCAACCGGTGCGATGATTTTGAACACCCTGGTGGACGAGCTGCACAGGCGCAAGTTGCGTTACGGCCTGGCGACCTTGTGTGTGGGCGGCGGTATGGGCATTGCCACAATTGTCGAAAGAATCTGATGAAGACCATTCGCTATGAATTGACGGATGGCATCGCCACCCTGACTTTTGACGAGCCGGACTCGCCGGTCAACACCATGTGTGCCCAGTGGCAGCAGGACATGACGGCAGTCACTGCGCAAGTGCTCAAGGACAAGGCCGCCATCCACGGCATCGTCCTGGCCTCTGCCAAAACCACTTTTTTCGCCGGTGCCGATCTCAAGTCGGTGATGCGGCTCACCCCCGCAGACGCTCAGACAGCCTATGCAGAAATTGAACTGCTGAAGAGAAATTTCCGCACACTGGAAACGCTGGGTGTTCCGGTGGTGAGTTGCCTCAACGGCGCGGCCCTGGGTGGCGGATGGGAAGTTGCCCTGCTCGGCCATCACCGCATTGCAGTGGATGATCCAAAAATCCAGTTCGGCCTGCCGGAAGTCACGCTGGGCTTGCTGCCCGGCGCCTCGGGCGTGACCAAGATGACACGCCACCTCGGCCTGCTGGCGGCCCAGCCCTACCTGCTGGAAGGCAAGCTGTTGGGTCCGCGCGAAGCGCAAGAGCTTGGCCTCGTGCATGGGCTGGTGGACAACGCCAGCCAGCTCAAGGATGCAGCACTGGCCTGGCTGGCCGCAGCCCGAGGCGACCCTGCGAAAGCCCAGCACGCCTGGGAAGCCAAAGACTACAAAATCCCGGGCGGCACGCCGGCCAGCCCCAAGGTGGCGATGGCTTTGTCGGTTGCACCGGCCATGCTTAAAAAGCAGACACGCGGTTTGTACCCGGCGCCCGAAGCGATCCTGGCCTGCATGGTCGAAGGCGCGCAGGTCGATATGGAAACGGCCCTGCGCATTGAGAGCCGCTACCTTGCGAAGCTGATGACGGGTGCCAATGCGAAGGCCATGATCAACACCTTCTTTTTCAACATGAACGCGATCAAAAGCGGACAGTCGCGGCCCCAGGGCGTGCCGCGCTACAAGCCCGTCAAGGTGGGCTTGCTGGGCGCCGGCATGATGGGTGCAGGCATCGCCTATGCACAGGCCAGCAAAGGCATCAGCACCGTGCTCCGGGACGTCAGCCAGGACAAGGCCGATGCAGGCAAGGCCTACAGCGCAAAAATCACCCAGCCGCGTGTGGACAAGGGCCGGATGAGTGCTGCCGACCAAAGCGCCCTGCTCTCACGCATTGAAGCCACGGACAAAGTCGCCGACCTGACCGGTTGCGAGCTGATCATTGAAGCCGTCTTTGAACGCCGCGACCTCAAGGCCAAGGTCACGCAGGAAGCCGAACCCCTGCTCGCCGCGGGCGGATTTTTTGCATCCAACACCTCCACCCTGCCCATCAGCGGCCTGGCGCAGGCCAGCGCCAACCCGGCCAAATTCATCGGCATCCACTTTTTCAGTCCGGTGGACAAGATGAAACTGGTCGAGATCATCCGCGGCAAACAGACCGACGACGAAACCGTGGCGCGCGCCTTTGACTATGTGCAAGCGCTTGGCAAAATTCCGGTTGTGGTCAACGACTCGCGCGGCTTTTACACCAGCCGGACCTTCGGCACCTTTGTGATGGAAGGCGCGGCCATGCTGGGTGAAGGCATCCCGGCGGCAGCCATTGAAAATGCAGGCATCCAGTGCGGCATGCCGGTCGGCCCTTTGGCCGTTCTCGACGAAACCGCCCTGTCCCTGAGCGTGCATGTGCTGGACCAGACCCGGGCCGACCACGCGGCCGAGGGCAAAACATATATTGCAACACCGGGAGAGCTGGTGGTCGAACGCATGGTCAAGGAGTTCGATCGCAACGGCCGCGCCGCCGGCGCGGGGTTTTACGAGTACCCGACAGAAAAAGGCGCGAAAAAAGTCCTCTGGCCCGAGCTCAAGACATTGTTTGAAAAGCCGGCGGTGACCTGGGACATCGAGGACATGAAAGACCGGCTGCTTTACCGCCAGGCTGTGGAAACCGCGCGCTGCCTGAGTGAAGGTGTGCTGACCACGGTGCATGACGCCAACATCGGATCCATCTTCGGCATTGGATTTCCGGCCTGGACCGGCGGGGCCATGCAGTTCATCTATGGCATGGGGGTGGACGCCTTTGTGCGGCGCGCTGACCAGCTTGCTGCGCAATACGGCCCCGGTTTTGTGCTCAGTGCCGGGGTCCAGGACACCATCCGCAAGCACCAGCCCGTCTGGTGAGCAATGTCACAATTAGTTGACTTGGTCAACCAATTGGGGGAGTATCCCGGGCATGGCCCCCTCTCCTGCAGCCGCATCCCCGGCACATGTCAAAGCCCTGCGCGGCTTCAACCGTTTTTATACCCAGCGCATCGGCGTGCTCGCGCCTTACCTGGGCAGCGAGTTTTCGCTGACCGATGTGCGGGTTCTGTATGAGCTGGCACATCGTCAGCACCCGACTGCCACAGAGTTGAGCCGCGACCTGGCCCTCGATGCGGGTTACCTCAGCCGCATCCTCCGCCGTTTTGAGGGCAGGCAATGGCTGGCGCGCGTCCCCTCGCCCGAGGACGGCCGCCAAAGCCTGTTGCAGCTCACCGGGGCTGGCTACCAGGCGTTTGCGCCTTTGCAGCAACGCTCGCGCGACGAAGCGGCGGCCCTGCTGGCGCCGCTGGCTCGAGCGGAACAACAGGAGCTGACGCGCGCACTGGCCACCGTGCAACGCCTGCTTGATCCGCACGCCCCCGCACCGGCCCGCAAAACAGTGCTGCGTGATCCCCAACCTGGAGACATGGGCTGGGTGATCCAGCAGCATGGCGAAATCTACGCTCGCGAGTACGGCTGGAATCAGGAATTTGAAACCCTGGTCGCCGGCATCGTCGCCGCCTACATGCGTGATCAGCGGCCAGGGATGGACCGCTGCTGGATGGCAGAGCTGGACGGTGAGCGGGTGGGCTCGGCTTTTGTGGTGCGCAAATCAAAAACCGTGGCGCAACTGCGCCTGCTGATCCTGACGCCGGGAGCACGCGGACTGGGGCTGGGCGGGCGGCTGACCGACGAATGTATTGCTTTCGCGCGCAACACGGGCAGCAAAAAGATGACGCTGTGGACCAACAGTTGCCTGGGCAGCGCCCGCGCCATCTATGCCAGCCGCGGCTTCAAACTTGTCAAGAGCGAGCCCTATACCGGCTTTGGCAAAAAACTGGTTGGAGAAACCTGGGATCTCAAACTGTGAACTTACGGACGCGCTGGTGAGAGTCAACCTGGCGCTGTTGGCCGCTGCAGCCACGGGCGTACAGGTGGGTGCAGCAATCGTCGCCTCGCGCTTTGTCGTGGCGGACGTACCACCGCTGACCCTGGCTTTGCTGCGTTACGGAATCGGTTTTTTCTGCCTGCTTCCATTTCTATGGGTGCATTTTCCGGGTTTTGCCCTCAAGCGGCGGACTCCCCATGCTATAACAAACATAGCACTTTCCGACTGGCTTGCCATGGGCACACTCGGCATCGGGCAATTTGCGTTGCTGATCGCCCTGCTCAACTACGGCCTGCAGCACATCAGCGCAGCCCAGGCCGCGATGATCTTCAGCCTGTTTCCACTGCTCACCCTGTTGCTGGCCAGCGCCCTGGGACGCGAGCGGATCGGGGTGGCGTTGCTGGGCGGCGTTTTGCTTTCCATCGCAGGTGTGGCCCTGTCCCTCTGGCCCAAGCTGCAAACGCCGCACCCTGGCCACTGGTGGGGGGAAGCGGCGGTGCTGGCCAGCGCCTGCGTGGGCGCGCTGTGCAGCGTGCTCTACCGGCCTTACCTGCAGCGTTATTCGACGCTGGGGGTGTCCGCTTTTGCCATGCTGGTGTCGGTGCTGTTTCTGGCCGTCCTGGCGCTGCAGGAAAACTGGCCAGCGCGCGTGCTGGCGATGAATACCCAGCACTGGATGGTGGTCAGCCTGATTGGCATTTCAAGCGGTATCGGCTACTTCTGGTGGCTGTATGCACTCAAACACGAATCGCCAACACGAGTGACTGCTTTTTTGGCGCTCAACCCGCTCACTGCCGCATGGCTGGGCAGGCTTTTTCTCGGTGAAGCGCTTGATGAATGGGTGTTCTCGGGGCTTGTTTTCATAGCCGGGGGTTTGTGGCTGGCAACCCGTGGCGCAAGCCCGACACAGGGATAATGAAACCATGACTGTCCCGTCCCCCGAAGCACAAGCAACCCATCCGCAACCGCGGTCACTGACCGACCTGTTTGTCTCTTTCACGGTGCTGGCACTGCAGGGCTTTGGCGGTGTTCTGGCTGTGGTCCAGCGTGAACTGGTCGAGAAAAAGCGCTGGATGACACGCGAGGAATTTGTCGAGGAGTGGGCCGTGGCGCAAATCATGCCCGGACCCAATGTGGTCAATCTTTCCCTGATGATCGGGCATCGCTACTTCGGCCTGCGCGGCGCTCTGGCGGCGCTGGCCGGCATGCTGACCGTGCCGCTCGTGGTGGTGTTGCTGCTGGCCGCCCTGTACGCGCAGTTTGCCACCCATCCCGGCGTGGCCGGTGCCCTGCGCGGCATGGGCGCGGTCTCCGCCGGCCTGATTGCCGCTGTCGGCCTCAAACTGATGGGCGCCCTGAAAAGCCATCCGCTGGGCCTCACGGCCTGTGTCGCGCTGGCGGCGCTGTGTTTTGCCGGCATCGCGCTGCTGCGCCTGCCCCTGGCCTGGGTGCTGCTTGGTTTGGGTACGCTGGCATGTACGCTGACCTACCGAAAGCTGGAGCCATGAGCATCGCCCTGCAAGCCAGCGACTGGCTGGCCCTGTTCGGGCATTTCATGGTGCTGTCCCTGCTGTCTATCGGCGGTGCCATCACCACCGCACCCGACATGCATCGCTACCTGGTCGACCAGCAACACTGGATGACAGATCCCCAGTTCAATGCCTCGGTGGCGCTGGCCCAGGCGGCACCCGGACCCAACGTGCTGTTTGTTGCGCTGATGGGCTGGCATGTGGGACTCAACGCGGGCGGTACCCTGATGGGGCTTTTTGGCGTGCTGGTCACCATGCTGGGCATCATGCTGCCCAGCACCACCCTCACCTATCTGGCGGCAAGCTGGGGCCATCGCAACCGCCAACTGCGCGGTGTACGGGCCTTCAAACAAGGCATGACGCCCATCGTGATTGCGCTGCTGATTGCCACGGGCTGGATTCTGGCCAGTGCCAATGCCAGCACCCTGGACGACTGGCCAGTGGTGTTGCTGACGTTGGCAGCCGCATTGGTGGTGTGGCGCACGAAAGTACATTTGCTGTGGCTGCTGGGAGTCGGGGCGGCTCTGGGCGCTGTTGGCTGGATTTAAGCCTGTTGCCGGAAACATCCCCATGACCACCCTGATTGACCCAACGCTGGTTCTTTTCGCTGATCTTTCCGTCCAGGTGGGCGAGCCACTGGAAATAGGGAGCACGGCCCACGGCCTGCGCCGCTTGATCCCGATCATCGGCGGTGAAGCCCGGGGCCAGGGCTGGCGCGCCCGCGTGTTGCCCGGGGGGACCGACTTTCAGCGCATCGTGCACGCAGGCCTGACGGAGCTCGACGCGCGTTATGTGCTTGAAACCGACGGGGGAGAGTTGATCTACGTGCAAAATCGCGCCCTTCGCAGCGGTCCGCCCGAGTTGATGGCCGCGTTGCAACGTGGCGAGGCGGTAGACCCGACGCAGATTTACTTTCGCTGCAATCCGCGCTTTGAAACTGCGGCATCCTCGCTGCGCTGGATCAATGAGCGGGTGTTTGTGGGGACCGGCGCGCGGCTACCGGAGCAGGTAGTCATGCGCTTTTTCGAGCTGGGTTGATGTTACGTTTTAACAATAAACAATTGGAATCACCGGAAACACTTTGATACACTAACTTCTTGCCATTGGGGAAGTTATGACCGAGCCCGCTGATCCTGCCGCACCACCCGACATACCGCTTTTTGATGTGGTTGTCAGCATGCCCCCAGGCGCGCGGCTGGAAGAAGTTGAGCGGCTGGCGCGCGGCCCTGCCGGCATAGCTTCCGACCGGGTAGACCGGCTGGTCCAGGCCTTGCGGGGCTCACCGCAGGCCAAGATTGGTTCTGGCGTTTCACGGGAGCGCGCGGACAAGGCCAAGGCCCAGTTCGCCATGGCGGGCCTGGAAGTACACATCACCCCGCTTCTTTCCATTCAGTCCATGGTGACCGGAAGCTTTGACCTCTCGTACCGGTGTCCAGCGTGCGACAAAAAAGTGGTCTTGCCTGAAAACCGCCAATGCCCCGCTTGCGGCATCTTTGTCGACAAGGTCACGGAAGAGTTTTTGCTCAAGCGCAAGATTCTTGAGCAGGAGCGGGGCAGGATCGAATTCCAGGCCGCCAAGTCTGCCAAGGACAGCGAAAAGCGGGCGCGCGAGATCATGGAAGCGTCGCTCAGAGCAAAAATCCGCGACGAGCTCGAAAACGAATACGGCCTGACCGAGAAAAAAGGTTTCCTCGGAAAGATCTCCGGCCCCGTGCGGGCCGTGGCTTTGCTGGGGCTGGTGGCGATTGCATTTATCGGTGGCCGGGGCATGTCGCCGGAAGGCCTGCCCTGGAGCAAATCAGCCAATGCCAAGGAAGCGGCAGGCCCCAAGGCCATGACGGCCGACAGCCTGGCCAAAACATCCACAGCAGGACTGGCGGCCGGTGCGGCCGGCGGCGGGGCTGGCGCCGGCGCTGCCGGGGCTCCTGGAACAACCGGAGATCCGGATATCGATGATGATCCCTTGATGCAGGCCATTGGTGGCGCCCGGGTTGGCGGCAAGGGCATTTCCATTGAGCAGGCCCTGGGTGCTGCCCAGGTCCTGGCCAAATCCGTGGGGA
>JAKFXR010000058.1 GCA_021731285.1 Polaromonas sp. | reverse complement strand
AGAGCAAGTCCTCCCCCGCCGCCCCATCCGCGAACTCCCCGACGAGCTGGTCAGCCAGATTGCTGCGGGTGAAGTGGTCGAGCGTCCCGCCTCCGTGGTGCGGGAACTCGTCGACAACGCGCTGGATGCCGGCGCGCAGCAGATCACTGTGCGGCTGCTGGCCGGTGGGGTGCGGCTGATTTCCGTGGAGGACGATGGCTCGGGCATACCGCGTGATGAACTGGCTGTCGCACTCAGGCGCCACGCCACCAGCAAGATCGCCTCGCTGCAGGACCTGGAAGCGGTAGGCACCATGGGTTTTCGGGGCGAGGCGCTGGCGGCCATCAACTCCATCGCCGACATGAGCCTGCTGTCCAAAACCGCCAGCGATGACCCTGCGGCGCATGCCTGGCAACTCGATGGACGCTCGGGCGAGCTCAAACCCGTGGCGCGCAACCGTGGCACCACCGTTGAAGTGCGGGAGTTGTTTTACGCCACGCCGGCGCGCCGCAAGTTTCTGAAAACAGACGCCACCGAACTGGCCCATTGCGTGGAGGCCGTGCGCCGCCACGCGCTGGTGCGGCCCGACGTGGGGTTTGCGATCTGGCACGAGGGCAAGCTGGTTGAGCAGTGGCGCGCCTGCACCGACAGCGCCGGGCAGACCGCCCACGAGCAGCGCCTGGCTGACGTGCTGGGCGGCGAGCTGCTGGCGCAAAGTGTGGCGGTGGACTACCGTTCGGGCTCCCTGCACATCACCGGCCGCGCAGGCATTCCGGACGCCGCACGGTCGCGTGCGGACCAGCAGTTTGCCTATGTCAATGGCCGCTATGTGCGCGACAAGGTGATGACCCACGCCGCGCGCAGCGCTTACGAAGACGTGCTGCACGGTCATCGCCAGCCTGTTTATGCGCTCTACGTTGCGATGGACCCGACGCGGGTCGATGTCAACGTGCATCCCACCAAAATTGAAGTGCGCTTTCGCGACAGCCGTGAAGTGCACCAGGCGGTTCGCCATGCGGTTGAAAACGCGCTAGCCGCGCCCCGCGCTGCAGCAGCAGCCTTGAACGGCACAAGCACGGTCCCTGCACAATTTGATGAATCAAATCAGCCACCTGCCCTTGCGCCATGGGGGCAGCCTGCTATTAATTTCGGAGCGACCCAGGCCTACGGCCAGAATCCCCGGGTCTCGGATTTCGAAGCCATGTGGCCCGCGCCGGTCACCGTTCGCCCCGAGATTTTCGAAGGTGCTTCCGGACCCGCAACTTCGACAGGCGCAGCCCGGACGGCGATGGACCTCCCCCCCGGCGACTGGCCGCTGGGCCGCGCGGTGGCCCAATTGCAGGGCATTTACATCCTGGCCGAAAACACCCAGGGCCTGGTGGTTGTGGACATGCATGCCGCGCACGAGCGCATCGTTTATGAGCGGCTGAAAACCCAGATGGACGCCACCGCCGGCATCAGCAGCCAGCCCCTGCTCATACCCGCCACCTTTGCCGCTTCCCCGCAGGAAGTGGCCACCGCCGAGGCCAGCGCCGACACCCTGCATGCGCTGGGCCTGGAGATCACGCCGTTTTCACCGCGCACACTGGCGGTACGCGCCGTCCCCACCAGTCTGGCGCAGGGCGACGCGGTCGAGCTGGCGCGCAGCGTGCTGGCCGAGCTGTCGCAGCATGAAGCCAGCACCGTGATCCAGCGCGCGCAAAACGAATTGCTGTCCACCATGGCCTGCCACGGTGCGGTGCGCGCCAACCGCAAGCTGACCCTGGACGAGATGAACGCGCTCCTGCGCCAGATGGAAGCCACCGAGCGCTCCGACCAGTGCAACCATGGCCGGCCCACCTGGCGGCAAATCAGCATCAAGGAGCTGGACAGCCTGTTCATGCGCGGACGCTGACCCCCGCGCGGTGAACTTTTTGCCCCTTGGGCTACTCCAGCAGGGTTATGAAACGCTGGACACTTGTTGCCGCCGCCCTGCTCACCCTGCTGGCCTCCATCATGGCCGGCTGCAGCACCCTTGACGAGCGCCAGCGCGCCTGGATATTCCAGCCCAGCGACCGCACCTGGAGCGGCGGCCTGGCTGCGGCCGAGGGCATGGAGGATGTCTGGATCAACTTCCAGCCCAAAGCCGGCGACGGCCCTGCCCAGCTGCATGGCCTGTGGCTGCCGGCCGACCGGCCCAACGCACCGGTGCTGCTGTACCTGCACGGCGCGCGCTACAACGTCACCGGATCGGCCCCGCGCATGCGCCGCATGCAGGAGCTGGGCTTTGCCGTGCTGGGCGTGGACTACCGGGGCTTTGGCAAAAGCACCCAGGCCCTTCCTTCCGAAGAAACCGCCTACGAAGACGCCCGCGTGGCCTGGGACTGGCTGGCCAAAACCTACCCCGACCGGCCCCGCTACATCTTTGGCCACTCGCTGGGCGGCCCGATTGCCATCCATCTGGCCACCGATGTCGATGACGAGCGCGGCACGATTGTCGAAGGAAGTTTCACCTCGATCGCCGACGTTGTCAGCACCTCCAGATGGGGCTGGGTACCGGTCTCCATGCTGATCACCCAGCGTTTTGAGGCCGTGCGCAAGGTCGGCAAGATCGGCTCCCCCCTGCTGGTGGTGCACGGCGGGGACGACCGCCTGATCCTGCCGGACCTGGGCCGCAAGCTGTTTGAGGCTGCGGTTCAGCCCAAACTTTTCCTGCTGGTCGAGGGCGGCTCGCACCACAACACCAACTACGTCGGCCAGTCCCAGTACCGCCAGGCGCTGGCGCAACTCTTCAGTCTGAAGTAGTTTTCTACCCCTGTCCCGCCGGGGCCGCAGCCCGCAGGCGCCTCCTGCGCCGGCTTGATCTGATACGCTCAGTTCAATGTCTGTCACCCCTTCTGCCGGCGCTTCCGCCGCTGCCACGCGCCCAGCCATGTCCTCCGGTCTGGTCGTGCTGGTTCTGGCCCTGTTGCTGGGCATCCAGCCCGTCACCACCGATCTGTACCTGCCGGCCCTGCCCGCCCTGACCCAGGGCTTTGGCGCGCCCATGAGCCAGGCGCAGCTCACCCTCAGCGCCTTGCTGCTGGCCTTCGGGATTTCGCAGCTTTTTTGGGGCCCGCTGTCCGACCGCTTCGGCCGGCGGCCGATTTTGCTGTGGGGTCTGGGCGCGTATGTCGCGGCCGCCATAGGCAGCGCACTGGCGCCATCGATGGTGCTGCTGATCGTCTGGCGCATCGTGCAGGGTGCGGCCATGGGCGCTGCGGTCATGTGCGCGCGTGCCATCGTGCGCGACCTGTACACGCCGGTGCCAGCGGCGCGCGTGATGTCCAAGGGCCTGAGCGGCCTGGGCCTGATCGCCTGCCTGAGCGCGCCACTCGGCGGGCTGGTGTCCGACCTGTTCAACTGGCGCGCTGCCCTGCTGCTGCTGGCCATGTTTGCTGCGGCCACGCTGGCCGTGATTGCCCTGCGTTTTGAGGAAACCATTGCCCACAAAAACCCGCGCGCGCTGCAGCCCGGCACGCTGCTGCAAACCTGGTGGACGATTGTGCGCAACCCGACCTTTGTCGCCTTCTCCGCGCTGGCCATGGCCTCGTACGGCGGCCTGTTCACTTTTCTGGCGGCGTCTTCCTTTGTGTTTATCCAGGTGCTGCAACTGGGCAAGACGCAGTACGGGCTGGTCATGTTTGCCATGTCCTTCACCTATTTTCTCGGCACGTTTTTATGCCGCTGGCTGTTGCCGCGCTTTGGTGTGCGGCGCTCGGTGGTGATTGCCGGTGGCATGTCACTAAGCGGCGGCGTGCTGATGGCCGCACTGGCCTGGGCCGGTGTGCTCAGCGTGTGGGCCATCCTGCTGCCCTTTCTGCTCTTCATCCTCGCCCATGGCGTTCACCAGCCCTGCAGCCAGAGCGGCGCTGTCGGGCCTTTCCCCGGCGCGGCAGGCGCAGCCTCGGCGCTCAATGGTTTTCTGATGATGCTGTCGGCTTTTGCCATGGGTGGCTGGCTGGGCAGTCACATGGACGGCACCGTGTTCCCCATGACCAACGGCATCCTGTTCTGGAGCGTGTGTGTGGCACTGGCCGCCTGGACGCTGGTGCGCAAGCATGGTGACCCGGCACAAGTTGCCTCCAGCACTTGACAAGATGATGGACGAACGCCGCGCAGGGCCGCCCCAAGCAAGTTCAGCCCCCTCGGGGGGCAGCGCATTACACGCAGTGAAAAGCGTGGGGGCTCAATGTCAATGGATTGGTTTGGCCGGGCCGACGGCATCGGGCAAGACCGCAGCAGCATTTGCGATTGCAAAGCAGCACGCGCTTGAAATCATCAGTGTGGATTCAGCGCTGGTGTACCGCGGCATGGACATAGGCACCGCCAAACCCACGGCGCAAGAGCTGGCCAGCGTGCCGCACCACCTGATCAATATTCGCGACCCCTTGCACGCTTACAGCGCGGCCGAGTTTGTAGCTGACGCCACACAGTTGATTGAAGACATCCACGCGCGCGGCAAGTTGCCGCTGCTGGTGGGCGGCACCATGCTGTACTTCAAGGCCCTGCTCGATGGCCTGGACGACATGCCCAAAGCAGACGCTGCAGTTCGCGCCGCACTGGAAGCCGAAGCCGCGCACAAAGGCTGGCCCGCGCTGCATGCCGAGCTGGCCAGGGTGGACGCCGTCACCGCAGCAAGGCTGTCACCCAATGACTCGCAGCGCATCTCTCGCGCACTGGAAGTCTTTCGCCTGTCGGGGCAGCCTCTGTCATTTTTTCATCAGCAAAATGCTACAAAATCGATAGCTAAAACTCCCCGTCACTCAAGGGCAAATGCCCTGATTTGTCTTGAACCTCACGACCGGGCCTGGCTGCACGAACGGATTGCCCAGCGCTTTGACGCCATGCTGGCCGCAGGCTTCATCGATGAAGTCAAAGCCCTGCGTGCACGCGGCGACCTGCATCTGGACCTGCCCTCCATGCGCTGCGTGGGCTACCGCCAGGCCTGGGAAGCACTGGACGGCACATCACCGATGGCCGAGCTGCGCGACAAGGGCATTTATGCCACCCGCCAATTGGCCAAGCGGCAAATCACCTGGCTGCGTTCCATGCCTGATCGCCAGGTGGTGGCCTGCGACGCGCCGGATGCAGTGCAGCAGGTGCTTGATCTGGTGGCGCAAGCCAGGGCGGCGTAATGCACCCACTTGAACCGCCACCCTGGCCCGCGCAGCATGGATTGCGGGTCAAGCCCGCATTGACAAAGTCATGACCCTCATCGTCAGCAATCTCAGCAAGCACTACGGCGAGGTCGCGGTCTTTCGCGATGTCTCCCTGCAAGTGGCGCCCGGCGAGTTTGTCGCCATTGTGGGTGAATCGGGCGTCGGCAAATCCACCCTGCTCAACTGCATGGCCGGGCTGGACAGCTGGGACAGCGGCTCGGTGACGCTGGCAGGCGCAGACCTGGGCGCCATGAGCGACGACCAGCGTGCCCTGTTGCGCCGCGAAAAAGTGGGCTTTGTTTTTCAGGCCTTTCATGTGTTGCCGCATCTGGACGTAGCGCAAAACGTGGCCCTGCCCTTGCTGCTGCTGGGACAGCACAACAACGGCCGTGTGGCGCAGATGCTGGCCGATGTCGGCCTGCATGGACTGGGCGCCCGGCTGCCGCAACAGCTCTCCGGCGGGCAGCTTCAGCGCGTGGCCATCGCACGGGCGCTGGTGCACAAACCCGCCCTGCTGCTGGCCGATGAGCCCACCGGCAACCTGGACCCCGCCACCGCCGCCACCGTGATGGATGCGCTGATTGCGCAAACCCGTGAGCACGGTGCGTCGCTGGTGCTGGTGACGCACTCCGAGGCAGCCGCGTCCCGCGCAGACCGGGTGCTGCACCTGAGCAACCACGGCGTCACGGCCTAGGGCCTGTTCACACTATTTATGCAAGTGCGAATCGGGTTAAAACAGGGCCAATCTAGGCGCGCGACGACGCTCAGCCTGGCGGGCTGGGCTAGGAGTGCAACGACGAGTGGCGTTGTTTTAACCCCATTCCCTCCGGGTTGCGGCCAAAAAGGCCATGCGCAGCGTTGCAAAGCCTGGCCGGGCTCCAGCCCGGCTGCATTTTGCGCCTCACGCATGGCTTTTTTGACTCGCAACGCATCTTGCATAAATAGTGTGAACAGGCCCTAGCCGCATGGCCACGCTGCTGCGCCTGCTGCGTACTTTTTCCTGGCAGGAGCTGCTGCACCACCGCTGGCGCAATGCTGCGGCCGTGGTGGCCGTCATGCTGGGTGTGGCGCTGGCGTTTTCGGTACAACTCATCAATGCGTCGGCGCTCAGCGAGTTTTCGCAAGCCGTACGCTCCACCGGTGGCCAGCCCGACCTGGAGTTGCGTGCAGCGCGCGGCAGCATGGCGGAATCGCTGTACCCGCTGGTGGCCAATCACCCGTCGGTGGCTGCAGCCAGCCCGGTGCTGGAGCTGTCCACCTACGCTGTCACCGCAGAAGGCAAACGCCTGCCGCTGCGTGTGGTCGGTGTGGACGCGCTGGTGGTGGCCGCCGTCGCGCCAGCCCTCATGCCGGTGCCCGCATCGGGTGCAGAGCGCTTTGCCCTCTTCACACCCGGGACGGTGTTTCTCAACCCCGCCGCGCGACTGAGCCTGACCGGGACAAGCTTCCAGTTGCAAAGCGGCCTGCGCCTGCTGGACGTGCAAGCCTCAGGCAGCGTCAGCGCAGGCGGCGCTGCGCTGGCCGTGATGGACATAGGCGCTGCGCAAGAGCTGTTTGACCGCGCGGGCCAACTCTCGCGCATCGATGTGCGCTTGCGCCCCGGCAGCGACCGCGCGGCCTTCATCGCATCCCTGCCATTGCCCGCAGGCCTCAGCGCCAACGAGCCAGGCGATGCGGCCCAGCGCGTCAACAATTTGTCGCGCGCCTACCGTGTCAACCTCACGGTGCTGGCGCTGGTGGCGCTGTTCACCGGCGCGTTTCTGGTCTTTTCGGTGCTGTCGCTCAGCGTGGCCAAACGCGCGCAACAGTTTGCGCTGCTGGGTGTGCTGGGCCTGACCGGACGCGAGCGCCTGCGCCTGGTGCTCTGGGAATCAGCGCTGCTTGGTGCGGTGGGCAGCGTGGCCGGCATCGCGCTCGGCACCGCACTGGCCGCCCTGGCTTTGCGCCTGCTGGGTGGTGACCTGGGCGGCGGCTATTTCTCGGGCGTGGCGCCTGCCCTGCAGTGGGACGGCGTGGCCGCGCTGATCTACGCCCTGCTTGGTGTGGCGGCGGCGCTGGTGGGTGGCTGGTGGCCGGCGCGCGCTGCGCAAAAGCTGCCGCCTGCGCAAACGCTCAAAGGCCTGGGCGCAGCCGCCGATGGCGGACCCGCGCGCGCCTACAGCCTGCTGCTGATCGCCGCAGCTTTGATGCTGGCTTTTATGCCACCCGTCTTTGGGATTCCGCTGGCGGCCTACCTGTCGGTCGGACTGCTGCTGGTGGGCGGCATCAGCGCCTTGCCCTGGCTGATCGCGCTGCTGTACAACAGTCTCAGCCGCCGGGTGGCGCAGCACCTGCTGCCCATGCTGGCGGTGGAGCGTGCGCGCCGGGTGCGCGGCAGCGCGGCGGTGGCGGTCAGCGGCGTGGTCGCGTCGCTCAGTCTTGCCGTAGCGCTGACAGTGATGGTGGCGAGCTTTCGCGACTCGGTGACGCACTGGCTGGACGCGGTGCTGCCCGCGGACCTGTATGTGCGCACCGCCAACGCCAGTGCAGCGAGTGACACGGTGTATTTCACGCCGGAGTTTGTGCAGGCCATCTCGAAACTCGCCGGTGTGGCGCGCGTGGCCACCCTGCGCAGCACGCCCCTGCTGCTGGACGCAGACCAGCCTGCGGTGTCGCTGCAGTCGCGCGATCTGGCAGATCCGGCCAGCGCCTTGCCTCTGCTGGGTGCACCCCTGCCTGTTCCCCCCGGCCAGGTGGCCATCTATGTCAGCGAAGCCATGGTCGATCTGTATGGCGCGCGCCCCGGAGCCGTCTTCAGCCCGCTTTCACTATCTTTTGGCGGGTTGGCCCTTTCGCCACGGGATGAGTCTGCTATCAATAAAAGAGCGAATCAAAGCGGGCCGGCGTTTTATGTGGCCGGTGTATGGCGCGACTACGCGCACCAGTTTGGCGCCGTCGCCATGGACAGGCGCGACTTTGAACGCCTGAGCGGCGACACCCGCGTCAACGACCTGGCACTCTGGCTGGCCCCCGGTGCCGACGATGCGCAGGTGCAGGCGGCGGTGCGCCAACTCGCGCCATCCACCAGCAACGCAGGCGAGCTGATCGAGTTTGCATCGAGCCGCCAGATACGCGCCACCTCGCTGCGCATTTTTGACCGCAGCTTTGCCGTGACCTACTGGTTGCAAGGCGTGGCGATTGCCATTGGTTTGTTTGGCGTGGCGGCCAGCTTCAGCGCGCAGGTGCTGGCCAGGCGAAAGGAGTTTGGTTTGCTGGCCCACCTCGGTTTGACGCGCCGGCAAATTTTGTTGCTGGTGGCTGGTGAAGGCGCAGCCTGGACGCTGGCCGGAGCCGTGGCCGGGCTGGCGCTGGGCCTGGCTGTGTCATTGGTGCTGGTGCACGTGGTCAACCCGCAAAGCTTTCACTGGACCATGGACCTGGCCCTGCCCTGGGGACGACTCCTGCTGCTGTGCGCTGCGGTGGTGCTGGCCGGGACTGTGACCGCATGGCTGGCTGGCCGCGCAGCAGCGGGCAGGGACGCCGTGCTGGCGGTGAAGGAGGACTGGTAATTCCTAGGTTTGCCGAAACTCCGCCAGCGTCGCCAGCAGATTGCGCGTCGCGCCGTCTACCGCCTCCAGCGGCCTGTGCACCACTGCCGTGTGCCGCGTCAGCGCGGGTTTGAGGGGCACCACCTGCACGCCCTGGTGCACCGACTCTTCGTGTTTGTGCTCCAGCGGCAACACCGCCGCGCCGTAGCCCGCGGCCACCAGACTCTTCATGGCCTCGTTGTAGTTGAGCTCTACCCGTGTGCGCGGCGTCAGGCCCGCATTGGCAAACCACTCCATGGTCTGGCGGTACAACTGCGTGGTGGAGTCATTGAAGATCAGCGGGCGGGCGGCCAGCCACTGCGGCGTGATGCGCTGGGGCACGGCCCACGCGCTGGGCACATAAGCCATCATCGGGTCGCTGCGCCAGTGGGTCAGCACAACACCCGGCCGGGGCGGCTGCGGTGAGGCCACCAGCCCGACGTCCAGCGTGCCCTGGCCCAGCCGGTCCATCGCTTCGCTGGAACCCAGAATGCTGACCTCGACATCAATCTCCGGATGGGCGCGTTCCATGGCCTTGAGCACCTGGGGCAGCAGGTAGACCAGCACCCCGGTGGAGCTGCCCAGCCGCACCCGGCCGCCCCGGCCCGCCACATGCCGCTGCACCGCGTCGACCGCGTCGTCAGCATCGCGCAGCAGGCGGCGCGCACGCTGCACCAGCACCGCGCCGGCGGCTGTGGGCTCGACCTTTCTGGCGCCGCGAATGATGAGCGGCGCGCCCAGGCGCGACTCCAGTTCGCTGACATGCAGGCTCACCGTGGGCTGAGCCAGATGCAGCGCCCGCGCCGCTGCAGAAAAAGTGCCCAGGTCGGCAATCGCCACCAGGGTGCGGAGTTGGTCCAGGTTCAGTTCACGCATCAGGCTTTCTGATAGTTGGCATCAGTAAATTCAACTTCCACAATACCACGATCAAACGCATCATCAAACCCCTACCGATCAGGAGTGCTGCGATGGTGCTGAAGATGCCGATTGTTTTTGTGAACTCGCTGCCGGATCTGGCGCTGGAGCGGGTGGCCCGACCGCTGCTGGCGCGCCTGCGCCGCGCGGCCCTGTGGCTGAGGGAGCACGAGCGGCGCACCCGCGACCGGGCCGAGCTGGCGCAGATGAGCAACAGGGAATTGAATGACCTGGGGATAGGCCGCAGCGACATCCCGGGCGTGATGGATGCGCCTGAGTGGCGCAATGACCGCCGTTAAACGCCAAGGGGCCTGCCAGGACCGCCCGTGATGGCGGCCTGGCAGTGTTCCTTAGGGCTCGAGTGCGATACCGACCACGCGCTCGCCGCCGCCTACCGTGCCCAGCGACCGGGCTGCGCCGGTTTTCAGGTCAATCGTCACCCAGCGGCTGGCTGTGGTGCCATCGCTGTTCAAGGCCGCGAAGGCCACGTCGCTCAGGGCCTGAATGTCAAATGCCGCCGTGTTGAAGGCCATGCCCAGAGTGCCGACGGTAAACAGCTGTCCCGTGTTGGGTGACACCGCAGGCATCACACCCTCGCGCGAACCCTGCGTCACCAAAGCGCCCGTGGCCGCGTCCAGCGCAAAGTTGGTGGTGATTTTGGTGTCGGCCTTGTTGTAGCTGTAAGCCGCGCCCACGGGGATGGGCGACTTGCCAAAGTTGGCGTCGCCGGCTGCATAGCCCAGTTTGCCGTCGATCTGCACGCCGTCAAGCGTCGGGTTGCTGTCCACAACCGCGCCGGTGTCAGGGTGCAAACGCAGGTTTTGCCCCGTGTTGCTGACCACACGAATCCGGTCAACCGTCGGGTTGAAGTCAAAGCCAAACTGCGTGCCCTCGAGTCTGACGGCAAAAGGCATGCCCACAACGGTGGCTGCTGCGGTGTCCTCATTGAGGGTGTAGAGCCGGCCACTGCTGCCCAGGGCGTAGAGCTGGTCTTTGGACACGCGGTAATCAATGCCCAGCAAGGTCTCGCCTGCCTGCAAACCGCTGATGTTGAGGGTGGTCAGAATCTGGCCAGGGCGGCCCGCATTGAACTTGAGCAGCTTGTTGGAGGCGGTGACAGCTACCGCTTTTTCGGCGCGTACCGCACCTTCAGGCGCCATGGTGGTGCATGCAGCCAGGCTGGCCAGGGCGAGCGCGGCAAGGCCGGCAAGTTTGAAGGAGGAGGTGGTCATAACAGTCCTTTTTAATAAAGTTTCAGGGTCAGGCAAGCTAGTTACGCCCCAAATCGCAAACTGGATTCAAAACGAAGCAATGAAGGGGGGGTCGTGCTTGCCCAGAGGCAGGCTTCGCCCTTGCGGCAGGCTCAGGACAGCCTGAATGAGGGCTAGCGGGTGATCACCACCAGCACATTGCAGGCGGCGTTTTCGATCAGCGATTTGGACACCGAGCCGCGCCACCAGCGCGCCGCCCAGCTGTCCAGGTGGCGGTGGCCCACCACAATCAGGTCGGCCTCGATCTTGCGGGCGTACTTGATGATTTCGTCCACCGTCTCGCCCACCAGCACCTCACCGTGGGCACTGTGGCCGGACTCGGCCAACTGGCGCAGGCCTTCGTCCAGAATGGCCTTGTACTTTTCCTTCTCGTGCTCGGCCAGGCCCCGGTCGTAGACGCCGCCTTCCACGCCAACCAGGTCCATGTAGAGGGGGGTCACCGCAATCAGGGTCAGCGAAGCCTGGCTCCACTGCGCGATGTCCCGGCAATCGAGCAGGGCTTTCTGCCCGGACTTGGAACCGTCATATGCCAACAAAATCCGCTTGTACATGGCGCACCTTTTTCAGGGAACATGAGCGCAGGATAGGCTTTCCGCCGCTGCGATGCAACTGGGCATGTCATGCGCGAGAATCAGCGCATGCGCCCCCTCCCCGCACCCACCGGTCTGCCCAGGCGCCGCTTCATGCTGGCGGCCGGGCTGGCAGGCCTGGCCCAGGCCGGCCCCGCCAACGCCCTGCCTGCGCGGGCGCTGCAGTTTCCTCGGGACTTTGGCTCACACCCGGATTTCCGGACCGAGTGGTGGTACATCACCGGCCACGCCAGCACCTCGGCAGGCCGGGAGTTTGGCTTTCAGGTGACGTTTTTCAGGTCGCGTGTGGATGCGGCGCAAGGCATGCAGTCAAAGTTTGCGGCCCGGCAACTGATTTTTGCGCACGCAGCCGTGACCGATGTGCAAGGCAAAAAACTCTGGCACGACCAGCGCATTGCGCGTGAAGGTTTTGAGATTGCCAGCGCCAGCCCGCAGGGCATGGCCCTCAAGCTGCGCGACTGGTCCCTGCAAAGCCAGGGCAACACCCACAGCGCCCACCTGCCCGCCACCGACTTCGCCCTCAAGCTGCAATTGACAGAGACACAGCCCCTGCTGCTGCAAGGCAACAAGGGGCTGTCGCGCAAAGGGCCGGATGCCAAACAGGCCAGCTACTACTACAGCCTGCCGCAACTGGCCACACGCGGCAGCCTGCAGGTCAAGGGCCAGAGCTTTGAAGTGACTGGCAAGGCCTGGCTGGACCACGAGTGGAGCCAGGAGCTGCTGCACCCCAGCGCCGTCGGCTGGGACTGGATAGGCATGAACCTGGACGACGGCAGCGCCCTCACGGCTTTCCGCCTGCGCGACCGGGAAGGCAAATCGGTCTGGGACGGCGGCTCCTTCCGTTCTGCCAAGGGCGATGTCTACACTTTCAGCCGCGGCGAGGTGGTCTTCAGCCCGCAGCGCCGCTGGAAAAGCCCGCTGAGCCAGGCCAGCTACCCGGTTGAATGGATAGTGCGCACCCCGGCAGACTTCTACACCGTGCGCGCCGTCATCGACAACCAGGAGCTGGACAGCCGCCCCTCGACAGGTGCCATTTACTGGGAAGGCCTGAGCGAGCTGATTGACAGCAACGGCAAACGGGTGGGGCGTGGCTATCTGGAGATGACGGGGTACGCGGCGGTGCTGCGGCTGTGACCCGGGCGACGGCGACGGCCTAGTCGCGGATGTGAATCCGCAGGTCGCGCGGGTTGGGCCTGCCCTTGCCGGTTTCCACCAGTTCCTTCAGGCTGACCAGGTAGGTGGCCCACTTGGTGCTGCAGTGGTGCATGAATTCCACCGGCTCCTTCCACCCCTCGTGCTTGAAGAGCAGCTCGGTGAGACCCTCTCCCTGCTTCAGGTCAAAGCTGACCCTGGTGCCTATCCACTCCTCCGGCCCGGCCATGACCTGCCACAACACGCGCTTGCCGGGCGCAAGCTCCAGCACCTTCATGTCAAAGCCGCCCAGCTCGGAGCCGTCCGAGTGAAAGGTGAACTGGATCACCCCACCCACCTTGCTCTCGCCCTTGGTGGTGTCCGTCCACCAGGCGGCCAGGCCGTCACGTGTGGACAACGCTTTGTAAACCTCATTCGCCGAGGACTTGATTCCGACTCTGTGCAAAATATCCGGCATGATTTTTCCTTGATGAATGTTTGGGATGGTTTGCGCGCGCAATTCATTATATGCAACCTTTTGATTGCATGTCAAATCACGGGCGACGACCTGCTATCCCGGACCCCGCCTGTCACCCGGACCGCTTTCTGTCATCCCGGACTAGATCCGGGATCCATGCCGCATGAACTACTGCCTCAGCTTGCGACGCGTGCGAGCCAAGACGTAGCCAAACAACTGAGCGCCGACACCCGCCTTGGCCACACCGTGCTGATCGCCGTCACAGGCTGGGGCAGCGCGAGCGACCAGGCCCGGTCACGCGAGGCGAGGTTTGATGAACATCTGACCAAGCCTGTGGATCGAGATGATCTGGAGGCTTTGCTTAGTCGGGCGGGGGTTTGACAGATCACTATTAGCCAGTAATGACGAGCCAAGCGATACGCTCGCACACACTAGGAATGAGAAAGAAGGCGAGCTCGCCAATAGCTGACGCCTGCTCTTTCGCATGGTAACTCCACCCAGGCTATGAGACACCCCACAACCGAGGGGAAAGCGGATATCCTGACGGGACAAAAGGGGGCAGGATGTCCAAGTTAAAAAAACGGTGGGCCGCCCTGAGCGGCCTTGTAGGGCCGCTCGTGTGGTCTGCCGGCATGGTTGTGGCTGCATACTTCGCCACAACGATCGGCATTCTGTTGGCCCACGCATGGCACACACGGCTGGTGCGCGATCCTATCGCGTGGTTTGATGCGCACAGCGGCGTCGCGGGCTGGGTGCAAGGTGTCGGGTCTGTTATCGCAATATTCGTTGCAATCGGCGTCGCATGGTGGCAAAACGCCGAGACGCGAAGGATTCAACAGGATCGTGAAATTTCGGCCGCCCTTGTAGTCGCGCAGACGACATTTTTTATGCTGACGGATGCAACTTACTGGCTTAAGCAGGCTACCGAGAATTGGAAGGCAGACGACAAGGGAATTTATCCACGCCCAAACTTTGAAATTTTGCGTCGCAATTTGAGTGTGTTCAAACGACCCACCGAGGAGCAAGTTTTGAAATTGACCGCGCTGCCTTTCGACGTGGCGGGGGATTTGATCCGCACAGGCGTGATAATTTCCAAGGCTGGCGAAATGATTGAACATTTTGAACGTGGGGAAAAAGCCGGGAATTTGAGACTTGAGCGGGTGGACGCATTCTTGGAACATCTACACCAGTGTTTTGAGAAAAGTTTGCAGCAGGCGGTTGATGTTCATGCCAACCTTGCCAAAGTGCTGGACGTGCCACTCGAAAATCAGCAGGCAGTGACCTAGAGGCATTTCTAGCAAATCTACAGGCGGCGCAGCCACCAATGGCAAGCCCGCCAAATCAAGGCACCCCCAGCACC
>JAKFXR010000168.1 GCA_021731285.1 Polaromonas sp. | reverse complement strand
GCTACATCGCCCGCCGGGCAACCCCCGGCTAGCAGGCGTACCAACCTGCTTCACCAGTCACCGGTACGGATTCTTGATCCCAAGCCCAGCCAAAATCTCAATCTCTCTCGCCTCCATGGCATCAGCATCTTCCGTGCTGGTCTCATGGTCCCAACCCTGGGCATGCAGGGTGCCGTGCACCAGCAGATGAGCATAGTGCGCCCGCAGCGTCTTTTTGTTCTCACGCGCTTCTTTCGCGATCACCGGCGCGCACAGCACCAGGTCGGCGCTCACCAGTGGCGCGCCGCTGTAGTCAAAGGTCAACACATTGGTGGCGTAGTCTTTTTGCCGGTAGCTGCGGTTCAGCGCCTGGCCTTCCTCGGCGTCCACAATGCGTACCGTCAGTTCGGCGTCGCTCTCCAGCGCGTGGCGGATCCAGCGCACCACGCTGTGCCGTGGCAGCGCGGCGCGGTGGCGTTTGGCGTCCTTGATGGCGCCGAACTGCAGCGACAGGCTCAGTTTCTTAAGAGCCATTTCTGCTTTTCGTCCGGCTGGGGCGTGCGACCGGCACCACCGGCTCGGTAGCCCCGGCGTCGCCCGCCGGGCTTTTGTAGCCGTCATACGCATCCACAATGCGCGCTACCAGGGGGTGGCGCACCACGTCGGCGCTGGTCAGCCGGGTGATGGCAATGCCCTTGACGCGTTTGAGCACACGCTCGGCGTCCACCAGTCCGCTGAGCTGCGTGCGCGGCAAATCAACCTGGCTGATATCACCGGTGATCACCGCCTTGGCGCCAAAGCCTATTCGGGTCAAAAACATCTTCATTTGTTCGGGCGTGGTGTTTTGCGCTTCGTCCAGGATCACAAAAGCGTGGTTGAGCGTGCGGCCACGCATGAAGGCCAGCGGCGCAATCTCGATCTGCTGGCGCTCAAAGGCTTTGTGCACGCGCTCAAAACCCATGAGTTCGTACAGCGCGTCATACAGCGGGCGCAAATACGGGTCCACCTTCTGGTTCAGGTCGCCTGGCAAAAAGCCCAGGCGCTCGCCGGCTTCCACTGCTGGACGTGTCAGCACGATGCGCTGCACCGCGCTGCGTTCCAGCGCATCGACTGCGCAGGCCACGGCCAGGTAGGTCTTGCCCGTACCGGCGGGGCCGATGCCGAAGGTGATGTCGTGCGTGGCAATGTTTTCCAGGTACACGCCCTGGTTCACCGTGCGGGCACGCAGGTCGGCGCGCCGGGTCGACAGCGTCAGGGCGCCGTCGGGCGCCACGCTGAGTGCGGTGTCGCCGGCCAGCATCAATTGCACGGTTTCCTCGGGGATGGGCCGTTGCGCCATTTCATACAGCGCCTGCAGCACCTCCAGCGCCTGCTGGGCCTTGGCTTTGGGGCCGTCGATCTTGAACTGTTCAAAGCGGTGCGCAATCGTCACCTGCAAGGCCGCTTCGATGGTGCGAATGTGCGAATCCATGGGGCCGCACAGGTTGCCCATGCGGGTGTTGTTGGGCGGCGTGAAGGTGTGACGGAGGATCAAAGGCTTGCTTTCCCGGTGGTGGACAGGCAGATGGGTGATTGTCCCCCGATATTCAAGTCAGGGCTCGCTGATAAGATTTGCGCATGATTGGACGCATCTCTGGCCTGCTGGCTGAAAAGAACCCCCCGGAGCTGCTGGTGGACTGCAACGGCGTGGGTTACGAGCTGATGGTGCCCATGAGCACTTTCTACAACCTGCCTGCTCTGGGCGAAAAAGTCTCGCTGCTGACCCATTTTGTGGTGCGCGAGGATGCGCAGATCCTTTACGGCTTTGGCTCATCCAGCGAACGCGCCGCCTTCCGGCAACTGATCAAGATCTCGGGCGTGGGCCCACGCACCGCGCTCAGCGTGCTCAGCGGCATGAGTGTGGACGAACTGGCCCAGGCCGTGACGCAGCAGGAAGCCGGCCGCATCATCAAGGTGCCGGGCATAGGCAAAAAAACCGCCGAGCGCTTGCTGCTGGAGCTCAAGGGCAAGCTGGGCGCCGACATGGGCGTGCAGGTCAGCGTCGGCAACGATGCACAGTCCGACATCTTGCAGGCGCTGGTGGCGCTGGGTTACAGCGACCGCGATGCGGCACTGGCGCTGAAAGCCCTGCCCAAGGACATTGGGGTGAGTGACGGCATCAAGCTCGCTTTGAAGGCACTCGCTAAATGAATGCGGTTGCAAACGCACGGGACTCGGCTCCAGACCAGCCGGGGCCGCGGAACCGGCTTAGCCGGGCCGCAGGCGCAGCGGCCCCCCCGGTGGGCAGCGCAGTACATGCAGTGACAAGCGTGGGGGCCACATGACCATCCAGACCGACGACTTTGACATGTCTGGCGTGCCGCCGGCCAAACGCGTCATGTCGGCCGCGCCGGCTTCGCCCAACGAAGAGGCGATCGAACGCGCGCTCCGCCCCAAGCTGTTTGACGAATACGTTGGCCAGGCCAAGGTTCGGGAGCAGCTTGAAATTTTTATTGGCGCGGCCAAAAAACGCAGTGAGGCCATGGACCATGTGCTGCTGTTTGGCCCGCCCGGACTGGGCAAGACCACGCTCTCCCACATCATTGCGCACGAGCTGGGTGTGAACCTGCGCCAGACCTCTGGCCCGGTGCTGGAAAAACCCAAAGACCTGGCCGCGCTGCTGACCAATCTGGAAAAAAACGATGTGCTGTTTATCGACGAGATTCACCGCCTGAGCCCGGTCGTCGAGGAAATTCTGTACCCCGCGCTGGAGGACTACCAAATCGACATCATGATCGGCGAAGGCCCGGCGGCGCGCAGCATCAAGCTCGACCTGCAGCCCTTCACGCTGGTAGGCGCTACCACCCGCGCAGGCATGCTGACCAACCCGCTGCGCGACCGCTTTGGCATTGTGGCGCGGCTGGAGTTTTACACCGCGGCGGAGCTGTCGCGCATTGTCAGGCGCAGTGCCGGGCTGCTCAATGTGCCCATGGACGAAGACGGCGGCATCGAGATTGCGCGCCGCTCACGCGGCACGCCGCGTATTGCCAACCGCCTGCTTCGCCGCGTGCGCGACTATGCTGACGTCAAGGGCCAGGGCCAGATCACGCTCGACATCGCCAACAGGGCGCTGGCCATGCTGGACGTCGACCCACAGGGCTTTGACGTGATGGACCGCAAACTGCTTGAAGCTGTGATTCACCGCTTTGATGGCGGTCCCGTAGGCCTGGACAACATCGCCGCCAGCATTGGCGAGGAGCGCGACACGATTGAAGACGTGATCGAGCCCTACCTGATCCAGCAGGGTTATCTGCAGCGGACACCGCGCGGCCGCATTGCCACGCTGGCCGCCTACCGGCACCTGGGGGTCACCCCGCCCAAATCGGGGCCGGAACTTTTTGAATGAGCCCGGAGTTTCTGCAGCGGGCGTCTTATCGGCTGCGTTGATGTACATCAACAGGCCGGAGGCGACGTGGCGTCACAGTCTGGTGACGATGAAACGGCACTGGATATGGTTTGCAGTAATCATGGCGGCCATTGTGGCGGCGGTGTTCGGATGGATGACCCTGCGCAGTCCCCAGCTTGCAGCCGTCGAAATGCGCTATGCGCCCTTGCTCCGCACTCTGCAATTTTCTGCCCGCGTGGCAACCCTGTCGCGCGTCGATGTTGGCAGCACCTTGACCGGGCGCGTCGCGCGGGTCGCAGTGGCCGAGGGCGCCCAGGTGCGCGCGGGCGAGGTGTTGGTCTCGCTTGAAACCGATGAGCTGCGCGCGGCCCTGGCGCAAGCCGTGGCGGCTGAGCGCCAGGCCGAGGCCACCCTGCAGGCGGCCAGGGCCACCCTGCGGCGGGTGCAGCAACTGGTGACGCAGGGCTTCTACAGTGCGGCGCAACTCGACGATGCGCAGCGCGCGGCAGATGTCGCGCTCGCGCAGCAGGGATCGGTGCGGGCAGCGACGGCGGCGGCGCGTGCCCGCCTGGCACAGGCGGCCGTGCTGGCACCGACCGATGCGCGGGTGTTGACCCGCGATGTCGAGCCGGGACAGATCGTTCAGCCCGGCAAGGCCTTGATGAGCCTGGCCCTGGCAGGCCCCACCCAACTCACGGCGCAGGTCGATGAGCGTTTCCTCGACCAGTTGCAGCCGGGCCAGAAGGCGGCCGTGGTGGCCGACGCTTTTGCCGACCAGCGTTTTGCCGCCCGGGTGTTGTTGATCGCCCCCGCGGTCGATGCCCAGCGCGGCGCGATCGAAGTCAAGTTTGCGCTCGAGCAGCAGGCCCCGGTTTTTTTGCGCGAAGACATGACGCTCTCGGTCGAGGTTGAGACCGGCAGGCGCGACCGCGCTCTGGTGTTGCCGCTCAGCGCCCTGCGCACGCAGCCGTCAGCGGCGACGGCCACGGTGCTGGTCGCCGACGCGGGTCGTGCGCAGGAGCGCAAGCTGCGCCTGGGCCTGCGCACGCTGGATGCGGTGGAGGTGCTCGAAGGCCTGGCCGAAGGCGATGCCGTCCTGCTGGGAGGCAGCCCGCAGGCCGGCGCCAGGGTTCGGGTCCGTGCCGTGTCCTGGCAACCCGGCGGGCCGGCCGCCAATGGGGGGGGTGCGCCGGATGCCGGGTCGGCATTGACCAGCGCCATGGGGCGTTAGGGCCTGTTTGCATGTCTTCCTGGCTTGGCTTTGAACTGCGCGTGGCCCTGCGTTTTTTGCGTGAGGGGCGCATGCAGACCTTGCTCATCATCGTGGGCGTGGCGGCGGGCGTGGCGGTCATTGCCTATATTTCGGCGCTGATCAGCGGCCTGCAGGGCAGCACCCTGACCAAGACCCTGGGCGCGCAGGCGCACATCAGCGTGCGTGCGCCGGACGACGTGGTCACGCCCGCCTGGCCCGACGTTGCGGGCACCACCGCACTGACCGACACCCAGCCGCGCGCCCAGCGCCTGCGCTCTGTCGCCAATTGGCAGGCTTTGGTGCCGCTGCTTGAAGCCATGCCGTCCATCGCCGGTGTGTCCCCCATGGTGTCGGGCGCCGGCCTGGCCCTGCGCGGCGAAGCCACCCAGGCGATTGCGCTGATGGGTGTGGAGCTGGACCGCTACGACCGCGTCGTCGGGTTGCGCAGCAAGGTGATCAGCGGCACTGCCCGGTTGTCCCCGGGCGAGGCCATTGTGGGCCGTGAGCTGGCGGCCGACCTGGGGGTGCGCGCCGGTGACCGCCTGACCGTGCAGACCGGCCTGGTCAGTGACTCGGTGCGTGTCACCGCGCTGGTAGACCTGGGCGTGAAAGACCTGAACCGGCGCACCGTCATCGTGCCGCTGCGCGCGGCGCAAAACCTGCTGGGACTGCCCGGCGGCGCCACCAGCCTGGACCTGACCGTGAAGGACGTGTGGTCGGCGCAGGAGTTGGCCAGTGAGCTGCGCCGGCAGTTTCCCTACAAGATTGAAAGCTGGCAGGAGAGCAACGCGCAGCTGGTGTCCGCCCTCAACGCCCAGTCGGTCAGCACCGCGCTGATACGCGGGGTGGTGCTGGTGGTGGTGGTGCTGGGCATCGCCAGCGTGCTGGTGGTGTCTGTCGTGCAAAAGCGCCGCGAGATCGGTATCCTGCGCGCCATGGGCGCCACGCGCGGGCAGATCCTGCGGCTGTTCCTGGTGCAGGGCGCGGTGGTGGGCGCCCTCGGCTCGGCCCTCGGCATTGCGCTGGCCGTGCTGATGATCTGGCTGTTCACGAAGTTCGTGCGCGGCTCCGACGGGCTGCCGTTGTTTGTGATCACGCTTCCGCTGGTCACGGCCGTGCAGGTGGCGCTGATCGCCACCGTGTGTGGTGTGCTGGCCGCGGTCGCACCGGCGCGGCGCGCCGCCGCGCTGGACCCGGCGCAGGCGATACGGATGTGAACCCATGACGGTTGCCGACAATTCCCGCGCGCTGATCGACATGACCGAGATCCGCAAGAGTTACAACATCGGCCTGCCCAGCGAGGCCGAGGTGTTGCATGGCGTGTCGCTGCAGGTGCAGCGCGGCGAATTCATTGCGTTGATTGGCCCTTCCGGCTCCGGCAAAAGCACGCTGCTCAACATCGTCGGTCTGCTCGAAGGCATGACGTCCGGCAGCTACCGGCTGCAGGGCCAGGAGGTGCACGGCCTGGACGACGCGGCGCTGACCCTGCTGCGGCGCAGCGCTCTGGGCTTTGTGTTCCAGTTCCATCACCTGCTGCCGGCCTTCACGGCGCTGGAAAACGTCACCCTGCCCGCGCTGATGCGCGGCGGCCACGTCAGTGGCAAGCAACGCGAGCATGCCCGAGCGCTGCTGGCTTCGGTGGGCCTGGCCAACGCCATGGACAAGCGGCCGGGTGAACTCTCGGGCGGCATGCAGCAACGCGTGGCGATTGCCCGCGCACTGGTGATGGAGCCAGCGCTGGTGCTGGCCGACGAGCCCACGGGCAACCTCGACACGGCCTCGTCCGACGAGGTATTTGTGCAGTTGCGGCGCATGCACGTTGAGCTCGGCACAACTTTTGTGGTGGTCACCCACGATCCGCGCCTGGCCGCGCGCTGCGACCGGCTGGTCGAGCTGATTGATGGGCGCATTGCGCGCGACGAGGCCATCACTCACACGCATGCCCTCTGACTACACTGGTGCAGATGGGCACCCCTTCATCACCCCGCCTGCGAGACCACCTGGCGGTCTGTTTCCGCAGTGGCGATGCCATGCGCAGCCGCAGCGTCAGTGATGTCGTGCTGTGGGGTACGGTCGACGTGCCTGCGCCTACTGCCAGCCTGTTGGCCGATTGGGAAAGGGAGATGTCGATACACCTGGAACTGGAACCCGGCGACGTCGAGGCCTTGCCTCTGGTGCGAGCACGTGCGCGTTGGCCAGACTACCGGCACTGTGTGCAGGCGGTGTTGGACTGGACACAGCCGCTGGGCCTGCACGAGGCGCTGGCTTCTTCTGAGGTCGCCTTGATGGCTTGCCGCGGCGCGCGCTACCACCACGACGCCGCGCAATATGGGGGCGCGGCCTTCTGCAATCTCTTTCTGAGTGAGGACAAGGGTCTGGACCTGCATTTCCCGGCGGCGGATCTTCGCATTCCCCTGCGCCCCGGCACGGTGGTGGTCTTTGATACCGGTCAACCGCATGCCGTGATCAAGCGCCTGGGCAATGGCTTTGATGCGGCGAATTTCGCACCTGGCGAGGACTGCAGCCTGGTGTTTCTGAGCTGGGAGCTGCCCATTGAGGACACCGCTGTCGGCGATGCACTGGGAATCCGCTTCGACATCGGCCCTTCGCCCGCCTTGCTGCGGGACCAAGAGCGGCTCTGGCTGAACGGCGCACCGGCCAGTGTGTGTCCGGCGTCCGGTCGGTGGTGCCCGGCCGACTGACCGGCCCGGCACCTGCCGCCGGGACCGTCGGGGCCTAGCCGCCCATTTTTCCCTGGAGCACGGCCACCAGGTGTCCCTTGGCCTCAGCCAACTGGGCCTTGTCGGCGTCATGCACTTTGCGGAAAAACGCGGCGCATTCGGCCGAGCCTGCTGTCTCTGCGTCCTTGATGTACTGGTCATAGGCCATCAGCGCCTGCGCCTTGTTCTGGATCAGGGTGATCCAGTCATAGGCAAGGTTGCTGATGGGGTGTTTGTCGGTGGATTGCTCTTGCATGAAAACTCCTGTGTAAATGCAAAAGTCTAAAAAGCCGGGCTCTGATGGCTTGTAGGCAGGAGTCGACTGAACAGGGTCGTAAAAGCGCAAGCTGCTGATTTTGCTATGGTTTAAATAGCACACCGTTGGCGCCGTCAAAGGGCCAGGTGGCGATTTTCTTCACAAGGATGGGACCGGCCTGCAGCCCGCATGTCTTGAGCAAAAAACACGCGTTCGCCCTTTACACATGCGCAAAGTTTGCTATCGATCCCATAGCAAATTCGCCGAAAACAAAATCCAGTTCAGGTCAACGCGCCCCTGGCATCGACCGCAATGATCTGCTCGACCACACCGTGTTGCAGTCCGCCCCGCACACCCAGCAGGTGGTCGTGCAGGTTGACCGTGGGGTCGCAGTGGCCCGGGATCAGCCAGACCGTCTCGCCCAGCGCCGGCAACACTGCGCCATGCAGGATGCCGTGTTCGTCCCCGCCGTTGGAGTAAGTCAGATCCAGGCCGTGCACCGCCGGCAGGCCGGAATCAATCGCGTGGCTTTTGTGGCCGGCGTCTATCACCGCGTGGCTGGCGCAAACGCTCATCACCTGGCTTTTGACAAACAGCGCGTGTTCGAACTTCGGTTGCGAGGGGTCCTGCTCATTGGTCGCGTAGTCGCGGTCCATGAAGAGGTAGGAGCCCGCCTGCAGCTCGCCATAGACGCCGCTGGCAGTCTCCAGCGCAAAGGTGCCGCTGCCTGCGCCCGTGACCAGGGGAACGGTGTGCCCGGCCGCCTGCAAGGCCACCTGCGTGGCCTGCACATGGCCGACCACCTGCGCAATGCCTTGCTGTCTCTCTGCGACCGAGCGGAAATGCTGGGCACGGCCATGGTAGGCCTGCAGACCGGCAAACTTCAGGCCCGGATGGCGTTTGATCTCATCGGCCAGCGCCACCGCTGCTGCGCCCGGAGCAATGCCGCAGCGGCCCTGCCCGACATCAATTTCAATGAACACATGGATGCCGCTGTGTTTGCCCTGCTGGGCCTGCGCCAGTGCGCGCACACCCTCCAGGCTGTCCACCGCAATCGCCAGTTGCCCGCCCAGCGCCTCGAGCTCGCCGGCGACGGCGATGACGCGCTTGAGCTTGGACGGCGAGACCACTTCGTTGCTGATGTAGATGTTGTTCACCCCCAGCGCTGCCAGCGCCTCGGCCTCCGAGGTTTTTTGTACGCACACACCGACCGCGCCATGCGCCATCTGCAGCCTGGCCAGGGTGGCGCTTTTATGCATCTTGGCGTGCGGCCTGAGCCTGACCTTGTGCCGTGCTGCAAACGCGGCCATGGCGGCGAGATTGCGCTCCATGGCGTCCAGGTCTATCACCAGGGCGGGGGTGTCGATGGCGGTGGCCGGACGGCCGAGAAGGTCAGACAGCAGTTGCATCAGGCATTGGCCTCGTCAAGGGGAGCACGCTCACCGTCGGCGGCTTCCAGGTGCTGGGTGTCGGCCCAGCCGACCAGGGTGAAGCCGCTGTCGACTGTCCAGAGCAGGCGGTTGATGGCAGCATTGCTCAGCAGCCAGGTGCGGGGCTCCTGCAACGCCAGCCCGGTGGCCGCGCGGTAGAGCACGTCAAGCACGCCGCCGTGCGCCACCAGCGCGATCAACTCGCCCGGATGCTGCGCGGCCAGATGTTCGGCGGTGCTGAGCACGCGCTGGCGGAACTGCAGCAGCGACTCTCCGCCGCTGGGTGCAAACGCCGGGTCGCGCATGCGCCAGCGCAGGGCCTGCTCGGGCAGTGTCGCTTCGACCTCCGTCATGGTTTTACCCTGAAAGTCTCCAAAGTGGCGCTCACGCAGGCCTTCCTTCTTGCGCACCTGCACACCCACCACCTCGCTGATGGCCAGCGCCGTGTCGTGGGCGCGGTCCAGGTCGCTGGCGTACATCGCAGAGATGGGCTCACCGGCCAGCGCCTGCGCGACGCGCCGGGCTTGCCAGCGCCCGGTGTCATTCAGGCCTATGTCCAGATGGCCCTGCATGCGGGCGTCCACATTCCATGTGGTTTCGCCATGACGGATGGCGATGATGCGCGTCGGTTCGATCAAAGGTGAGTTCTTTCAGAGGCATCCTCAACCAAGCGCAGGACTAACGGATACATGTCAGACGTCCGCGAAGGCTCTCCAACCCAGCAGGGGCCGCGGGTCCGGCTTTGCCGGCCCGCAGGCGCAGCGGCCCCCCCGGGGGGCAGCGCAGTACGCGAAGCGACAAGCGTGGGGGTCTCATCTCGGAATCTCTATGCTGACCCGGCGTGGGCCAGGCGGTGGTGTTGGAAATCCAAGCAGCGCCGAGTCAAACATCGCGCCCAGCACCGGCAGGCTGTCCTGCCACGGGCCGTCACCAGAGGCGCGGGTCTCATAGACCACCGTGTTGCTGCGCAGCTCGCGTATGACGATGCTCACGTCGCGCTTGTAAATCGGGGGCTCCAGGCCGCCCATGGGAAAACCAAAACCGAAGCCGATGGAGCCGCCGCCGCTGCCAATGAAGACGCTGGAGCCCCCGTAGGGGTAGGCGTCATAGCCCCAGCCTGCGCGGTAGATGGGCTGGTTGCTGGCGCCTATCTGCACGCTGAAGCCCGCCACCGGCGGGTTGTGCTGCAGGCCCACTTTGGCCAGTGCTGTCTGGGCGATGGCTTCAAGCTGCGTCTGCTGTGCATCAGGTTGCTGTTGGGATGGCAGGCGCTCAAAGCGGTAGGCCGCGCCTGGCGCGGGCGGCGCAGGTGTCCAGCGGGAAAAGCTGGTCACATCGCTGTGCACCAGGCGGGCGGTGCCGCAAGCGCTGAGCAGGGCCGAGGCCGCCAGCGCCAGAAAAAAGGCAAGGGATACTTTTTTCATACAACCCCCATGGCGAAAGATCAGCCCAGCGACACCACCGACAGGTCGGCACGCCGGGGTTCAAAAAATTCTTCTGCGTCAAAAGCCTTGTCGCCCTCGGGGTCCGGCATGCCGGTGCTGCGCAGGCCCTTGAAGTCGTGCTGCTTGCCGTCCATCAAATGCGAGGGCACGACGTTTTGCAGCGAGGTGAACATGTTCTCCAGCCGGCCCGGAAATTTTTTGTCCCACTCGCGCAGCATGTTGCCGACCTGCACGCGCTGCAGGTTTTGCTGGCTGCCGCACAGCGTGCAGGGGATGATGGGAAAGTCGCGCACCTGGGCCCAGCGGATCAGATCTTTCTCGGGCACATAGGCCATGGGACGAATCACCACATGGCTGCCACTGTCGCTGACCAGTTTGGGCGGCATGCCCTTCAGGCGCGATGCAAAAAACATGTTCAGGAAAAACGTCTGCAGCATGTCGTCGCGATGGTGGCCAAGGGCAATCTTGGTGGCACCCAGCTCACCCGCCACGCGGTACAAAATGCCGCGGCGCAGGCGCGAGCACAGCGAGCACATGGTCTTGCCCTCGGGGATCACGCGCTTGACGATGCTGTAGGTGTCCTGGGTTTCAATGTGATACGGCACGCCGAGCTTTTCCAGGTACTGCGGCAGGATGTGGTCGGGAAAGCCGGGCTGCTTCTGGTCCAGGTTGACGGCAATCAGCTCAAAGCGGATGGGCGCCCTGGCCTGCAGCTTGAGCAGGATGTCCAGCATGGCATAGCTGTCCTTGCCGCCAGACACGCAGACCATCACCTTGTCGCCTTCTTCAATCATGTTGAAGTCGACAATCGCGCGGCCGACTTCGCGGCACAGTCGCTTTTCCAGCTTGTGCTCTTCGCGCTCTATCTTCAGGCCCGGTTTGGCGGGCGTTGCCACGGCTTCACCCGCTGCATCGTTGCTTGTTTCATTCAGTACGGCGCTCATATCGTTTTCCATTCAATTCACCACTGCCCTGTTTCGACCCGGATGGCCACTTCGCAGTCGTCAAAAATTTCAAGTTTCGCAATTTTCACCCGCACCCCCAGAACGCCGGGAAGCGTCATCAACCGGTGCGCCAGTTTGCCAATCAGGCTTTCGAGCAGGTTCACATGCTCTGCCGTGCATTCATTGATGATGATCTGCCGCACCTTGCGGTAGTCCAGCACGTGGTGAATGTCGTCGTCGACCGGCAGCAGCGGCTGGGTGCCGAGATTGAGCTCGGCATCCACCTGGATGGGCTGAGGCGCAGCTTTTTCCTGATCCAGAATGCCCAGATTGGCGTCAAAACGCAAACCGTTGAGCGTCAGGATCTGGGTCCCCCGTGTATTGAACATAGGCAGCAGTGTGTGGCTTGTGTGTAGGAAAGCGCGCTCACATCAGTGAGAAATCACGCTCGAATTTCATCAGGTGCTGACCGCCGTCCACCAGCAGTGTGGTGCCGGTGAGGGAGGCATTGTCCAGCGCAAATTTCACCGTGGCGGCCACGTCGGCGGCGCTGGACGACCGGCCCAGCGGCGACAGCTTGTGCAAGGCGGCAAATTTCTCGTCGCTCAGCAGGTGGCTGGTCAGCGTCAGGCCGGGGGCCACGCCCACCACCCGCACACGCGGAGCCAGCGCCATGGCCAGCATGGTGTTGGCTGCTTCCAGCGCCGCCTTGGACAGGGTGTAGCTGAAAAAATCCGGGTTCTGGTTCCACAGCTTCTGGTCCAGCAGGTTCACCACGGCGCCATGGGCTTGCCGTGCGGACAGGTGCTCATGCAGGGCCTGCGCCAGCACAATGGCTGCGCCTGTGTTGCTGCGCATGTGTTTTTCCAGTGCCGCAAAGCTGAAGCTGGCTGCGGTGTCATGCTCAAAAATCGAAGCATTGTTCACCACCGCATCTACCTGCCCAAAGTGGCTGATCACCCGGGGCAGCAAGCTCCTGACCTGCCCTTCGTCATCCAGTTCCCCGTGAAAAGGAGTTGCTCCCGGGG
Source organism: Polaromonas sp. (assembly GCA_021731285.1). Taxonomy (GTDB): domain Bacteria; phylum Pseudomonadota; class Gammaproteobacteria; order Burkholderiales; family Burkholderiaceae_C; genus Polaromonas. Next base: position 2,072 of record JAKFXR010000168.1, on the reverse strand, counting down.
TCAGGAGACTGCAGTCCGCCACGGTTTTGAGCGCTTCTTCTTTCGAACTGCGGTAGTGCACCGCCACCCGCCAGCCGCCCGCGGCAAGCGCCAATGCGATCTCGCGGCCCAGCCGTTTGGCGGCGCCGGTGACGAGAACAACAGGGGCAGGGGACAGGGGTTTCATGCAGTAGCAGCTTAAGGAGGGGCGATGGGCCGGGGCAATCGCCGACAATTCGGGGGTGAGTACCTCCCCCATGACGACACCCTCTAGTTTAACGAGCACCCTGACATGGCATATCCGCGCGGCCATGGAGGCTGCCGGGGGCTGGATGGGCTTTGACCAGTTCATGGCCCTGGCCCTGTACACCCCGGGCCTGGGCTACTACGCCAACGATTCGCGCAAATTTGGTCAGATGCCCGGCTCGGGCAGCGATTTTGTCACCGCGCCCGAGCTGTCGCCACGTTTTGGCCAGACCCTGGCGCGCCAGGTGGCGCAAGCCCTGCAGGCCACAGCCACCAGCGAAGTCTGGGAGTTTGGCGCCGGCTCCGGCGCGCTGGCGCTGCAGGTGCTGGACGCCCTGGGCCCCCAGGTCACGCGCTACACCATTGTTGATCTGTCGGGCAGCCTGCAGGCGCGCCAGCGTGCGCTGCTGGCCGGTCATGGGGACAAGGTGCGCTGGGTCAGTGAGTTGCCGGCGCAGATGCAGGGCGTGGTGATTGGCAACGAGGTGCTGGACGCGATGCCTGTGCAATTGCTGGCGCGTGTGGGCGGGGCGTGGCACGAGCGGGGGGTAGCCCTGTTGGGCGAAGATTTTGCGCATGCCGACCGCCCCACCGAGCTGCGGCCACCGATGGAAGTGACAGGCAGCCATGACTACCTGACCGAAATTCATCCCCAGGCTGAAGCCTTTGTACGCACGCTCGCCGACAGGCTGAAGGCCGGTGCCGTCTTTCTGCTGGACTACGGCTTTCCCGAGCATGAGTACTACCACCCCCAACGCAGCATGGGCACGGTCATGTGCCACCGCGGTCACCTGACCGATGCCGATGCACTGCAGGATGTGGGCGAAAAAGACATCACCGCGCATGTCAACTTCACAGGTGTAGCGCTGGCAGGGCAGGAGGCCGGTTTTCAGGTCCTGGGCTACACCAGCCAGGCCAGGTTTTTGCTCAACTGCGGCTTGCTCGAGGGCATGGACAACGCCCCGCTGGCAGAGCGGGCGATGGTGCAAAAGCTGATCAACGAGCATGAGATGGGTGAGCTGTTCAAGGTGATTGGCTTCGTCGTGGACTCTGCGGCCTGTCCGTGGAGTGGGTGGCAGGCAATGGGGTTTGAAGTCGGGGACCGGGCGCATACCCTGTGACTTGTCGTGCCGGACCCGGACTTGTCATCCCGGACTTGATCCGGGATCCATGTTGGTGAGCCTCGTGCTTCTGTGGTTTGCCTGTAAGCCGGGTCTCGCCCCGGCGGGCGAGGCACTTTTCTTTGCGTCGCCAAAGAAAAGTACCCAAAAGAAAGGCGACCCGATGCTCCGGGTCCCTCCGCTTCGCTGCGGGCAACCTGCGGTGCTCGCCAAAAGCGGGGTCTCGCTCGAACTCGGCTTCGCCTCAGACAATCGCGATCCCTGATCCGCTTTTGGCTGCGCTCCTCGGCCCGGCCCGACGGGCTGGGGGACAAATACCAAAACCAATTCGGGGAGACAAGGACACGCCATGGCGTGTCCTTGTCGGGTTTGGCTTTTGTCTTGGTCCCCGCTCCTAACCCCTTCTGTATGCGCCGAGGAGCGCAGGTTCAGACGGATCAGGGCGGGCGATTGTCTGAGGCGTTAGCCGAGTTCGAGCCCGACCCCGGCTGGACCGAGCACCGCAGGTTGGGTTATTGGGGTCAGAGTCCAATTTCGCTGCGGTGCCTTGCACTGCACCCGAAGGGAGAGCCGTAGGCTCGGCGAATTTGGACTCTGACCCCAAAAACTCCGCAGACAGCAGGGTCGCCTTTTCTTTTGCTTACTTTTCTTTTGGCGACGCAAAAGAAAAGTGAGTTGCCGCCGGGCAACCCCCGGCTTGCCACGTATACCACCCAGTAACGAAGC
>JAKFXR010000072.1 GCA_021731285.1 Polaromonas sp. | reverse complement strand
GCACGGCCGAGGCCAGCGCGACACCACCGCCGTCCTGTGCTGCGCCACCAAATTCGAGAATCTGCCCTGCCAGTTGCAGGGAGCGCTGTAAGAGATCTGCGGGCGCAGCATCCTCACGGCGCAGCACCGCCAGCACGTCGCGCGCCTCCAGCGCGGGGCCGATGCCGCGGCCCACCGGCGCAAAGCCGTCGGTTTGCACCACGCGCATTTGCAGACCCAGGGCGCGGCCGACCTCCTCAAGCTGTACCGTGAGCTGTCTTGCGGCCTCAGCGCTGCGAATCTTGGCGGTCAACCCCACGGGCATGTCGATCAGCACGTGCGTGGCGCCAGCCGCAGCCTTCTTTGACAGGATGGAAGCCACAAGCTGCCCCTGGCTGTCCAGATCCAGCGGACGCTCGACCCGAATGAGAATATCGTCCGCGGGACTGAGCCGCACGGCGCCGCCCCAGACGATGCAACCACCGGCGCGATCGACCACGCGGCGTATCTGTGCCACGTCAAGGTCCACCGGTGCCAGTGTCTCCATGGCGTCGGCCGTGCCAGCGGGGGAGGTGATGGCGCGCGATGAGGTCTTTGGCATCCGCAGCCCGCAAGCCGCGATGATGGGCACGATGACCATGGTGGTCCGGTTGCCGGGAAGTCCGCCAACGCAATGCTTGTCCATGACGAGCCCTTTACCCCAGTGCATGCGTTCGCCGGCATTGACCATGGCGCGCGTGAGGGCGATGGTCTCATCCGTGTCCAGATGCTCGCCAGCGCAGGCGGTGACGAAGGCCGCAAGCTGCAGATCCGAGTAGCGGCCGGCCGCCACATCCCCGATCACCGCGTCAATGGCCGCCTGGCCAAGGCGCTTTCCGTAAACCTTGGCGCGCACATGGCCCAGCGACTCCAGCGGCGCGGGATGATGCAGCGAGATCTCCGCACCCGGCCGCGCGTTGAGAAGGCGCCAGGCGGCCTCGGAAAGGCCTGCTTCATCCGCTGGCAGGAAATCTCCACTGACCACGTTGAGAGTGGCTACGATGGTGCGGTCGCCCAGCCGCAGTTCCACCCGCGACTGCGCTTCAAAGCCCTCCGAACGGCAGACGGGACAGTCGCGGTGCATGTACAGCACCGGTTCCTGATAGGTGTCTATGCCCAGCCTGCGCAGGCGCAAACGGTTGGCGATGGGGGGGCGAGGAGGTTCTTGCATGGCGCTGCTTCTTGCCACTGTAGTGCAGCAGTCGCCGCCGGCCTTGATAAAACGCAAGTCGGGGGCGCAGTCGCGTCACCCGGCTGCGTGGGTCGCTGGCGTTCGTATGAAAGCCTGCTCCTGCGCGGAGAGCGGTTCCTCCACTTCCCGCAAGCGGTCCAGTACGGCGGCATCAGCTTCAGAGGCATCACCACGGCGAGCCAGCAGGCGCTCACGCAGCACGGCCAGGGGTGCCTCGCATTTCACGATAAAAAACGGTACCTGCAGGGTCTGCGCCAGCGCATGCGCCTGGTCCCGCTCGGCGCGGCGCAGGAAAGCGGCGTCCAGGACGACCGGGTATCCCGCTTGCAGGGCCACGCGCGCCATGGCGAAGAGGTGCGCATAGGTACGCGCGGTGGCGTCGGCCTGATACAGCTCTACGCCTTTTGCATGCGAATCTTCCAGCATGCCCAAGCCATACAGGCGTTTGCGTTCAACGTCGGAGCGAAGGCGAATTGCACCTTCCTGCTCGACAATGCGTTGCGAGGCGAAGGTTTTGCCGGAGCCCGGCAAACCATGGGTGATGAACAACCGGGCGCTCCCGGGTGCAGCCCAAGCCTGCGCCGTGTCCAGGTAGCGACGCGCGGCAAGGCCGCCGACATCGCGCAACTGCTCCACCTGGGCCCGGACCAACGCCCGGTAGACGACGCCAAAACGCAGCGCCCGCAGGCCGCCGTGGTCGCCGGTCCGGTCCAGCCAGGCATTGAGGAAGCGGAAACACAGGTCCTGCCGCTGGTGAGCCGAAAGATCCATCACCACGAAGGCGATATCGTCAAGGACGTCAATCCAGCGCAACGCCGGGTCAAATTCGATGCAATCGAAGGCCGCAACACCGTTATCCAGGCGCACGACATTGGCCATGTGCAAATCACCGTGGCATTCACGCACCTGGCCATCCGCGTGCCGCGCAGTCCACAGCGGTGCAAGGACGGCCGCCTCAGCTTCAAGCCAGGTGTTAAGTCTGTCGTGCACGACGTCATTCATCAGTGGTCGGGCACCTTCAAGCGCGGCCAGGGCGATCTGTCGCCGGTGCTGAACCCCAGCGAAACCGCTGGCAGGTTCCGCGCGCGGTGCGCCTTCGTGAAAAGCGGCAAGCAGCACGGCGAGCTCGTCAATGTCCCCTGTGCCCAGGCCGCCCGCAGTCATTTTTTCACTGAACAGGGTGCCCGGTGCAAAGCGGCGCATGCGCACCGCGTATTCGAGTACCGGCCCCTCGCCGTCGAGCGCCGGGGAATCCGGAGACCCCGTGATACGCGCGACCCCCAGGTAAAGCGATGGCGCAAGCCGTCGATTCAGCCGGACCTCTTCTTCACAGAAATAAAGCCGGGCCTGAAGGCTGGCGTAATTGACGAAGGCCAGATGGACCGGTTTTTTGATTTTGTAGGCCGTATCCCCGGTCATCAGCACCCATGAGATGTGCGTCTCGATTATCCGCGCGTGCAGAACGTGGGCCAGTGCATGGACCAGGTCGCGGGCAGCAAGAATGGCGTGGTCTGCGGTGTGCATATAAAAGGATAGCCCGGCTCCGGGTACTTCGTTTGATGCCGGTCAAGCCGGCGTATCAAACCCACGGCTGGCTGGTGCACGTGGCCGCAGTCGCGGTTACAGAGGTCCCCGTTTAAGAAAACCCTAAGGACAGCGCAGCATCATGAAGACATCCAAAAAGGGGTGTCACTCATGAACTTTTCGCCTTCACGCCGCATGGGCCTCAGCCGCCCAATCGCTGGAATCTGGCTCGCTGGCGCTCTGTTTGCAACGGCGGGCCGGGCAGCTACGCCAGCGGAGATGTTGGGCGGCTACACCGCCCAGGCCGGTACGCCTGCCGTGCCGGCACGGGGCCAACTGCTGTTCACCACGCGGCAGGGCCGCGAATGGAGCTGCGCTTCCTGTCATGGTGCCGTTCCCACGCAGGCCGGCAAACACGCGTCCACCGGCAAGTCGATCGCCCCGTTGGCACCAGCCTTCAACCCCGAGCGTTTCACCGATGCAGCAAAAACCGAAAAATGGTTCCGGCGCAACTGCAACGACGTTCTGGGCCGCGAATGCAGCGCAACCGAAAAGGCCGATCTGATGAGCTGGCTGCTCACCCTGAAGCCCTGACGCCGGCGATTCACCCTTAATGAAAGAAAACATCATGGCTTCTGGCCTTCGTTCCCGCCTTCATAAAACCTGCTTCGCCCTGCTTGCCGCAGTGGGCGTGGTGCACACCGCACTGGCCGATGGCGGGGGGCAGGCATCGCTGCTGCCGAAGTACCAGCAGGAGTGCGCGGCCTGCCATGTGGCTTACCCACCTGGCATGCTGCCGGCTAGCTCGTGGCAGCGCTTGATGGGTAACCTCAAGAACCATTACGGCACCGACGCCTCGCTGGATGCGGCAACGGTCAAGGACCTGTCCGTCTGGCTGGGCACCCACGCGGGTACCTACAAACGTGTGAAGGAAGAGCCACCTCAGGACCGCATCACGCGATCGGCGTGGTTCATCCGCAAACATGACGAGGTGGCGCCTGCCACCTGGAAATTGCCGGTGGTCAAAAGCGCAGCCAACTGCGCCGCCTGCCATACCCGAGCCGACCAAGGAGAATTCAATGAACGCGACATCCGCATCCCCCGCTGAGACAGCGGAAACCTCAATGGCTGCACAACCCGCGGTCCGGACGCTTGTGTGGGACGCGCCGGTGCGCGTTTTTCACTGGCTACTGGCGCTCAGTTTTGCGGGGTCTTACATCACCGCTGAAAGCGAGAGCTGGCGGTTGTTGCATGTCACGCTGGGCTACACCATGGCCGGGCTGGTGGTTTTTCGTGTGCTCTGGGGCCTGATGGGCACGCGTTACGCGCGCTTTTCGAACTTTGTGCGTGGACCGCGCGCGGTGGCTGGCTATCTGCGGGCCATGGTGCGCGGCCGGCCTGAGCACCATGTCGGGCATAACCCGGCGGGTGCGCTGGCCATCATGGCGCTCCTCGGGCTGGCTGCGCTGATCGCGGCGACGGGCTGGGCCACCTACAACGACTTGGGTGGCGGCTGGCTGGAAGACCTGCATGAACTGGCGGCCAACACCATGCTGGCGGTGGTGGGGCTGCATGTCGCCGGCGTGGTGGCGGCCAGCTGGCTGCACCGCGAAAACCTGGTGCGGGCCATGGTCACCGGCTACAAGATCGGCAGCCCCCGGGACGGTATTGCACAGGCCTGGCGCAGCGTGGCAGCCCTGATGCTCGCGGCGGTGCTGGGCTTTTGGTGGTTGCAGTGGCAAGGCGCGCCCTCTGCCGGTCTGACGGACCGGCCCGCAGCAGCGTCCAAGGCCGGTCACGATGGCGACGACGACTGAGACCGCCTGCCATAGGACAAATGGGACAATCGCCGCATGCGCATCCTGCTTGCTGAAGATGACACGTTGCTCGGTGACGGCTTGCAGTCCGGTCTGAGGCAGCTCGGCTTCCAGGTGGACTGGGTGCGCGATGGCATGGCTGCAGAACGCGAGCTGCGCGCGCAGATTTATGACGCTGCCGTGCTTGACCTCGGATTGCCACGCAAGGACGGCCTGGAGGTCCTGAGCGGAATTCGGCAGGCGGGCTGCGTGACGCCTGTGCTGGTATTGACGGCCCGCGACGCGGTGCCGGACCGGATTCGCGGACTTGATGTTGGGGCAGACGACTATGTGGTCAAGCCGGTCGATATGCAGGAGCTGGCCGCTCGCCTGCGGGCGCTGGTTCGCCGCGCGCACGGCCAGCCGCAGGAGTGCCTGCGTGCGCAGGATGTGGTGCTCGACCCGGCCGCCCGCTCCGTGCACCAGGCCGGGCAGCCCGTCACGCTGTCTATCCGCGAGTTTGACCTGTTGCAGGCCCTCATGCTCAGTGCCAATCGTGTGCTTTCCCGTGAACAGCTCGAGCAGCAGCTTTACAGCTGGGGCAGGGAGGTGGAGAGCAACGCCGTGGAAGTTCATGTGCACAACCTGCGGCGCAAGCTGGGCAGTGCGCTGATCCATACCGTGCGCGGAGTCGGTTACATGCTGCAGCGCGACGCTTCAAAATCATGATCGGGCGGCTGCGCTCCCTGCAAGGCCGCCTGACGGCCATGGTGCTTTCCGTGGTGCTGGCGGTCTGGCTGGCGACAGCTGCGATGACCTGGCTGGATGCGAGCCATGAGCTTGACGAGTTGCTGGATGGCCACCTGGCCCAGGCTGCCGCCCTGCTGGTGGTGCAGCAGGCGCAGGAGAGGGAGGAGGGTGACCGTGGCGTTGATACGCCCACACTGCATCGTTACGCGCCCAAAGTGGTGTTCCAGGTGTTTCATGAGGACAAGCTCACGCTGCGTTCCGCCAACGCACCTGTCACTCCCATGGTCGAGCACAGCAAACATTTCAAAGCCGGTTTCACCACCGTGCAGATGGCCGGTTCGGCGTGGCGGGTATTTGCCACCCATGGCGCGGAAGACGATGTGCAGGTCTATGTGGGAGAGCAAATGGGCTCCCGCAACGATATCCTGCTGGCAGTGCTGCGCAGCACGTTGTGGCCTATGGCGCTTGCCCTGCCTTTGCTGGGCCTGGCACTGTGGTGGGCCGTGCACCGTGGCGTTGCACCCATGCGCCGGCTTGGCCGCGCGCTGGCCGAGCGGCAGCCGGCAACCATGCAGCCCCTTGCCGTGAACGACGCACCGTCCGAGATGGCGCCCATGGTGGATGCCCTGAACGGTTTGTTTGCGCGTATAGCTACCTTGCTGGAGTCAGAACGCCGATTCACCGCCGATGCCGCCCACGAATTGCGCACACCCATTGCTGCCATCCGGGCACAGGCCGAGGTGGCGCTGGGCGAAACTGCTGAAGCGCAGCGCCGGCAAGCACTGCAAAACACGCTGGAGGGCTGCGACCGCGCCACCCGGCTTGTGGAGCAGTTGCTGACACTGTCCAGGCTGGAGACCACTGCGCTGCCAGCCTCCGCGGTAGTGGACATGAGCGCACTGGCGCGGCGTGTGGTCGCAGAGCTGGCGCCCAAGGCCATTGGCAAAACCCAGACGCTGGAGCTGTATGCCGCAGAACCGTGCCATCTTCCGGGCGACGAAACCCTGCTGGCCGTGCTGGTGCGCAACCTGATCGACAACGCGGTGAGGTACAGCCCGCCCCTGGCACACGTCAAGGTTTCGGTTGGGCAGCAGGCCGCAAGGGTGGTTTTGAGTGTCGAAGACAGCGGCCCGGGCATGGCCGAAGCTGAGCGTCAGCGGCTCGGGGAGAGGTTTTTCCGGGTGACCGGCAACACCGAAAGCGGTAGCGGCCTGGGCTGGTCCATCGTGCGGCGCATCGCGGCCGTGCATGGGATGGTGGTGGAGGTCGAAGCTTCGGCGCAGCTGGGCGGCCTTGCCGTGCGAGTGCTTGGGCCACAGGCAGCTGATCTGCATTAAATGGCCGCGAGGATGGCGGGTGGTTGAGCCTTTGCGTGCTCGTCCGGGTCACGTCATCGACAACTTACGCCGAAATGAAGTTGCCAACTCGATTTTCCTAATTTCCATTGGTGAGCCTCGCTCATTGTTGACATGTTCTTTTCCACGATTTTGGAAGAGAACTTGCCAATCGATAGTTTCTGTAACGTTTTGTTTCGACTTGCGCCATCGTGCGAGTATTTGACCACTGTAAGGATTGAGCCGGAGGTAGGAGAGGTAGTACCCATGCGGGCCGGCGCCGCTTCGTTGACAATTTCACTTCCAAATTTCATGAGGAGAAGTTGACAACACAGTAAAAAAAGCAGTCAATGGATTACGTCCTATTTGGACAACCCATGGCCCTCTTTTACGAGACTCCCGCGGACAACCGCAGGCCTTATGGCTCATACCGTTTCGACGTGTACAGCCTCAAAGCCGGGCGGCGTATGACCCTGTACGGGAAAAGCGCCCTCTGTTTATTCATTGATCTCGAAGCAGACTTTGAAGTTAGCGCTCTTTGCGAAAGGGCGCTTGTGATTCCAAACACAAAGCCGGCGCGAGTGGTGGATTTCTGGGCTATGCGTGGAGGTGTCCCCACCTTCTTTCTCCTCACCAAACAATCCGAAGCTTGGATGAATGAGAAGAAGAAATTTGCCTATGTGGACTTCTACAAATGGGTTGCCGACTGCAACGCTAAGGTTGTAGAGGTCCTTGTTGACGAATTCGAGAAACGTCGAGTCCGGTATGACAACTGGTCCACCATACTGCAGCACCTGATCTCGCACCGCGGGCAGGTTTCTGAAAATCTGGTTGATCGCTGCACCGATCTAATGCCTGCCAAGTGGAAACTGCAAGACTTCGAGAAAAATATTTCAGACGTCGACGCCATGCTGGTACGCGCAACAGTATTCACGTTGTTGGCGGAAGGAAAACTTCGATGCCACACCATCGATAGCCTGCCCATCAATCACTCCACCGAAGTGAGTCGGACATGATGCCCCGCGTATTCATATTCGGGAATACGTCGTTTAGTCGCGCATCGATCCCACCAATTCTCGCCGACTTTGAACAGCTTCCGACGGTTGACGAGTCGGCATTGACCCCCGAGCTTCGACAAGCCTACAAGAACAACCTCGAAGCTTATAGGCTCTTCGTGGCCGAAAAAGACGTACCTCTTAGGCAAATTAAGGATCTGACTGGCGTTGATCCAAAGCAGCTTTATCTCTTGCTTGTGAGGGTCCTAGGGAAAGCTGAAGATGGCCGCATCCAGGGTCTCAGAGGGCTTATTCCTTACAAGCACATGAAGGAATACGAGCGTTGCGTGGCGGTCAAGGCGACATCCGTGCTCTTTACAAAAAACGCCAGTGGCGCAATGGCGCAACTCCTGAAAAAATTCCCGCTACTCGAGACGTGGACCCGAAAAAATGTACGGCTCAGAAATAGACCACTGCGCCCGGGAGAAATCCGCGAGGTCAAAAAGTCAGTGCGTTCGCTTCACAGCGACTTCCTCAAGAAATGCAAACAGCTTGGCGTACAAAACGATGAGTACCCTTTCAACCAAGATTTACTCGGCTTCAGATCATTCCAAACTCTGGTGAGGCAGATCACGCTCGAACAGAAAGGCTCGCATCGGAAGGCAGACGACCAGCCCGCCAGCGTAGAGCCTCAACCTGATATGGAGTTCGAACGTTGGCCGGTGGGCAATGTTCCATTCAAGCTTGTTCAGTTTGATGGACACAAAATTGATGTACGGCTGACCTTAGCGGTGAACGATCCGTTTGGCATGCAAACGGTGATCGAAATCGCCAGAATTTGGATTCTGGTGGTCAAAGATGTGAGTACGAGATGCGTCCTTGGCTACTACATAGCGTATGGAGTCGAATACAACAAGGATGACGTTGCAGAAGCAATTCAGGCGGCTATCGTTCCCCACCGCAGGATGAAGATAACGATTCCTGGGCTTGAGATCAAAGAGGGTGGAGGCTTTGCCAACGAAGTCATGCCGGAACTGGAATATCACCGGTTGTCTTGGTTTCATTACGATACCGCGAAAAGCCACATCGCTCATGACAGCCTCGACCGCCTAGCCGATGTGCTCGGCTGTTGGACGATGTCAGGACGGTTGGGAATAGCGGACGACAGAGCCATTATCGAAAGGTTTTTCGGCCTTTTTGAGGAATTTTTCCACCAAGTACCCGGCACCACTGGTTCGACAACATCGGACCCCTTACGCAGGCTGGGTGACGTTGGGACTGATCATTCCAGGCTCATGACAGTCGAAGAATTGGAGCAGTTGGTCGAGGTTGTCATAGGCAACATGAACGGGGAAACTAGCAGCGCCTTGGGTGGTCGTACTCCCTTGGAGGCGATGATGTATCAGACATCCAAACCCGAGTTCTTGCTTCAGACGCTCCCGGTTAGTCGGCGCCATCAGTTGTTTTTGTTAAAAGAAGCAACGATCAAGGTTATACGGGGCGCTAAGACTGTTCCTCATATAAATTTTGAAGGGGTCAAATACACCTCCGATTTATTAGCCCGCAGGCACGAGCTAGTTGGGAAGAACTTACGCATTTACTTCATCGCGAGAGATATCCGAACTATTCATGCCTTCTTCGAGGACGGCTCAGAGCTTGGCATTTTGGTGGCCAGCAGGCAATGGCGAAAAACGCCGCACTCCCTCCGATTACGGAAAGAAATTCTTCGAAATATTAGGCTCGGCTTTCTTCGTGTCGGTCCCGGCGATGATCCAGTAGAGGCATATGTGCGCAACAAGCGCAAAGAGGCGACGGCAAGCAAACGGGCCGGTAACTCAATTGCCAAGGTGCGGGTCGGGATTGCGGCAGCCAACTCCGCAGCCAGTTTCGGTGACACCCCGTTCGGCCATGTAGCTCCTCCAGAAACCACGCTCTCGGACGAGCAAGGATGCCACCCAGCTTCAGAGAAAAAGACCAAACCTGGTGACCTAGCGGTTCCGGTTTCTTTGACGCTCAAAAGAACACTCTTGTTCTAGAAAGGACTCATTTTGGCGCACGAATACCTCCGTCCCGTCTCTATGGAGAGTCATCCACTCGTGTTGCGGCGCTATGTCCTTCCTACTGCTTCTATAGAGGAGCTCTATTTGAGGATCAAGCAATGCTTCAAGCTTAGGGTGCCGGGTGCCATCGTTTACGCGATGACCCGATGGGGGAAAACTTATGCTATTCGGCAGATCATTGCGGAGCTGCGGCGAGATTTCCCCAAGCTTGTTGCCATTACTTTTGACTGTCATAAAAAGAAGTTTCCTAGCGAAACGGCTTTTTTCTCAAATCTTTTGCGCGCTATCGGTCACGAGAAAGCCGAGACTGGATCCGCGCACGTCAAACGCGCTAGATTGCTCAACAAGTTGATTGAGATGCTTCAAGCTTCCGGACAAAACGTCCTGGTAGTGTTTGCGGATGAAGCGCAGAAACTTGAAATTGAAGAGTATGAGTGGTTACGTGAGGTGCACGATGAACTTGAGCGAAACGGTTTTCGGATGGTGACCTTCTTGATAGGACAACCTCAGCTGAAGAACCGCAAAACGTCATTAAAGCAAGCGCGGCAAACTCAGATCGTAGGGCGCTTCATGATCGACGACATCGAGTTCCACGGCATCAGATCAGCGGAGGAGGGCGCAACTTGCCTTCTCGGGTATGACATGGCGACGTATCCCAATGAAGCTTGGTCGTTTACCCGTTTTTTCTTCCCTCAAGCCTGGGCTTCAGGAATGCGGCTGGTTACTGAGGGCGCGACTTTATGGCAGCAATTTCAGGAAGCGCACGATAACTCAGGATTTCGTACAGCCCTAGAAGTGCCCATGACGTATTTCGCCAGGACGGTCGAGATCGCACTTACTGAGTTCGGTAAGGATCATCCAGATTTCCGTTTCACTCCGGAAATTTGGAAAGAAGCCGTCAAAGCGTCCAGATTCTCGGCAGCCGAAGAAGAGCTCCTAATCATGGCCGATCCCGATTAGGGGTCACTTTATCGGTATGCCTAAATGCGATCGCCCACCGCCATCATCACTTATGACACTGCACCTAGTCATCAGTGGTGCTGGCTTCCTCAGTGGTACAGCGGCGGCGATTCGGCATATTGCCTACTCGCAAAATTTTCAAGATTGAATGTTCTGACGATCCGTGAGACGTGCGAAGTGTTCATCAAGCCAAACGAAAAGGCCGACAATAAATTTAAAATTGGGCATCCACACTACCCACGGGTAGATCTCAGACTATCCACCAACTTGAGCATAGGAAGGCTGTCAAATATCTTGAGGCTGGACCCTGCAAGTTTGCAGTCCGGTTTCGTTGACACCCTCTTTTCGAACGCCGTGCGAAGTTCTGCGACTTATCTCAAGTGGTGTAGTACTTGCGCAAATAGCGGATTTCACTCTGCGGTATATCAACTCGATTTTGTTCACACATGCCCGCTTCATAAAACATCCCTGCTGCATCGCTGCAGGAAGTGTGGATCACAACTTCCGTACGAGTTGCACGCGCCCACGGGAGTGACTCTTTTCTGCTGCCCTCAATGTCGCACCGATGCCGCGCCTGCATTGAGCACCCCCAAGCACGGTTTTGCGATTTCAGATGAATCTGCGGCGGTTCTGGCAAGTCATGTTGATTTGATCAGATTTGCCGATCAGCTACCCACGCTTATAGACAAATGCCGGGCGTCGGTGGGGAGCCCTTATATGCCCTTGCTGCTGAGCAAGCCGGACAATCGCCAGCGAGCGCTTTCATTTCGTCATTTTGTGGCTAATGTGTTGACCACCGTCTCAGTCAAGGGACGCCGACAAGCGCAGCTAGAGCTAAGCCTACTTGAGCCAATCAGCACTTTTATCGAGAGGCCGGAGATGAAAAATGCGCATGCGATCCAACCCAAGAAGCGCAGAGTAGCCCATAGTGCCGTCAGTATCGCAAAAGCCACCGATCAGAAGCTCGCCGATGCCACAGCAATTTACCGAGTGATCCGTCGCCATCTCTGGCGGCATCGCGTATGCGGACACCGGGCGTGCGCCCGGTATGCAATGAGGGCACTTTGGTGGGACCTCGACGGAGAAAAGACTGAAGCGTTTTGTGCAACTGCTTTGGCGTTTATGCGATGGCGGATGCAATGGGAGGGCCGGCGTGTGCCAGCAAGAATGTTGGAGCGTCCGGAGCGCGCTGCTACTCCGTATGGTTTACTTGCTTGGATTTCAAGGGACGCGCCTATTCCATCTGTGTATTGGTCTACAAAATTTGAGACCTGGTTGAACAAGTACATTCTGGCAGCGGCTTGTTTTGACAGCTTTCGTGCATGGGAGCAACGCTGCCTGAGGGATGAGCACAACGGGAAAATCGCCTGGAGCTTCCGCGATCACGATCACTATGCACGTCGCCACTGGGCCTGTTCAGGCCGGGGTACTAGCTTTGAACCCGGTCTGCTCTTCCTCGAACCGTCGATTGGGTCAGCATCAGAATTCTGCAGATCAGTGCCTTTTGATCGGGCTCATTTCCGCCGTTCACGTCAAATCATAGATCTACTCAAGCGGTAGGCGATGTCTGTTGCCATGGCTGGAGGGTCCGCGCCTTTTTTTGCTTCGAGCACCTAACTTTCAGCTTGGCCCGTGTACCCGGTCAACCCCGCCTCTCGAAGGCGGATCGCCTCTGCCACCTGCGCACGCCAAACCTCGAAATCTCCCGTCGTTGGTGCTGGGCCGGTTCCATTTTGGTAGGCCATCATCGAATCGCTAAGCGCCTTCAAGGTTTTTAATCGCTGCAAGCTCGCCAAGCGCTCTGCATCTAGGGATATACGCAACCTTTCAAGCGGGTCATTAGACGGCATAGCTGGAATGTAATAGAGAGGTTGTTATGCGGTGGCGCTTGACAGTTCGCGTTTACGGCGGATCAGAAAATATACCGCAGGAATGACGAACATTGAGAGCAGGGGCGCAGTGATCATGCCGCCAACCATCGGCGCTGCAATCCGTTGCATAACCTCTGAGCCTGTTCCGGTCCCCCACATGATTGGAAGCAGGCCTGCAAGAATGACGGCTACCGTCATTGCTTTTGGGCGCACGCGTAACACGGCGCCTTCACGGATGGCCTCAAGCAAGTCAGCGGCACTGGTTTTGCCTTGTTTGAGTTTTTCATCCCAGGCCGTCTTCAGATACAGCAGCATGATCACCCCGAACTCCGCCGATACACCGGCCAGGGCGATAAACCCTACCGCGCCGGCCACCGACAGGTTGTAGCTCAGGAGGTACAACAACCAGATGCCTCCCACCAGAGCAAAAGGCAGCGTGGCCATGATCAGAAAGGCTTCATCGAAGCGCCTGAAAGTGAGGTAAAGCAGCACGAAAATGATGAGCAGGGTGAATGGCACGACCACCCTGAGCTTGGCCGTCGCGCGCTCCAGGAACTCGAATTGGCCCGACCAGGAGACCGAATAGCCTGGTGGCAGCTTGACCTTGTCCGCAACCGCTTTCTGCATGTCTTGCACGGCTGATCGCAAATCGCGGCCGCGAATATCAACATACACCCAACCCGACAGGCGCGCGTTCTCGCTGCGCAACATAGGGGGGCCATCCGTGATGCGCACATCTGCCACATCAGACAACACCAAGCGCTGGCCGCGCTCAGTCACGAAGGGCAGGCTGCGCAGCTTTTCCAAAGAATCACGCAGCTCGCGGGGATAACGCATGTTGATGGGGAAGCGCTGCAAGCCCTCCACTGTCTCCCCGATGTTCTCGCCGCCCACCGCTGAGCTGATGACGGACTGCACATCGGCAATGTTGAGTCCAAAACTGGCTGCCGCGTCGCGCCGGATGTTGACATCCACGTAGCGCCCGCCAGTCAGACGCTCGGCCAGCGCGCTGCTAACGCCGGGCACGCCCTTTAAGGCGCGCTCGATCTCGCCAGTCAGCCGGTCAATCGTGACCAGGTCAGTGCCGGCAACCTTGACGCCCACCGGGCTTTTGATGCCAGTGGCCAGCATGTCGATTCGGTTGCGGATCGGCGGCACCCATATGTTGGCCAGGCCTGGCACTTTGACGATGCGGTCCAGCTCGTCCACAAGCTTGTCCTGTGTCATGCCAGCTCGCCATTGGTCGCGCGGCTTGAACTGGATAGTGGTCTCGAACATCTCCATAGGCGCCGGATCGGTAGCGGTCTCGGCACGGCCGGCCTTGCCATAGACGCTGGCCACCTCGGGCACTGTTCTGATCAGGCGATCGGTCTGCTGCAGCAACTCACTGGCCTTTCCAGCGGACAGGCCCGGCAAGGCGGAAGGCATATACAACAAGTCTCCTTCGTCCAGGCGGGGCATGAATTCACCGCCAATGTGCTGAAGCGGCCAGAGACTGATCACTAGGACGATGCCCGCACCCACCAGGGTCAGTTTGGGAGCACGAAGCACAACCTCAAGCATGGGCCGGTAGACTGCAATCAGCAGTCGATTAAGACGGTTGGACTTCTCATCCGGAATCCGCCCGCGGATCAGGTAGCCCATCAGCACCGGGATCAGGGTGACCGAGAGACCCGCAGCCGCGGCCATCGCGTAGGTCTTGGTGTACGCCAGCGGCGAGAACAGCCGTCCTTCCTGCGCTTCAAGCGTGAAGACCGGGATGAATGACAAAGTGATGATCAGCAGCGAGAAAAACAGCGCCGGCCCGACTTCGGCTGCCGCATCGCCGATGACCCGCCAGCGGGCTTCGCCCTCCAGCTTTTGGTCAGGATGGTCGTGGGCCCAGTGCTCCAGGTGCTTGTGGGCGTTTTCGATCATGACCACCGCAGCATCCACCATGGCGCCGATGGCAATCGCGATGCCGCCCAGCGACATGATGTTGGCATTGACGCCCTGGTAGTGCATGACGATGAAAGCGGCCAGGATG
>JAKFXR010000163.1 GCA_021731285.1 Polaromonas sp. | reverse complement strand
CAGCGCGAAGCCCTGGCTCAACTCGCCGAGGTGGTGGTCCAGGCACTGCTGCTTCGTGAGCGTGCGCACTACCTTGAAATTGTGGGAGAGGAGAATCGGTTTCAGGTGATTGCCGAAGCCTCGCCGATGGGAATTTTCCATGCTGGTGCGTCGGGCGAGTGCACTTACACCAATCCTCGCTGGCGCGAGATTTACGGTCTGACGCTCAAAGAGAGTTTGAGCGACGCCTGGCGTGATGTCATCCATCCGGACGACCGCGAGAGGTTCTTCCGGGAGATGACGCAGTCTGCCCGGCGCGGCGGATCTTTCAGCATGGAATACCGCCTGCGCCGGCGCAGCGGCGAGGTTCTGCACGTTCACGGCCACGCCAGGGCAGTCAGCTGGGGGCAGCCTCCACAGCGCGGGTATGTTGGCGCCGTGGAAGACATTACGCCGCGCAAGCGGGTCGAAGAGGAGCTGCGCGCAAGCAATAGTTTTCTGGATCGCGCCGAACGCATTGCTGGTGTCGGCGGCTGGGCGGTGGACCTGCGCCAGCGCACTGTGCAGTGGAGCGCCCAGACCTGCCGCATCTACGGTCTGGAGCCAGGATTCCAACCGGCTATTGATGAACACCTGCAGTATTTTGGTCCCGAAGGAAAGCTCAGGATTGAGGAGGTAGCCCGGGACGCCATTCAGACAGGTAAACACTGGGATCTGGAACTTCCCATGGTGACGGCTCTGGGCGATCGCATCTGGACCCGCTCGGTGGGTCAAGTGGAGTACGAAGGCGGTCAGCCCGTGCGCCTGGTAGGTGCGCTACAAGACATCACTGCAAAAAAGGCCATCGAGCAGGAACTGCGCCATGCCAACAAGCTGTTGCAGGCTGTGCTGGACAACCTGCCCTGCGGTATGAGCGTGTTTGACGGCGAATTGAACCTGGTTGCCCACAACGCGCAGTTTCGCCAATTGCTGGAACTGCCCGACAGCCTGTTTGAGGTGCCGGTCGTCACTTTCGAGAGCATCATCCGCCACAACGCTGCGCGTGGCGAGTACAACGACGGGCCGCTGGAGGCGCTGGTTGAAGAAATTCTGGAGCGTGCGCGCGACCCGGTGCATCATCATTTCCAGCGGACCCGGCCCAATGGCGTCACCCTGGACATCCGCGGCTCCCCCATGCCGGGCGGCGGCTTTGTGACCACCTATGTGGATGTGAGCGCGGCGAAAGAGTCCGAAAGAGCCCTGCGCCTGAGCGAGGAAAGACAGCACCGCGCGTTTGTAGCCTCTGGCGTTGTGCTCTGGGACTTTGATATTGAAACCGGCCAGGTCTATCTGTCCGAGAACTGGGCTGATCTTGTCGGCGGCGACCTGGGAACAACCGTGACAACCCTTGATGCCCTTGTGGACCTGGTGCCACGGGAGGACCAACTACTTATCCGGGATGCATTTGTACCTGTACTCAAGGGCAGTCAGGAGAGCTATTCGGTGGAGCATCGTGTCCGCAAGGCTGATGGAACGAGTGCATGGGTACAAAGCGTCGGGCAGGTGACCCGGCGCGATGCCCAAGGCCGTGCATTGCGGGCGAGCGGGACCAATCAGGACATTTCCGCACGCAAAGTCGCGCAGATGCAGCTTGAAAGTGCGGCTGCCATCACCCGCGCTACGCTTGAATCCACAGAAGACGGGATTCTGGTGATTGACGACGAAGGCGAGGTGGTGTTGTTCAATCAGCAATTCCTGCACATGTGGCGTATTCCAGAGGAACTGGACAATTCCGACAACCAGAAAATGATCAGCTTTGTGCTGGGTCAACTCGCGGATCCCAGTACTTTTGTGGCCAAAATCGAAGATCTCTTGCGTACCAGGGACGCCACCAGTTTTGATCTTCTCCACTTCAAGGATGGCCGCGTTTTTGAGCGCTATTCGAACCTGCGCGTGCTGGGTGCCCACACCGCGGGCCGGGTCTGGAGCTTTCGCGATGTCACTGCGCGCAGGGCCACAGCAGCCGAGTTGCAAAAAGCCAAGGAAGAGGCCGAAGCTGCGAATCAGGCCAAGAACGCGTTTCTGACGACGATGAGCCATGAGATTCGTACCCCGCTCAATGGCATTCTGGGCATTACCCAATTGCTGCTCGATGAACCGTTGACGGCGCAGCAAACGCAATTTGCGCAGTTGATTGATGGCAGTGCCCAGTCTTTGCTGGTGCTGGTCAACGATTTTCTTGATCTGGCCAAAATTGATGCTGGTAAAACCGTGCTGGAGGAAGTTCCCTTCAACCTGCATCGGCTTCTGGCCGATGTGAGTGACCTGTTTGGTTACCGTGCCAGTGCCAAGAGCCTGGTGTTTCACGATACTGTGGGTATCGCAGTGCCCGAATGGATATGGGGCGATCCTGCGCGACTGCGGCAAGTCCTGGTCAATCTTCTGGGTAACGCGCTGAAATTCACTGATACCGGCGGCGTCAGCCTGACCGTCGAAGCGGGCGAGGTGACGGCCGGTCGGACAAGCGTGTCATTTTCAGTGGGTGACACCGGTATCGGCATGTCGCCTGAGGTGCAAAGCCGGCTGTTTACCAATTTCATGCAGGCAGACACCTCCACCACGCGGAAATACGGCGGAACTGGCTTGGGCCTGGCCATTGTCAAACGCCTGAGTGAACTCATGGGTGGGCGTATCGAGGTGCAGAGTGTTCCGGGCAAGGGCTCTACTTTTGTTGTCTTCCTGGACGGCATCAGGGTCGCCTCAGCCCCGACGGCAGAAACGCGGGTTTTGCGGATGGAACCCGATCCCATCAGGTTGATCGGGCGCATTCTGGTCGTTGAAGACAACCCGACCAATCAGATCGTCGCTGTCGGGCTTCTCAAGAAAATCGGTTATGAACAGGTCACAGTGGCAGGTGATGGTGAGGAGGCCGTCAGGCATGCCTCCGGCGCAGACTTCGCGGCCATTCTCATGGATTGCCAGATGCCGGTCATGGACGGTTATGTGGCAACCCGGACGCTGCGGGCTGCAGGCTGCCGGGTACCGATCATCGCCATGACAGCGAACACCAGCTCGGGAGAAGCGCGGCGTTGCCTGGACATGGGCATGAACGACTACCTGGCCAAACCGGTGACCCAGGCGAGCCTGCGGGAGGTTTTAGCGCGCTGGGTCCCGCAGGCCGAAGCGGCGCAGAAGGTGAATGCCCGGGAATACGGTGCTGACGCGTTATCCGGAGACGAGCCCGTGTTTGACCGTGTGGGTGCTCTCGACAGACTCGGTGGGGATGAGGCTCTTCTTGGGGTTGTGATTGACTCATTCGTCAGCCGTTTTCCCGAAGTCATTCGGGATATGGGGCACGCCTTGCAGGCGGGGGAGGCCGAACAGGTGAGTCGCCACCTTCATTCCCTGATCGGTTCATCGGCGGCGGTTGCGGCTGTTCAGGTCCATTTGTGTCTTGTCGACATGCACCACTTGGCCGAGCAGGGCGATCTTGCAGGCGTCGACAGGGCGATATCGGGATTGCAGAAAAAAATGACTCGCTTTGTTGCGGACAGTACCGCGCGATAGACGTCTTTCGATTGAGCGCTTGCGCAAGGCAGGCATGAGCGAGCCGGACTCATTGGGCCCGGCGATGAAGGCTTTGCCGGTGCGTGTGAGCGGTGCGGGGTCTATAGACAGCCCTCTGCAGAGCGGGCTAGCGTCACGGGCTGAATGAAGGCTTGCTTGCGACAATTTCGAAGCGCGCCTATCATCATCCAAAGAACTTGCCCGGTCTTTCGCCGAAGACGTGGCCTGATTCTTCCAGCAAGAAGAAGCCAGGAGGTCAGGATTTTTGAAATCTGCGAGCACCACCTCCATCCGCGTCAGCCTGACCTGGCTGGTGGCAGCGTGTCTGCTGCCGGCGATGGTGCTGACGGCCGTCCTGCTGGCGTATGACTACCAGCGCCAGCGCGCCGAACTGATACGCGACACCATCGCCTATGCCCGCGGGTTGACGCACGCGGTGGATCGTGAGTTTTCGGGGGTTGAGATGTCCTTGCGCTCGCTCTCGACATCCCCGGCCCTGAAGCAGCGGGACTTTTCCGCGTTTTACATCCAGGCTCAGGAGCTTTTGCAGCGCCACTACGCCAACAACATCGTGCTGATCGACGCCACCGGCCAGCAGCTCATCAACACGGCCCGGCCCTATGGGCAGGCGCTCCCCAAAGTGACCAACGTGGCGCAGCTGGAGCGCATTCTGACTACCGGCCGCGCGGACATTTCAGAGCTGTTCATTGGCCCCGTGCTCAAACGGCCGCTGATCAATGTCGCTATTCCTGTCTACACGGGCAATGCCGTGTCCCACTCGCTGGTGGCTGTGGTGCTGCCCGGGCACATCCAGAAAATGCTCAACGAGTACGGGTTTCCGCCGGACCGGATTGCCAGTGTTTTTGACAATTCGGGTGCCATCGTGGCCCGTACGCTGGACGTTGACCGGTTCATCGGCCAGCGTGTCGGAGGGCAGTTTGCGGAACGGCTGGCACAGAGCAACGAAGGCTCGCTTGAGTCGGTCACGCGCGAAGGCATTCCGGTGATGACGGTGTTTGCGCGATCCCCGGCTTCCCGTTGGGGGGTTGCCGTGGGCATACCACTGGCTTCGCTGACGGCCGACTTGCGGCGCTCTTTGTGGATACTCATCGGGCTGTCCGTGCTGCTGCTGGCCAGTGGCCTGGGCCTGGCATGGATCATGGGTGGACGCGTCGTGCGGGCGGTGAGTGAATTGAGGTCGGCTGCCCTGTTGCTGGGTTATGGCCGGTCGCTGAAAGTGCCGCCGCTGGCGATCCGGGAGGTGGACGAGGTGGGAGAAGCGATCACCAAGGCGTCCGTGATGCTGGCCGATGCCGGCGAAGCCCTGTCGCGCAGCGAGGCGCGCATGCGCGGCATTGTGGAATCTGCCACCGACGCGATTGTCATCCTCGACGACAGCCGCAACATCGTGCTGTTCAACTCTGCGGCGGTGGCGATGTTTGGCTGCGCGCGCGAACAAGCCATAGACACCCCCTTTACCCGCTTCATTGCAGAAAGTGGCCGTGCCCATTTTTCCCGGCGGCTGTTGGCTTATGTCGCCCAGGAAGGCCCCCTACCGGATCCGGGCGCTGTCGAGATTGCCACCGCAGTGCGCAGCAGCGGTGAAGAGTTTCCCGTGGAAATTGCGTTTCCCCGGGTGATTGAGGGAGGCACTGCCATCCATACCCTCATCCTGCGCGACATCACCGCCCGGGTGCGCATCCAGGAAGCGCTGGAGCGCAGCAATCTGGATCTGCAGCAATTTGCCTATGTGGCGTCGCACGACCTGAAAACGCCGCTGCGATCCATTGGCGGCTTTGTGCAATTGCTGGAAAAAAACCATGCCCACCGTCTGGACGAAGCGGCGGTCAGCCTGATCCGGCGGACCGCCGCTTCGGCGCAGAGGCTGGAGCAGTTGACCGACGACCTGTTGTCCTATGCGCGGGTGAGCTCCGAAGCCCGGCCTTTTGTCGCGGTCGATTGCAACGAGGTCGCGCAGGATGTTCTACAACTGCTGGCTTCGGCCATCGCCGCGCGTGATGCACAGGTTGTTGTCGGACCTTTGCCTGTCGTTCTGGGCGACAGGACCCAGCTGGTGCAATTGCTGATCAATCTGATTGCCAACGGCATCAAGTATTGCGAGGGCCAGCCAGTGATCCGGGTTTCGGCCGGGATGGAGGGCAAGGACTGGGTTTTTTCGGTGCAGGACAACGGCATTGGCATCGACCCCAAACACCATGAGCGGATTTTCGAAATTTTCAAGCGCCTGCACACGCAGCAGGAGTACACCGGTACCGGCATTGGCCTGGCGATTTGCCGGCGCGTCGTCACCAGCCATCATGGACGGATCTGGATAGAATCGGCCCCAGCGCAAGGAAGCACGTTCCGCTTCACCATTCCGGCCTCACACGGAGAGAACAAACCTCATGATTAAGCCCCTGGCAGACAGCAGAGTTGCGGAGATTTTGCTGGTGGAGGACAACGAGGACGATGTCTTTCTGACCCGCGAAGCATTTGACTCAGCGCGCCTTCGGGTCCATCTGAACCACGTCGACAATGGCGAAAAATGCATGCAGTATTTGCGCAAACAGCCACCTTATGCAGATGCAACCACGCCCGACCTGATCTTGCTGGACCTGCACATGCCGGTCATGGACGGGCGTGAAGTCCTGGCCGAAATCGTCAAGGATGAAAAGCTCAAATATTTGCCGGTGGTTGTGTTGACGACATCCCAGGAAGCCAGGGACATCCAGCAGATGTACCAGTTACGCTGCAACTCCTACATCACCAAGCCGGTGGATTTCAACAATTTCGTACAGGCTATCAGCCAGCTTGCCGGGTACTGGCTGACCCTGGTGGTGCTGCCAGAAGCGGGCAAGCCGTCCGACACTGCCTGAGGCTTGACGGGATCTCCGCTCGGGGTGACTAGATTTCCCCGTGGCGTCCCTCGAAATAAACGCTCCAGGCATGGAGCCTTTCCGACTCCACATGCAGGCGCAAATAGTCCTGCAAACCGACCTGCGATATTTCATAGATCGCTTCCAGCCGTTGTGACTCCGCCTTGATCAGCCGGCCCAGTGCCTTGAGGTATCGGGCCAGTTCCTCATGTGTTGGTTTTTCGAATGTTTCCATGCAAAAAATTCTAGGAAATTTCCTGTTTTGAACCAACCCTGAAGTGCAGGCTGCCGCCGCAAGCGGTTGTAGGAAATTGGGCTAAGCGATTGATTTGCGCCAACTTTTTCACAGCGTGGGCTGTCGCTGCCATCAAACAGGGCAGGCATCGATGCCCTGTTGAAAAGAATAGGTGACGAGCCTGACCCCGGCACTGGCTCCACAGTTAGGGCTGCTTGGTTCCCCATCTGACCCGGTTGGCCGCTTCACCATGCGGGAAGGCCCGTCACTTTCTATTGTAAGGGCGCGGGCAGGTTCTTAAAGGTCCAAAGCTGTAAAAGCCTGAAAGAGGGCGCCTTAGAATCGTCCCATGTCCTATCTCGTGCTTGCCCGCAAATACCGTCCGAAAAATTTCTCTGAAATGGTCGGTCAGGCGCATGTGGTGCAGGCGCTGGGCAATGCGCTTCGCACCCAGCGGCTGCACCACGCCTACCTGTTTACCGGTACGCGCGGTGTCGGCAAGACGACGATCTCGCGTATTCTCGCCAAGTCCCTCAATTGCCTGGGCCCGGACGGGCAGGGCGGTATCACCGACCAGCCTTGCGGCGTGTGTCAGGCCTGCACAGACATCGACAGCGGGCGTTTTGTGGACTACACCGAGCTCGACGCGGCGTCGAACCGGGGGGTCGACGAGATCGCCCAGTTGCTGGAGCAGGCGGTCTACAAGCCGGTGGTGGGCCGTTTCAAGGTCTTCATGATCGACGAGGTCCACATGCTGACGAACACGGCCTTCAACGCCATGCTCAAGACGCTGGAAGAGCCGCCGGAGTATCTCAAGTTTGTGCTGGCCACGACCGATCCGCAAAAGGTGCCGGCCACGGTGCTGTCGCGCTGTCTGCAGTTCAATCTGCGCCCGATGGCGCCGGAAACCATTCACGAGCACCTGGCCGAGGTGCTGCAGGCAGAAAACGTGATCTCCGAACCGCTGGCCTTGCGGCTGCTGGCCCGTGCGGCGCGTGGCTCCATGCGGGATGCCCTGTCCCTGACCGATCAGGCCATTGCGTTTGGCTCGGGCCAGTTGCAGGAAGCCAGTGTGCGCCAGATGCTGGGCAGTGTGGACCGCAGCTACGTGTTCCAGTTGCTTGACGCGCTGGCGGTCGGCGATGGCAAGGCGGTGGTCGAGACGTCCGAGTTGCTGCGCCTCAATGGACTGAGCGCTGCCTCCACCCTTGAGGAAATGGCCACCGTCCTGCAGCGCATGGCCGTGCTTCAGGCTGTTCCGGAACTCGCCGAAACCGAAGACAGCGCTGATCCAGAGGCCGCTGCTGTCACCCGTCTGGCGCAAACCCTGCCGGCCGATGAAACACAATTACTCTACAGCCTGTGCCTGCATGGCCGCGCCGAACTGGGACTGGCACCCGACGACTACGCAGCGCTGACCATGGTGCTGCTTCGCCTGCTGGCCTTCAAGCCCGCTGGCCGACCCGGTGAGAGGGCTGCCCTGCCTGCAGGGGGCGCCGTCGAGCCCGAAAAAAAGCCACGGCCATCTGACAGGCCGGCGCCTGTCGTCGCGGCTGCTGCGCCAGTGCTTGCGACTGCGCCTGTCCAGGCCGCAGCCGCGCCTCGAATTTTCGAGGAAAACAAGCCTCCAGCCCTTTCGGCGCAAGATTCATCTGCTACTGATTTCATAGCGATCAGGGACGAATCTCGGGTTGCTGTTGCGCCCTTGCCTGTGGTGGACAGTTCGCTGGGCGACGAATGGACGGCGCTTGTCAATCGCATGGTTGCCGCCGACATGGTGTCGGCGCTGGCGCGCGAACTGGCCTTGCAATCGGAGCTGCGCGACCGCGTGGACGGCGTCTGGACCCTGCGTGTGGAGCGCGAGTCGCTCAACCAGGCGGCGGCTCGGGAAAAACTTCAGCTGGCTTTGCAGGCCGCGCTGCAGGGCGGCGACGGAGAAACGCTCAAACTCGTGGTCGAACTTGGTCCTGTTGCCGATTCGCCTGCCCGGCGCAATGCAGCCGCACAGCAGGAGCGTCAGCGCCTTGCCGAGGAAGCCATCCAGATGGACCCTTTTGTGCAGGCCATGATGCGGGACTGGGGCGCCAAAATTGTTCCCGGAAGCATCAAGCCGCTGGTGGGCTCCAGCGGCAAACCGATATGATCAACAGCAGATTCAAAAGGAAAAAACATGTTCAACAAAGGACAACTTGCTGGCCTCATGAAGCAGGCGCAGGCCATGCAGGACAACCTGAAAAAAGCACAGGATGAACTGGCCTTTATCGAGGTCACGGCAGAGGCCGGTGGGGGTCTGGTGAAGGTCACCATGACCTGCAAGCACGATGTCAAACGCGTCGAGATCGACCCCAGCTTGCTGGGTGAAGACAAGGACATGCTGGAAGACCTGGTGGCCGCTGCCTTCAACGCCGCAGTGCGCAAGGCCGAAGAGCTGAGCCAGGAAAAAATGGGCAAGCTGACTGCCGGCATGCCCGGCCTTCCGGGCGGAATGAAACTCCCGTTCTGAAAATTGTGCGCCCCCACGGTCGCTCACTGCGTGTAGCTCCCGAGGCCTTGCAGGCCGCGGCTCGCGAGACGCTTCGCCTCTGTCGCCTGTCCAAAGCTGCTCAAGCAGCTTTGGAGCCGCAGGCTCCAGCCCCTCGGGGGCCGCTGCGCCTGCGGCCCGGCAAAGCCGGTTCCGCGGCCCCGGCTGGCAAAAGCAGATGCAACAAGCGATTGCTGCTCACAGATGGCTGACTCAAACGCTCTTGAGGGTCTCACCCAGGCGTTGCGGCGTTTGCCGGGCGTGGGGGTGAAGTCTGCCGCACGCATGGCCTTTCATTTGCTGCAACACGACAAGCCGGGTGCGCTGCAGATTGCGCGTGCGCTCGATCACGCGGTGCAGAGCATCGGCCACTGTGCGCTGTGCAACACGCTCACGGAGTCGGAGATCTGCAGCACCTGTGCCAACGCCGGGCGTGACCGCAGCAAGTTGTGCGTGGTGGAAACACCGGCCGACCAGGCGGCCCTGGAACGCACCCTGGCCTACCGCGGGCTGTATTTCGTGTTGATGGGAAAACTCAGCCCGCTCGACGGCATCGGCCCGCACGACATCGGATTGCAAAAACTGTTTGAACGGGTCGTGCCAAAGAACGCGCAGGGCGAGCCGGCCGGGGCTGGCAGCCGCGAAGTCCAGGAAGTGATTCTTGCCACCAACTTCACCGCCGAAGGTGAGGCCACCGCGCATGTGATTGCGCAGGCTTTGAAAAGCCGGGGGGTGCAGGTGACCCGCCTGGCGCGCGGTGTGCCCGTCGGCAGCGAGTTGGAGTATGTCGATCTGGGTACCATTGCGCACGCCCTGGTCGACCGCCGCTGAACCAGCGTCAGATGTCCCCGCATGCCGCCATCCTGTAACCTTTCGTTTCATTATTTCAATCAGTACAGCCACGGAAAGGCAACCCCATGACATACGCACGTTTCACTGTCGCCTACGGCTGCATCCTGGTTGCAGCGCTGCTTCCGTTCATTTGTGCGGCACTTGCCAAGTTTGCGTCCGCGGAAGATGCATCCCGTCAGGGCCGCTATGACAACAACAACCCCCGCACCTGGCTGGCCCGGCAGACCGGATGGCGTGCCCGCGCCAACCATGCACAGGCCAACACCTTCGAGGCCCTGCCTTTTTTCTTTGCCGCCGTGATCATCGCGCACCAGCTTCAGGCTTCTCAGGTGCGGCTCGATGTCTTCGCTTTTGTGTTCGTTGTGCTTCGAATCGCCTACATCATCATGTATGTGGCCGACATGGCAAAAAGCCGCAGTGTCATCTGGTCTCTGGCTTTGCTGGTGAACATCGGGATCCTGCTTCTCGGCTACCGCTAGAAGCCGTCCCGGTACGTTCAAACCCGTTCCGTACAAACCCGCACGGGATGATACCGATGCGGTTTTTTTTGCTGCTGGCTATGCTGTTTTCAACTCATAAAAATACAGCGGAGAACCCAGCATGTCCCCTCTTTTCAGCCTCAACCGCAGAACTTTCGCTGGCGTTGCGGCTGCCGGCGTTGCGGCTTTGGCTTTGCCTGTCCTTCACGCCCAGCCCAAACTCGAGAAAACAAAAATTGCGCTGGCCGTTGGCGGCAAGGCTGCGTTTTACTATCTGCCGCTGACCATCAGTGAGCAGCTCGGATATTTCAAGGCAGAGGGTCTGGAGCTCGAGATCAGTGACTTCGCCGGCGGCGCACGCGCGCTGCAGGCGGTGGTGGGCGGCTCGGCCGATGTGGTCTCCGGAGCTTACGAGCACACCATCAACCTGCAGTCCAAAAACCAGATGTTCCAGGCTTTTGTGTTGCAGGGCAGGGCGCCCCAGATTGCCTTTGGCGTGTCTACCAAAAACATGCCCAACTACAAGTCGGTGGCTGATCTGCGGGGCAAGAAGATTGGCGTCTCCGCTCCCGGTTCGTCGACGAACATGATGGCCAACCTCGTGCTGTCACGCGCCGGCATCAAGCCAGGTGATGTCAGTTTTATTGGTGTCGGCACTGCGGCTGGCGCGTTGGCGGCCATGCGTTCGGGGCAGATCGACGCGATGAGCAACACCGACCCCGTGATGACCATGCTCGAGCAAAAAGGCGAGGTGAAGATCATTTCCGACACCCGTACGCTCAAGGGGACGGTGGATGTGTTTGGCGGCCCCATGCCAGCCGCCTGCCTGTATGCGCCCATTGAGTTCATCCAGAAAAACCCCAACACCTGCCAGGCGCTGGCCAATGCGATTGTGCGAGGCCTCAAATGGCTGCAGACAGCCGGTCCGAGCGACATCATCAAGACGGTCCCCGAAAATTATTTGCTGGGGGACCGCGCGCTCTACCTTGCTTCCTTCAACAAGGTGCGCGATGCCATCGCGCTGGACGGTCTTGTGCCCGAAGAGGGGGCGAAAACCGCGTTGAGAGCCCTGGCAAGTTTTGATCCGACCATCAAGCCCGAAAAAATTGCGTTGGCCAGAACCTATACCAACGAATTTGCCCAGCGCGCCAAGGAAAAATACAAGGCCTGAATGTGGCCCCCACGTTCGCTCGCTTTGCGTAGCTCTCTGCCCCCCGAGGGGGCGCTGCGCCTGCGGCCCGGCGGAGCCGGTTCCGCGGCCCCGGCTGGCTTTGAACTTTTACACCCACTTCACTTGTCGCTCGCGTTTCGTTGAGCAGCCTGGTTCGCGGCGACAATTCACCCATGCCGCCATCCGCGATCGATACCGCCAGTGACTACGCAATCGAGCTGATCGACATCACCTGCACCTTCCGGTCGCGGGACGATGCAGGCAAGAGCTACACCGCTGTTGGGCCGACCACCTTGCGGGTCCGGGCTGGCGAGTTTGTCTCTGTGGTCGGGCCCACCGGCTGCGGAAAATCGACACTGCTCAATATCGGTGCCGGCCTGCTTGAGCCTTCGTCGGGCACAGTCAGGGTGTTTGGCAAGCTGCTGCAAGGCATCAACACCCGCGCGGGCTACATGTTCCAGACCGAAGCGCTGATGCCCTGGCGAAGCGCCATGGACAATGTGATGGTTGGCCTGCAGTACCGTGGCGTGCCGGACGGCGAGGCGAGGGCACAGGCCCAAGACTGGCTGAACCGCGTGGGACTCAGCGAGTTTGGTGACCGCTATCCACACCAGCTGTCGGGGGGGATGCGCAAACGTACTGCGCTGGCTCAGGTGCTCGCGCTGGATCCCGACATCATCCTGATGGACGAACCTTTCTCTGCCCTGGACGTCCAGACCCGCCAACTGATGGAAAACGAAGTGCTGGACCTGTGGGCAGCGAAGAAGAAGGCGGTTATTTTCATCACCCATGACCTCGACGAAGCCATTGCCATGAGCGACCGCGTGGTGGTGCTGTCCGCCGGGCCAGCCACCTGTCCCATGGGTGAGTTCGCCATAGACCTGCCGCGACCGCGCAATGTGGCCGAAGTGCGGACGCTGCCGCGCTTCATCGAATTGCACACGCAGATCTGGCAGGTGCTTCGCGATGAGGTCCTCAAGGGCTACGCGCAGCAGCTTCGAAAGGCGGCATGAAAATGTGCCCCCACGGTCGCTCACTGCGTGTAGCTCCCGAGGCCTTGCAGGCCGCGACTCGCCACAGGCTTCGTCTCTGTCGCCCGTCCAAAGCCGCGCAGGCGGCTTTGGAGCCGCGGGCTCCAGCCCCTCGGGGGCCGCTGCGCCTGCCGCCCGGCGGAGCCGGTTCCGCGGCCCCTGCTGGTATCGAGAGCCGTCTCGCTCGCTGTGCAGGAGCCTGATATGTGGCGACTCCTCAAACCATCGGAAAAAAACCTGCGCGTCTGGCAGGTGGGGATACTGCTGGCTTTCCTCGGCCTGTGGCAACTGGCTTCACGCGACCAGCAACTGGCCTTTTTTCTGGGTGAACCCGTCAAGGTGGCAGGGCGCGTCTGGTCCTGGTTCATGCCTTTTGGTTTTGGTCCGAGTCTGCTGTTTCCTGACGGACTGGCGGGCAATGCAGACATCTATATTCACCTTGGCACCACCTTGCTTGAAACGGTGCTGGCTTTTGGCATTGGGACGATGCTGGGTCTGGGGTGCGGCCTGTGGCTGGCGCTTGCGCCCACGGCCAGCGCCATCCTCGACCCTTACATCAAGGCAGCCAACTCCATGCCTCGCGTTATCCTGGCGCCGATTTTTGCGATGTGGTTTGGCCTGGGCATATGGAGCAAGGTCGCGCTGGCGGTCACGCTGGTTTTTTTCATCGTTTTTTTCAATGTCTATCAGGGCGTCAGGGAAGTCAGCCCGGTGGTGCTGGCCAACGCGCGCATGCTGGGCGCCAGCCAGCGCCAGCTGTTGCGCACTGTCTACCTCCCCAGCGCCACCAGCTGGGTTTTCTCCAGCCTGCACACATCCGTGGGCCTGGCGTTTGTGGGCGCAGTGGTGGGGGAGTACCTGGGCTCGGCAAGGGGTGTCGGTTACCTCATTCTTCAGGCTGAGGGAACCTTCGATGTCAACACGGTGTTTGCCGGCATTGTGGTGCTGACGGCGTTTGCTCTGGTGCTGGACGGGCTGGTGGGCCGCATCGAGCGCCGGCTCATGAAATGGCAACCGCGCGTCGGGGAAACTGAAAAGCTCTAAAACCTGCTGATTCATCTGCCCGCTTCGTCCTACAGACCGGGCTCGAGCCGCACGGTAAATTGAAGCGGTCTTTCAGCAGCCCTCTGTGGTTGCAGAACTTCAAGTCATCATCCCCAGGAACACCCATGAATCTCCAACTCAGCATTGGCCCCGTCGTTTCACTGATTGCCGGCATCCTTATCCTGATCATGCCCCGGCTGCTCAATTACATCGTGGCGATCTATCTGATTGTCATCGGCTTGCTGGGCCTGTTTGGCAGCGGCTCCCTGCGCTTGTAGAACGACAGGGGGTTTCTCAGGATTTGCCGGTTGCGATGGCCAGCAAGGCCTGTTGCTGCGCTGGTGTGCGCGTGGCGATCAGCGTGAGCAATCCGGACCTGTCCAGCGCATTGACGCCTTTGGATTTGGCAAACGTGCGGGCGTTCTCGGTGAACTTTGATGCGGTTGCATAGGTTGCACGCTTGAGTTCCCGCGCCGCCATCAAGGCCAGCACGGGATGAATTTCGCGAGCCGTCAGCACCGGCTGGCTTGACCACGACTTGCACACTGCCACCGATACGAGGCTGTTCTTGCCCTGTTGTGCATGGCGTGAATGAAGCCAGATGGTCACACCACCGGCTGCGCCATGGGATTCGACACGGGTTTCCAGACCACTTTGGGCAAACAATGTGTGACAGACCCTGTCGAACTGCTGCGGCGACATGCGGTCGAACAGTTCGGCTGTCCATGTTGTAACCGGCATCGGCCTTGCCGCAACCTTGTTGGCCGGCATGGGCGGCCGGCGGGGTGGGGCAGCCTCAGGAAAATCGACCAGTCTGTCGATGGCAAC
>JAKFXR010000110.1 GCA_021731285.1 Polaromonas sp. | reverse complement strand
AGGGATCAAGGCCATGCGTGACGCGCTGAAAGCGGCCTCCTGAGTGATGCGTTGACGTAAAAAAGCTGGCCTCGAGCCAGCTTTTTTTTGACGGGGCATCAGTCCTTGTGGTGGCCCTTGCCATGTTTGCCGTTTTTGCCGTTCCTGTCATGGCCTTCATGATCGTCATCGTCATCGTCATCGTGGTCATGCTTGCGTTTTTTGGCTTTTTTCTCCTTGACCTTCACATAGTTCGCGTCCCGCACCCAGTAGCCCGGCTGACGGTGGTAGCCGGTGTCGCGTTTCTCCCAGTGATCTGGCGCCCAGCGGTACCCCTCGCGCCGAACGATGGTCTTGCCCTTGACCCAGACATGGCGGTCGCCGTTCCACGCCCAGTAGCCCGGTGCCCATAGTCTGTCGGGCGCTAGCACGGGTATCACCTCCTGCTGCGGTGGCGGCGGTGCCAGGTTGATGTTGATGTTGACCTGCGCCACTGCGGGCAGGGCCATGCCTGCACTGAGCAGGGCGGCAAGCAAAAGATGTTTGGTGGGGCGATTCAGGTTCATGAGGTTCTCCTTGTGGTTATGGGCAGTGTGTTGTGGACGCTGCCGGTGTTTACCGCATGGCCGGTAAAGTTGAGTGGCGCTGGCTGAGCGTTTGCAACGCTTTGTGTGTTTGTGCGGGTAGTCGGCGCATCACGGGTTTTTGGGTTTCACACCGCAATCGACCTGGGCGTTGAGCGCCTTGCCTTCCTGGCCGTAGCTGCTGTCGGTGACCTTGCAGTTGGATGCCTTTTCAATTGCCTTGACCAGGCTGGCGGTTTTGTTGGGGCCTTCTGCAAGTGTTCGCGGCAGGCCGACTGTCCAGGTGCTGGCTGTCAGTTGCTCCACCTTGTAGCTTTGACCTTCGGACTCCACCATGCGCGCCGGTACCTGGCTGGCCATGGGGGATGAGGTGCACCCCGCGACGGCAGTCAGGGCCAGCGCCACCAGCCAAAGTTGCGCCTTCATGGCGTGGCAATGCGCGGGAGCTGCCACTGCCCGGAGGCGGCGCTGTCAGGCGCCATCCGGCTGGCTTTGGGCTGCGGCACCATGGGTGGGGTGTCGGGCACTTTGGACTGGGGACATCCGGCCAGCATCGCCGCGGCAAAAAACACCGGCAGGGCGAGAACAAAAAGCTTCATGGCGTGCTCCGAAAAAATACACGTCTGACTCGCAGGGGTCCGGGTGGTGATGTCCCCGGCAGAAGGTCAGATGGGTGATGTGCTGACGATAGATTCAGCAGCCCTGGCGGGCGAGTGGCTGGCAGGCCGCGTCTTTGTCAGCGTGCGTCCCGCTGCCTTGTGATGGCGGTCCTACGTGGGGCCGCGCCGCCAAGGTGTCATCGATTGGCGGGCTGGTAGTCCATGGTGCGCATGGCGGCGGACAAACCGGTACGCGCCCCGGCATAAGCATCCCAGGGCGCGTTGCCGACGGCAAGACGTGTCTGGACGCTGAGGGCCGTCCAGTGCGCGCCTCCTGTCAAATCCGGCAATTCGTCCCAGCTGACCGGCACCGAGATGCCCAGCCCGGGCCGCGCGCGTGCCGACCATGCTGAAACCGTGGTCGCACCAAAACCATTGCGCAGGTAGTCCACAAAAATTTTTCCGATCCGGTTTTTGGGTCCGCTTTTCGCCACGAAGCGCTGGGGCACCACGCGGGCAAGGTGCTTGACGATGGCATGTGAAAAGTCCTTGACCGTGTCGAAGTCATGCGAAGGCTTGAGTGGCACGACCACATGCAAGCCCTTGCCGCCGCTGGTTTTCAGAAAGCATGGCAAACCCAGTTGTTCCAGAAAACTGCGCACGAGTTGGGCGGCTTCCTGAACCTCGGGCCAGCCTGTGCCTTCGCCGGGATCCAGATCAAAAGTCATGCGGTCGGGCCTGGTGATGCTGCGGGTGGTCGCGTTCCAGGTGTGAAACTCCACCACATTGAGCTGAGTGGCTGCCAGCAGGCCTGCAACTGACGGGACTTCGATCAGCGGCGCATGTCCGGGGTCCAGCGCGGGATCCAGCAACTTGATGCCCGCAATGGCCCCGGCTTCGGCGTGTTTCTGAAAAAACAGCTCACCGCCAATGCCTGAGGGCGCGCGCACCAGCGATGTCGGTCTGGCTTTCAGATGCGGCAGCATGAGGGCCGCCACGCTGTCGTAGTAGTGGGCGAGGTCGCGTTTGGTAAATCCTGTGCTCTCGTCAATCACGCGCTCGGGATGCGTGATACGCAGTGCCTGCAGCGCCGCGCTGCCCGCAGCGATGGGGGGCGCCTGCGCCGCTTTCAGTGAGCTGGGCGTTTCACGCGGGATGCGGGTGGCTGGCTTGTCGATGCGCAGGCCCTGAAACACCGAATGGCGGATATGCCCGCTGGCGGTCCATTCCCCAAAGGCGACCTCAGCGAGTAATTGGGGCTTGACCCATTGGCCTTTGACACCGGCTGGCGGCGGGTCGAACGGGCAACGGGTGCTGTGCAGGGCGGACAGGCGCGTCTTGAGGTCTTGCAGTGTTTTGTCGCTGAAGCCCGTACCAACGTTGCCGGCATACAGCAGCTTGCCGTCTGCGCCGTGCACGCCGAGCATCAACGCACCGAGCCCGGCGCGGGCCCCTTTGGGCGCGGTATAGCCACCGACAACGAACTCCTGGCGCAACTGGGTTTTGAGCTTGATCCAGTTGGTGGAGCGCTGTGAGGTGTAGACCGAATCGGCGCGCTTGCCGATCACGCCTTCCAGACCCAAAGTCCGCGCCGAGGTCAGCATGTCCTGGGGTGACTGGTCGAAGGCTTCACTGAACCGGATGTCGGGATGGGGTGAGCGGGTAAGCGCCGTGCGCAGGATTTCACGGCGCTGGGTCAGTGGAAGCTGGCGCAGGTCCAGTCCCTCAAAAAAGGGCAGGTCAAACACGTAGTAAACAATGCGGGCGGTGCTGGCGCGGTCAAAGGCGTTCTGCAGCGCGCCAAAGCTCGGCAGGCCTTGATCGTTCATCACCACGATTTCGCCATCCAGCCATCCTGAGCTGATGCCCAGGCTGGCGGCGGCTTTGGCCAGCGGCTGCAGTCTGGCAGTCCAGTCCCTGGCGTTGCGGGTGAAGCACCGGACATCCTTGCCGTCGATGCGCACCAGCAGGCGGTAGCCGTCGAACTTGATTTCGTAAACCCAGCCTTGCGGGTCCGGAGGGACGCGCTCAACGAGCGTGGCCAGTTGTGGTGCCAGCGTGGGTGGCAATGCGGCCTTGACCGCGCCTGGCGGAATACCGGGCTCCGGCGTTTTTTGGCGCGACGTTTTTTTTGCCGGCGGCGCAGCGGTTTTGCGGGCCTTCGCTGCAGGTGTGTCCCTGGCTGCTGCCGCGGCAGTCCCCGGCAGGGGCTTGCCGGTCAGAACGCTGTTGGGCAGGGCCGCCAGTACATCAAACTCCTTTTCAGGCCGGGCATGCGCGTCCTTTTCCTTGATCAACAGCCAGGGTTCCTGACTTTCAGTGCCGCGCCCATGCATGCGCACCAGTGTCCACCCGCCCTGAAGTTTTTCCCCGTGCAGCTGGAATTTGAGTTTGCCTTTTTTGAGCCCCTGAACCGGGTCGCCCACCGGCGTCCACACGCCGCGGTCCCAGACGATCACATCGCCGGCGCCGTATTGTTTTGCAGGAATGTTGCCCTCAAAAGATGCATACGAGAGCGGGTGATCCTCGACGTGCACGCCCATGCGCTTGACGTCGGGGTCCAGGCTGGGACCCTTGGGAACGGCCCAGCTTTTCAGCGTGCCCTGCAACTCCAGCCGGAAGTCGTAGTGCAGGTTGCGCGCCGCGTGTTTCTGGATCACGAAGCTGAGCGCCTTGTCCGAACGGGCGCCGCCTTCGGCTGGTTCAGGCGTGCGCGTGAAGTCGCGCTTGGCGCGGTAGGTTTTCAGGAGGTCGCTGGCGCCCATGCTGCTGCCTTATGCTGCCAGTCGCTCAGGCGGCGCGTTTTTGTGCCCGCGCTGTGCTTTTTGCCGCCGCCTTGCGGGCGGGGGCCGCTTTGGCTTTGGTTTTGGCGGGGGCAACGTCGCCGCCCTTGCGCAGGCTGCGCTGCAGCAGTTCGGTGAGGTCGATGATTTTGGCGCCCGATGACGCGCCGGACGTTTCATCGGTTTCAGGCTGTTCCACCGTTTCGAGCTTGCCCTCTTTGGCCTTTTTTTCCACCAGCGCGAGGATCGCGTCCTTGAAGGAGTCGGTGAATTTTTCGGGCTTCCATTTGTCCGTCATGTCGTCAACCAGTTGTTTGGCCATGGCCATTTCCTTGTCGGTCAAACCCGCCGCCTTGGCGCCTTGGGGCGGCAAATCCAGGTCTTCCCAGGAGCGGATGTCCGCGCCCCAGCGCAGCAGGTTCAGGATCAGGCCCGGACCGGAAGGCACCAGCACCGCGAGGTGCTGCCTGGTCTGGATGACCACGCGCGCAATGCCGACTCTCTGGGTTTGCAGCAGGGTATCGCGCAGCAGCGCATAGACTTTTTTGCCCTTGTTGATGGGTGCAACGTAGTAGGGCCGTTCCAGATAAACAAAGGGAATGTCTGCGTTGGAGACAAAACTTTCAATCTCAATCGTCTGGGTGGTCCGGGGGTAGGCGGCAGCGATTTCCTCGTCGGTCAGAACCACGTACTGGCCATCTTCGTACTCGATGCCCTTGACGATGTTTTCCCTGGTGATTTCCTTGCCGGTTTTTTTGTTGATGCGCTTGTAGCCCACCGGGTCCATGCTGCGCTTGTCCAGCCAGTCAAAGTCCAGCCCGCTGTCGGAGGTGGCCGAATGCAGCGCGACGGGAATATGCACGAGCCCGAAGCTGATGGCTCCCTTCCATAAAGCGCGTGATGCCATGTTTGCTCCTCTTGTACGGCACGCCGGTGCCGGCGATCTCAGGCACGTTGCCCGAGCATCGAATCTAGATACAGCGGCAGGCTGAGGCTGTCAGAAGGAAACAGCGCATGCCGTAGGACGCCGGATTCAGCAAGAAAATGGAGCGGCGTTTTGCTATTAAATGAATAGCGCGTTGTACATGAGGGCAAAGGGCAAACCCTGATTTTTTATATGTGCAGACAGCTGGGGATGGGGGAATGTCCTACAAGCTTTGTCTGCCGTGCCGTTCTAAGATACAACGGTGTTTTTCAACAACTGGAGCAAAAAAATGACAAGTTTGATCCGTACCGTCCGGGCTGCATTTGCAGCCACTGCCGTGGTGGCTCTGGTCGCCGGCTGCGGCATGATGCAGAAGACCTCACCCATGGTGACGCTGACCACCCAGCTGCGCGCAGCCAATGAAGTGCCGCCTGTGGCCAGCAATGCCACCGGCAAGGTTGATGCCATGTTCAACAAGGAAACCAGCCTGCTGCGCTGGCAGATGACTTACGACAACCTGAGCGGACCCGCAACGGCCGGTCATTTCCATGGCCCGGCCATGGTGGGTACCAATGCAGGCGTGGCGCTCGGATTTGCAAGCCCCATCACCAGCCCCATGGCTGGCCAGGCCACGCTGACGGCTGCGCAGGCTGCCGATTTGCTGGCAGGCCGGTGGTACGTCAACATCCATACCGCCAAATTTCCGGCTGGCGAAATTCGTGGCCAGATGACCGTTCAGCCCTGAATCTGCCCGTTTTCAGAACAGAGCCAGGCCATAGCGCCTGGCTTTTTTATGCCTGTTTGCAGCTGTCCTACATACGCGGGGCGCACCTGCTGACGCTTGGGCCCGTGGCGTGGGCTTAAGGTGGTTGACACAAGGGGCCCTCAGGCTCCGGAAAGAAAACCATGAAACGAGGCAAACCAGACGCAACCGGCCTGGCCGGTGGCGCCAAACATCCCAAACCGCTGGGCAGCCAGCAGGCCATTGCCGAGAAAGCCGCACGCAGCCCGGCCAGCGTCAGGGCGCGGGTGGACTCGCAAAACATGCCGGACAAACCGCCCCTGCACCAGCAACACATGCCCAACAGCTCGGGCCGCAAGTAAGCGTTTTCCGGCCAGCAGGGCCTGTCCCATCCCGCATTACCAAGGACTTCACATGACAACAAAATTCTCTTTCCCGATGTTCGCCGCCTTCGCGCTGGCGGCGTCTGCCGCCCTGGCGCAACCGGTTGCCCTTGAGGAACGCCTGCTCGAACGCGGCGCTGTTCCTGACGTGACGCCGCAGCAGAAGTACCGCACGGCCATCAATGAGGCCGGCGGCGGCTACAAGGAGTACCTGCGTGAATGCGCCGCGATGGCTGCTGCCGATCGCACGTCCTGCCGCCGCGAAGCCAAAGCCGTCTATGACCGTGACATGGCGGCTGCACGAGCCATCCTGCGCAGCCGGTAAAGCCATCCGGCACGCGGGGCGTCCTGAAGCGGCAAGTACCCATAAAGGCGCACGGCAGGGCTTAAAACCTTAAAATGCAGGGTTACCCCCAAAGCCTGCATGAACGCCCCCATCGACGTTTCCTTTTTCGCGCGCGCCGCAAAACCGCTGACCAGCTACCGAAAGTACTGGGCCAGCCGCTTTGGCACGGCCAAATTCCTGCCCATGAGCCGGGCCGAGATGGACGTTCTGGGCTGGGACAGCTGCGACATCATCATCGTCACGGGTGACGCCTATGTGGACCACCCCAGCTTCGGCATGGCCGTCATAGGCCGCATGCTGGAGGCCCAGGGCTTTCGCGTCGGCATCATCGCCCAGCCTGACTGGCAAAGCGCCGAGCCTTTCAAGGTGCTGGGCAAACCCAACCTGTTTTTCGGCGTCACCGCCGGCAACATGGACTCGATGATCAACCGCTACACGGCGGACCGCAAGATCCGCAGCGACGACGCCTACACGCCCGGCGACATAGGTGGCAAACGGCCCGACCGCGCGGCGCTGGTGTATTCGCAGCGCTGCCGTGAGGCCTATAAGGACGTGCCCATCGTGCTGGGCGGTATTGAAGGCTCGCTGCGGCGCATTGCGCATTACGACTACTGGTCCGACAAGGTTCGCCGCTCTGTCGTGATCGACGCCAAGTGCGACCTGCTGCTGTACGGCAACGCCGAGCGCGCGATTGTTGAAATCGCGCATCGCCTGGCCGCCAAAGAGCCGGTGACCAGCATGACCGACATCCGCGGCACGGCCTTTCTGCGCCGCAGCGGTGACGAGACCGCGCAGGGCTGGTTCGAGATCGACTCCACCAGTGTGGACGCGCCGGGCCGCGTCGAGGCGCATGTGAACCCCTACCTGATGATTTCGGAGCAGGCCAAAGAGCAGGGCGCCAGTTGCGCGCGGGAGGACGAGGCGGCTGCGGTGGCCGTGCAGGCCGAGTCCGCAGGGTCTCCGGTACTTGCCAGGGCGCCGCTGGCCAACCCCGCCATCAAGCCGCTGACCTTCGTGCCCAACCCCAACCTGCCCCACATGCAGGGCAAGATCAAGGTGCCGCCGCGCGACCGTTCGGTCATCCGCCTGCCGTCTTACGAGCAGGTCAAAAGCGACGCAGTGCTCTACGCGCACGCCAACCGCGTGCTGCACCTCGAGACCAACCCCGGCAACGCACGCGCACTGGTGCAGGCACACGGGGAGGGCGCCACCGCACGCGACGTCTGGATCACACCGCCGCCGATCCCGCTGACCACGGCTGAGATGGACTACGTGTTCGATTTGCCGTACGCGCGTTCTCCGCACCCTTCGTATGCCGACGAGAACGGCAGCCACGACGGCGCCACCAAAATTCCCGCGTGGGAAATGATCCGCTTCAGCGTCAACATCATGCGCGGTTGTTTTGGCGGCTGCACCTTCTGCTCGATCACTGAGCACGAAGGCCGCATCATCCAGAGCCGCTCGGAAGACTCGGTGATCCGTGAGATCGAGGCGATACGCGACACCGTCAAGGGTTTCACCGGCACGATCTCTGACCTGGGCGGGCCTACCGCCAATATGTACCGCATAGGCTGCAAGTCGCTGGAGATCGAATCAGCCTGCCGCAAGCCGAGTTGTGTCTACCCCGGCATCTGCTCCAACCTCAACACCGACCACAATCCGCTGATCAAGATGTACCGCCGCGCGCGGACGCTCAAGGGCGTGAAGAAGATTTTGATCAGCTCCGGCCTGCGCTATGACCTGGCGGTGCAAAGCCCCGAGTATGTGAAAGAGCTGGTGACGCACCACGTGGGTGGCTACCTCAAGATCGCACCCGAACACACCGAGCAGGGTCCGCTGACCAAGATGATGAAGCCCGGCATCGGCAGTTATGACAAGTTCAGGCAGATGTTCGAGAAGTACAGCCTGGAGGCCGGCAAGAAGCAGTTTTTGATTCCCTACTTCATTGCCGCCCACCCGGGCACCAGCGACGAAGACATGATGAACCTGGCGATCTGGCTCAAGAAAAACGGCTTTCGCGCGGACCAGGTGCAAACCTTTTATCCGTCACCGATGGCCACGGCCACCACGATGTACCACACCAACAAAAATCCGCTGCGCAAGATCACGCGCGACAGCGAGACGGTGGACATCGTGCGCGGCGACAAGCGGCGACGCCTGCACAAGGCCTTTTTGCGCTACCACGACGCCAACAACTGGCCGCTGCTGCGCGAAGCACTCAAGACCATGGGCCGCGCAGATTTGATCGGCAACGGCAAACACCATTTGATTCCGAGCTTTCAGCCGCTGACCGATGGCGGCTACACCAGCGCGCGCCGCAAAAATTCAACCGCGGTGGCATTGAAGACTGTGACGCCGGTCAAGGGCCGCATCCTGACCCAGCACACCGGCCTGCCGCCGCGTGACAACGGCTCGGGCAAGCCTGGCGGCAAGCCCTCAGCACGCAAACTGCGCTAGGTACATCTGGCCGCTGTGGTCGTGGGTGGCTGCCACTTGCTATTCTTTCAATAGCATGGTTTGGCCGCCGCTCAAGGGCCAGACGGCGATTTGATGCCTGCAAAGTATGGCCCGGGTCTGCACGGACGCCATTCACCCGTCCATGAGAGGCAAACAGGCCGCGCGCCCTTTGGTGGCGGACCGGCATTGCTATTATTTTAGTAGCGGATGCGGGGAATGTGTGGCACCGTTACACCGCTTGCACGCAGTTTCCCTTGGTCGCTTTAAGGATTCTGTCGCCCGCCATAGACTGGTGTAACCCGACTCAAGGAAACAACGTGCTCAAGAGCGCGCCGCTTTACGCCTACGTACCCGTCAGCAAGCTGGACCGGGCACGCAAGTTTTATGAAGACGCGCTGGGCCTGGGCCCCGCACAAACGGTGGGGCCGGGACTGAGTTTTCAGTGTGGCAACGAAACAGCTTTGTTCATGTATCCCACACCCAAAGCCGGAACGAATGAAGCGAGTTGCGCTTTCTGGCAAGTTGAAGACATCCGGGCCACGGTGGCCTGGCTCAAGGGCCGCGGCGTGGTGTTTGAAGAGTACGACACTCCCGACATGAAAACTGAAGGCAGCATCTTCACCGGCGGCGGGGCCATGGCAGCCTGGTTCAGGGATACCGAGGGCAACATCATGGCCGTGGTTCAGGACCTTGCGGGCTGAGCCGGCGGGAGCCGGGCCTCACTTGGCGAACAGATGGAACATGGCGTCGATCGATTCCGGTCCATAAGCCACCACCCCAACGGGCACGGCATAGCCGATGGCCTCGATGATCTTTCCGGCCCATACCGGGCTGAAGCCGCCGCACAGTTCGATCAACTGGATTCCCTCGGCAACCATTTCCTTCGCGGCCGCTATTCCCTCAGAGGGTTGCGATACGCCGACCACCTTCATCGAGAACGTCGGCGTTCCCTGGTACTGAACGAAGTTGTCCCCCGTGACAATGAATCCGAATTTCGTAAGGGCCACGTGCTGTCTCCGATCAAAAAGGTGAGTTAAGCATTCGGCTGCGCTGCGCAGGTTGCAACGGCACGCCTCAGGCCCGCCGCGCGCATTCATCAACTCACGCGCAACAAGGCCACGCCTATCCTATGCGCTGGAATGGATGTCGCCGGGAAATACATGTCCTGAATGGGACAGATGAGCCAACAGACGCCGCAGTGGTGGCTTGCCTGCCGCAACGATCGACACCGGGCCCCCGTCCTTGGGTGGCGGCCCCACCTTGCTATCAAAGTGGTAGCGTGTGCAGGGGGATGTCCTGCGCTGCAGCCAGCTTGTCCAGCTGCTTGCGCGTCTGGGTGGACAGAAAAGCGGCAATCGCCTGATGGGTGGCGGGTGCGAACATGGTTTTCATGTCTTTCATCGCCACGCCTGAAGCGGCGCACAGGCTGGCCGCGAAGTGCGGCTCCAGCGCCGCCACGGCCACGCGGCCATCCTTGCAGGGATACACCTTGTAGCCGGCGTGCCCACCACCCACGGCCGCGCCGGGCGCGGTCAGGCCCCAGGCGCGTGGCAGGCCCAGGTAGCTCGCCGCATCGGACAGCGCCACCTCAAAAAAAGCGCCTTTGGGATGCGGCTCGCCGGTGCCTGCATAACGTTCCTGCTTGAGCATGGCCGCCTGCAGCACCGCCGCCACGGCCATGAGTGAGCCACTCATGTCTGCGTACAGCGTGGCCGGCAGCTCCAGTCCGGTGATCAGGCCGTTTTCGGCGAGATAGGTCAGGTCATGGCCGGGCTCTTCACCGCGCTCGCCAGCAGCGCCCACAATTGCCACCTGTGACAGCGCCGGATAAAGCCTGTGCAAGGCCTTCCAGGTCAGCCCCAGCTTGACCAGTGCCGATGGCCTGAACGAGGTCAGCAGGACGTCCGTTTTGGCGAGAGCCCGGTGCAGAATTTTCTGGCCAGCTTGCGTCTTGAGGTCGGCAACGCCGACACGCACACCGGCATGCAACGCAGCATAAGCGGCAGGGTTGTACTGGCCCATGGGGTCACCCGCGGGCGACTCCAGCTTGGTGCAAGTTGCGCCCATCTGCTGGCAGCGCATCAGCGCTGCAGGCCCGGGCAGGTTCAACGCCAGGCTCAGGATACGGACACCCTGAAGTGGCTTGGTGGAGACGCGTTTGGATCCAGTGGGGGAGGGCATGGCGATGTTTGCTCTGGTTGTCATGTGGCGGGAAGGGCTTGGGGTCAATTTACCCTGAAAACCCCGAGCCGCCCCGACGCGAGGATGATGGTAAAAAATATCTGTTTTACAATAATTAATTATTGTTTTACAATTATTTTGTCACTTATCTACGGTTCCAGGTCCCAGAAAGGTCCAGCATGAAAACCACCCTCAGCGCTTCCACCCTGTCAGGCCCCGATGTCCAGCGCCTCAACAGTGCTTTTGCCTGGGCCTGCGCTCTGCTGGCGGTCACTCTTCCGCTGGCGGCGCTGTACCACCTGACGAGCATTTCAACGCAGGCATTGCTGCTCAGGGCGGGCGTGACGATGTCGGTGTTGCAGGCCCAAATGCTTGACGTGAGCCTGATGCAACGCGGCATCGCGGTGGTGCTGGGCCTGGTGCCTGTGTGCTGTGCGTCGTATGGCCTGGTGTGCGCCATGCGCTGCTTTTCCGGGTTTTCGCAGGGCGAGTACTTGAGCCTGCGCACCGTGCGTTACCTGCGCGGCTTTGCCGCGGGCATCTTTGCGTCTGTGGTGACCGGTTTTTTTGCAGCCATGGCTGCGAGTGTGGTGTTGACCCTGGGCGCACCGGCAGGTCAGCGCGCGCTGGCGATCGGCCTGGGCAGCAATGAGTTGCTGACCCTGCTGTTTGCCGGCATGGTGTGGCAGATTGCTGCAGTCATGGCCAAGGCCGTGGCACTTGCCGAAGAGAACGCGCAGTTCGTTTGAAGAGGAGCTGCGTTCGTGTCCATCGTTGTCACGCTTGACGTGATGCTGTCCCGTCGCAAAGCCAGGTCCAGGGACCTGGCGGCGTATGTCGGCATCACCGAGGCCAACCTGTCGCTGCTCAAGCAGGGCAAGGTCAAGGGCGTGCGCTTTGA
Source organism: Polaromonas sp. (assembly GCA_021731285.1). Lineage (GTDB taxonomy): Bacteria > Pseudomonadota > Gammaproteobacteria > Burkholderiales > Burkholderiaceae_C > Polaromonas. The sequence goes on along the minus strand of JAKFXR010000110.1, from coordinate 3,714 downwards.
CACGCTGCTGAAGATCTGCGAATTTCTGGACTGCCAGCCGGGTGACCTGCTGGTCAATGTGCCTGATGGGGGCGCGGCAGGCCGTTAGTAGCTCACGCCAGCGCGCCGGCTGCGTCAAGTCCCGAAATCGAGCGGCAGGCCGACGTAGTTTTCGGCGACCGAGCGGGCGCCGGTTTCCGAGTGGACGATGTAGTCCAGTTCCGCGTCCTGCAGCTTCTGGCCGATCGGGCCGTTCTCCGGGAAATGGTGCATCAGGCTGGTGAACCACCATGAGAAACGCTCGGCGCGCCAGATGCGCTTGAGGCAGCGCTCGGAATAAGTGTCGATACCGGCTTCGCTTTTTTCGGCGTAAAACTCTATGAACGCGCCCGACAGGTATTTCACGTCGGTGGCGGCGAGGTTCAAACCCTTGGCGCCGGTGGGCGGCACGATGTGGGCGGCATCCCCGGCCAGGAACATGCGCCCAAAACGCATGGGCTCGGCGACAAAGCTGCGCAGCGGGGCGATGCTTTTTTCGATCGAAGGACCGGTGACCAGTTTGTCGCGGCCGCCCGCGTCCAGGCGCAGGCGCAGCTCGTTCCAGAAAGCGTCGTCCGACCAGGCTTCGACCTTGTCGGTCAGGGGGACCTGCAGGTAGTAGCGGCTGCGGGTGGCGCTGCGCTGCGAACACAGCGCAAAGCCGCGCGTGCTGTTGACGTAGATGAGTTCGTGGTGCACTGGCGGTGTTTCCGACAGCACGCCCAACCAGCCGAAAGGGTAGATTTTCTCGTACTCACTGACCGCGCCATCGGGCACGCTGGCGCGGCACACGCCGTGAAAGCCGTCGCAGCCGGCAATGAAGTCGCACTCGATCTCATGCGTCTGGCCGTCTTTTTCGTAGCGCACGCGCGGCTTGTTGGTGTCGAAGCCGTGCACTGACACTTTGCCCGCTTCGTAAATGGTGGTCAGGCCTGCCGCTTGGCGCGCATCCATCAGGTCGCGGGTGACTTCGGTCTGGCCGTAGACCATGACGTTTTTGCCACCCGTCAGGCGGTTCATGTCGATGCGGTGGCGCTCGCCCTTGAACAACATGTCAAAGCCGCCGTGCACCAGGCCCTCCTGGTGCATGCGCTGGCCGATGCCGGCTTCGTCGAGCAGGTCAATGCAGACCTGCTCCAGCACACCGGCGCGGATGCGGCCGAGCACGTAGTCTCCGCTCTGGCGCTCCACAATCACCGCGTCGATACCAGCCTTGTGCAACAGCTGGCCAAGCAGCAGGCCGGAGGGGCCCGCACCGATGATGGCAACCTGGGTACGCATGTCTGTCTCCTTGTTTTCTGGACATGCAAGCTTAGGCGGCAGGGGCGGCGCTGGCCATGCGCACAGGACAGGCTTGCACGGTCAACGGCTCACTTGTGCGATGATCGCGCAATGAGCGCAAGCCCGACCCCATCCACCCGTGCCGCCCAGGGCAGCTTTCCCATTGCCAAAGCCGACCTGATTGAAGGCATGGCCAAAGGCATGGCGGTGCTGGAGAGTTTTGATTTCCATCGCCAGCGGCTGAATGCCACCCTGGCGGCAGCAAGAGCCGGAATCACGCGGGCAGCGGCCCGCAGGCATCTGCTGACGCTGGCTCATCTGGGTTATCTTGAAACCGATGGCAGCTATTTCTGGCTGGCGCCCAAGGTGCTGCGCTTTTCCGGCAGCTACCTGGCTTCTGCGCGGCTGCCGCGCGCCATCCAGCCCACACTGAACCGCCTGGCGGCTCAAACGCAGGAGTCGTTCTCGGTCGGTGTGCTGGACGGTGATGAAGTCGTGGTGGTAGGGCGCAGTGGCTACGAATGGAAAAGCGCCTCCGACGGCGCCGTGCGCGTTCTGGCGTTTGGGTTGCATCTGGGTGCACGCCTGCCGGCCCATGCCACCTCAACCGGGCGTGTGTTGCTGGCCGCTCAACCCAAAGCCGCTTTCACCCAGTGGCTCAAGGGCCGCACGCTGTCCCGTCTGACCACACACACCCTGGTGGATCTCAAGGCGTTTCGCTCCGTGGTTGAGCAGGTCCGAGCGGACGACTTCTGTCTGGCATCGCAGGAGCACGAACTGGGCGTGCATGCCCTGGCTGTGCCGCTGCGAAACATGCAGGGGAAAACAGTGGCGGCGCTCAATGTGGTGGCATCGCCCCAACGGCTGCCTGCGGCCCGCTTGCAGGATGAACTGCTGCCGCTGCTGCTGGACGCGGCCCGCGAGCTCAGGCCTTTGCTCTGAGTCGGGGCATGCCTGGGGAACCCTCAGGGGTCGTCTGGCAGCGTAAAGGTAAAGGTCGCACCCTCGTCGGGCCGGGACTCGGCCCAGATGGTGCCGCCGTGCCGCTGGATGACCCGGGCGACCGTGGCCAGCCCGATGCCGGTCCCTGCGTACTCCGATACGCTGTGCAGGCGCTGGAAGGTGCCGAAAAGTTTGTCGGCGTAGGCCATGTCAAAACCGGCGCCGTTGTCGCGCACAAAAAAGGCATCTGACTGAGCCACTTTTCCGAAACTGATTTCGGCAAGGGCGCGCCGTGAGCTGAACTTCCACGCGTTGCCCAGCAGGTTCTCCATCACCGACCGGATCAGGCGGCCGTCTCCGTGCACAAAAAGACCCGGCTCGACCTTGAACACCGCCTGGCGCGAGCGGTCTGTGGCCTGCAAGCGCTCCAGGATTTCACTGGCCAGTGCACTCAGGTTGACGGGTTCACGGCGCAGCTCCAGCCGCGCCACATGCGCCAGGGACAGCAATCCTTCGATGAGGTTGCCCATCTGGCTCACGCCCGACTGAATGCGGTTGAGGTAGTGCCTGACCTTGCCGGATTCACTGCTGCCCAGCTCTTTGGCCAGCAGGCGACTGAAGCCGTCGACGGTGTTCAGTGGCGAGCGCAGGTCGTGCGAGACGGAATAGGAAAAAGCCTCCAGCTCGGCATTGGACAGGCGCAGGGCTGCTTCAATGGCCTTGATCTCTGTGATGTCCACGTCGATCCCCACCCAGAAAATGACTTTGCCATCCTCACCGTAGACAGGCGAGGCGCGGTACGACATGGTGTGGTAGGTCCCGTCGCGGGCCCGCAGGCGTCGCGTTCCCACGAAAGGGGCTGCCGACTTGCAGGAGGCGAGCCAGTTTTGGGTGACGGGCTCCAGGTCGTCAGGATGGATCAGGGCCAGCCAGCCCTGGCCGTACCAGTCGGGGGGCTCGCCTCCCGCCAGTTCATACCAGGCGCGGCTGATGAAGGTTGCCGCGCCATGCGGGTCGATGGTCCAGATCGGCTGCGGCGCCTGCTCTGCCAGCGTGCGCAACAGGGCCTCCTGCCGGGACAGTTCGCTGGTGCGCTGGGCGATTTTTTCTTCGAGCCCGGTGTTCAGGTCCCGCACCTGCGCCAGCAGTCTGACATTCTGGATGGCGATGGAGGTCAACTGGGCCAGTTCGGTGGCAATGTATTCGTCCTGCTGGGTGAATTCCCCCTCCAGCTTGTCCGAAAGCTGCAGCACGCCCATGTTGGTGCCGTCGCGCCCCGTCAGGGGCACAGCCAGCCAGCCGCGCATGGCCGGGTGTTTGTCGGCATAGTTGCCAAAACCACGCCAGCGCGGATGGGCTTCGAGCTCGGCCTGGGTCAGCCGCAGCGGTTGGTTGGTCTCGCAGACAAGGGAATAGATGCCGCTGCCGTCGACCTTTTCCATTTGCTGGCGATAGCGGGCGTACTTGTCGGAC
>JAKFXR010000156.1 GCA_021731285.1 Polaromonas sp. | reverse complement strand
CCGACTGCGCGGCGTTCGCCAACCTGCCGCTGGTCGGCATGGCCAGCAAGGCCGCGTTTGGCGAAGACCTGCTGCTGGCCGGCGGGGTGGACTACAAGGCCTACGTCAAGTTCATCGGCGAGCGCCCCTCGGCGCAAAAGGTCGTGGCCGACCGCAAGGCCGCACAAACCAAAGCCGGAGCGGACCTGTCGCCGGTGCATACCCCTGACCGGGCCGCGGCATGAGTTCTGCCGTGCCCCGCCGCATCCTGCCGGTGATTGTGCTGGCGCAGTTTGCCGGCACGTCCCTGTGGTTTGCGGCCAATGCCGTCATGCCTGATTTGCAGCAGGCGGGCGGGCTGCCGGCGACGGCAGTGGCCAGCCTGACTTCTGCGGTACAGCTGGGTTTTGTGGCGGGCACGCTGGTGTTTGCCTTGCTGATGCTGGCCGACCGTTTTCCACCGGCGCGGGTGTTTTTGCTGTGTTCCCTGCTGGGCGCTGCCCTGAACGCCGCCACCGTGCTGGTGCCTGACGACTTGGCGGCGCTGCTGGGCTTGCGCTTCGGCGTGGGCTTTGTGCTGGCGGGCATTTACCCGGTGGGCATGAAGATCGCAGCCAGCTGGTACCGCGAACGCCTGGGTGCGGTGATGGGTGTGCTGATCGGTGCGCTGGTACTGGGTACGGCCCTGCCGCACGGGCTGCGCGCGCTGGTTGGTAGCGGCGGTGTCGGGTCCTGGCAGTCGGTGATCCTCGGGGTGTCGCTGCTGGCGGCGCTCGGTGGCATCGCCACGGCCTGGCTGGTACCCGACAGCCCGTGGCAGGCACGCGGCGCGCGCATCACACCGCGGGCGCTGGGGCTGATCTGGTCGGACAAACGTGTACGCGCCTCGGTGTTCGGCTACTTCGGACACATGTGGGAGCTCTACGCCTTTTTCGTGCTGGTGCCGCTGATGGTGGCGACGCGCCTGGCCGGGTCGGCGGTGAGCGCCGCCTCATTCTGGGTGATCGCCTCGGGCGCGCTGGGCTGTATCGGCGGTGGCCTGCTGGTGCGGCGCCTGGGCAGTGCGCGCGTGGCGCAGGTGCAACTGGCCATCAGCGGCGGGTGTTGCCTCGCATCGCCCTGGATGCTGGGGGCGCCGCTGCCGCTGTTTCTGGCCTGGCTGCTGCTGTGGGGCATCACCGTCTCGGGTGACTCGCCGCAGTTTTCCACCCTGACGGCCCGCAATGCGCCGCCGGAGGTGGCCGGCAGTGTGCTGACCTTTGCCAACTGCATCGGGTTTGCCATCTCGGTGCTGAGCATCGAACTGTTTGTGCGGGCCGCCGCGAGCTGGCCGCTGGCCAGCGTGCTGCCGTGGCTGGCGGTGGGACCGGCGCTGGGCCTGTGGCTGTTGCGGCCCCTGCTGCGCGAGCCATCGCACTGACGCTTTCCAGCGCCAAAAAATCACAACTTTTTCTCCTGCGAATGGAGGATGCGTGCCGCCTGAGGCCGGCATTTAATTCGCAGCGGAGGAAGCTTTTTTGCGCCCGCAACATGGCTGTTGACTGCCACGGCGAACGCGCAAACCAGCACAGCCATGAAGTACACACTTGTTGATGCCGCGACGGCCTGCCGGCGCGTGCTGCTGACAACTGCCGTGATCCTGCTCGCGGGTTGCCAGACGGTGCGCAACGGCGGCGCGCCCGAACCCTCGTTCGATGTCAATACCGACCTCAAGGAACTGGCGACCCAGTACCAGAACGCCAGCAGCATTGCAGCCTTTTACAGGGACCCGACGCGCAACGGGCGCGACGGTTTTGTCACCGGCCGGCTGGTGGCCATGGACCTGCGCTACATCCAGTTCATCCGCGGGCTGACCTCGGACAAGCAGCAGATCGACTCTGCCACCGACGCGGCCACCATGACCATGAACCTGCTGGGCACCATCGTCAGTTCGGCGCGCGCCAAGACCAACCTGGCAGCAGCAGCGGCGGGTGTGGGCGGCATCAAGAGCAATGTGGACAAGCATTTCTACTATGAAAAAAGCGTGGAGGCGCTGGTCGCCACCATGAATGCGCAGCGCAAGGAAGTGCTGGTGCGCATCCTCGGCGGGCTGCAGCAGGACATCGATGCCTACCCGTTCACGCAGGCGGTGACCGACCTGCACGACTACTACGCGGCCGGCACGCTCAACGGTGCGATTGTCGGCATCCAGCAGCAGGCCGTGCAGAAGGAAGACGTCGCCAACCAGAAGATCCAGCTGGTGCGTGATGTGGCGCTGCTGCCGCTCGAGGCGCGCAAGAGCAAAGAGGAACTCACCGCCGCACTGGCCAGACCGGCGGCCACGCCGGAGGCCGTGGGCAAGGCGCTGGCCGCGCTCGGCATGGAGGCCGACAGGATTCCCAAAGACGCCTTGCAGGCCAGGCGCGCCCTGCAGATCCACATCGTCAACGCGCGCGACGCGGCGGCGATCGGCAAGGTGCAGCAGGCCATGAAAAGCGCAAACCTCATTTAGTGGGAGGCCAGGCCATGGACGACGACGTGTACATCCGCGAGATCAACAAGCCCTCGCTGGACGCGTTTGCGCACGCGGTCAACGACGAGGAAGCCGGCGGGACCTGCTTCGTCAAGTCCAGCGTCGAGTGGTACGACAACGCTTTCGTCAACCTTGCGGTGTTCCGCTTTCTCGACCCGCCGGGCACGCTGGTGACGGGGCCTGTGCAGTTGCTGGCGCACGGCCAGGCCGCGCCGGCCGGTACTGCCCCTGTCTGGAACGGCGTGGTCCTGGTGGACGGCGTGAACCAGGCCGTCACCCTGTACCGCAGCGCCGGGGGTGGGGCATGAGCGCCGTGCTGCGCCGCGGCGCGTCCTCGCCCCAGGTGCTGGCCTTGCAGCAGGCGCTGCTCGCCGCGGGTTTCGATCCGGGAAAACTCGACGGCAAGTTCGGCGGCGGTACCGAAGCGGCGGTGCTGGCTTTCCAGGCCAGCGAGGCCATGCTGGCCGACGGCGTCGCCGGCCCGCGCACCCTGCACCGGCTGGGCCTGGCAGCAACGCCCGACCTGGCCGACGCGCTGGCCTCGGTCACCCCGCAGGCGGTCAGCGCGATGTTTCCATGGACCCCGGTGGGCAACATCAAGAAGAGCCTGCCCTTTGTGACCCAGGCCCTGCGCCAGCGCAAGCTGGTCGACAAACCCATGGTGCTGATGGCGCTGGCCACCATACGCGCCGAGGTCGAGGCGTTTTTGCCCGTCAGCGAAGGGCTGTCCCGGTACAACACCTCGCCCAACGGCCACCCCTTCGACCTTTACGACAGCCGCCGGGACCTGGGCAACAGCGGCGCGCCCGATGGCGCGCGCTACAAGGGGCGCGGCTTTGTCCAGCTCACCGGCCGGCACAACTACCGGACCTACGGCCCGCGGCTGAGCCGCCCGGTGGACCTCGAGGCCGAGCCCGAACTGGCCGGCGCGTCGGACATTGCCGCAGAGCTGCTGGTGCTGTTCATCGGCGACCGCGAGCTGCAGATCAAGGATGCGCTGATGCACGGCAACATGCTGGCGGCACGCCGGCTGGTCAACGGCGGCTCGCACGGGCTGGACCGTTTTGTGGATGCCTGGCAGCGGGGCGAGGCCGCCCTGGCCTGACGCGGCGCGGTCCGGCCTGCCAACCAATTTCACAGAGGAGAACGACCATGAACCCATGCATGGTGTTGGAGACCGCCGCCCGCAGGCGCCGGGCGCGCGCGCTGGCGCCCAGGCTCGTTCTGGCTGGCGTGCTGGCAAGCGTGCTGGCATGGCCGGCGCAGGTGCCGGCGCAGCAGCAGTTGCCGAGCCGGCCGATTGCCAACGTGCCCGAGAAAAAATCAGGCTTGAACGGTGTGCTGGACCAGATCACCCCCCGGCTCCCCAAAGGTTACGACGCCCAGAGAACACCGCTGGATACGCCGTGGATGGACATCGCGCCCGCCACGCCGCAACCGGTACCTTGTCATGCCTTCAAGGGATCGGCCGAGGACATGAACGCCTTGCGCAAGACGGCCAGGGAGGCGGCGGCGCGCAGGACCATCACGCCGCTGGACTTCGAGGGCCTGGTCCCCAAGGCCTGCGCCGGCCAGGAATGGGCGTTTTACCTGCTGTTTCTGTCCAATGTGGGGCAGGGCAAATTATGAAACGCCGGGCTGTTCTGGCCGCCATGGTGCTGAGCTTGTGCGGGTGGATGCAGGGTCTGGCGTGGGCGGCTTCCGGGGCCGATGACAAGCTGGCCCGGCTGCAGGCCCTGAGCGCGCAGGTTCAGGGGCAGGTGCCGCCGGCTGCGGCGGGCTCCGGGCTGAGCGAGACCGGCCGCAAGGCGCTGGAGGATGCGCTGGTCAGCCACATCGAGGGCAACGCAGCCCATGACCAGTGGAAGCGCGGCTTCATCGAGTCCAGCTGGATGTGGCATTTGTGGTCGACCGGCCTGCTGTTTGTGCTCGTGGTGGGCATTGTGTGCTTCGGCCTGTACATGACTTATGTGCAGTTCAACCGCGACTACAGCGCCTGGTCGCCGCCGCCCCCGGGCGACAAGACGGGGGCGGCGGATGGCGAAACCGCTGATGGCGCTGCAGTGGCGCGGTTGGCCCCGGCCATGCACAGCGTCAAGATCAACGCCGGCGGGCTCGAGTTGACCTCCCAGGTGGTCGGCCTGCTGGTGCTGGCCTTTTCGCTGGCGTTTTTTTACTTCTACGTGCACCGGGTCTATCCGATGCAGACCGAGGAACTGACCCAGCTCAGGGACAAGGAAGCAGAAAACAAATCCGGCAATGGCACCGGGCCGGGCAAGCCGCCGGCGGCAGTTGCCGCGCCCTGACACCCGGCAAGCGCCTTGCGGTTTTCCCGCACGGACACCTTCCCGCATCACCATCGGGGCCACCCGCCGCTGGAGCCGGCCTGTTATAAAAGCGCTTTGCAGTGACCGGTTTGCGGGAAAAAGCGGCTTATGAAAAAACAGCTTGTGGCGTGGGTGGGTGGGCTTGTCCTGGGCTGTGCGGCTTGGGGGCAGACCGACTGGTTCACGGTGCTGGGCGATCCCGCCAATCCGGGCGTGGACACCATCGAGGTCGATCCTTCGCCCTTGAGCGTGACCGTGGACGCGCAGACCATGCGGGTGCGGGTGAGCCGCGGCGAGCTTCGCAAGAACTGGGAGGGCCTGCCTTACCGCTCGTATGAATCGGAGGTGGTGTTCGACTGCAGCCACAAGAAGGCCAGGTACACCTCCATGGTGTTTTACATGCAGCCCCTGTGGCAGGGCCCATCACACAACACCTCGACCTACACCCGGGACAATCCGCGCTGGATGGAGTTCCGCGATGTCAGGCCCAACCCGAACCGGCAAATCATCCGCGCCGCCTGTGAAAACGGGCGCGTGAAGACCAGCGACGTTCCGGGCATGCTGCTTCCCGCCGAAGATGCCGTCCAGGCGCTATAAAAACGATAGCTGGCGGCGCTTGCCCGGTATGGGCTGTGGGCCGATTTGCTCCATAAATCCAGACGGCTGGGCGGCCGCCGCCCTCAGCCGCGCAGGTGCTGGTTGAAAAAAGCCAGTGTCCTGTCCCAGGCCAGTCTGGCGGCTGCCGCGTCGTAACGCGGTGTGGTGTCGTTGTTGAAGCCGTGCTGGGTGCCGGGATACTGGTGCGCCGTGTAGGGCACGGCCGCGGCCTTCAGCGCCGCCTCATACGCGGGCCAGGCCGCGTTGATGCGTTCATCCACGGCCGCAAAATGGATCAGCAGCGGTGCCTTGACCTTGGACGCATCTTCGGGTTTCGGGTGGTTGCCATAAAACGGCACGGCCGCGCCCAGGTCGGGCAGGCGCGTCGACAGGGTGTGCGACATGCCGCCGCCATAACAAAAACCCACGACGCCGTATTTGCCGCTGCAGTCGGGCCGGGTTTTGAGCAACCGGGCCGCCGCCATGAAATCTTCCACGGTCTTGCTCTGGTCCAGTTGGGGGAAGAGTTCGCGCGCCTTGTCCTCGTTGCCGGGATAGCCGCCCAAAGGTGCCAGCGCGTCCGGGGCGAAAGCGATGAAGTTGTCCAGCGCGAGGCGGCGCGTGATGTCCTCGATGTGCGGGTTCAGGCCACGGTTTTCGTGAATCACCAGCACGCCGGGAAGTTTGTCGCTCGCGTTTGCCGGTCTGGCGAGGTAGCCCCTGGCCGTGCCGTAACCCTGGGGCGAGCTGAAGGTCAGCGTTTCTGTCTGCAGGCGCCGGTCGTCCCTGGCCACCTGCTGGGCGGCGGCAAAGTCCGGGCTGAGTGCGGTCAGCAGCATGCCGGCCGTCATGCCGCCCACGGCAAATTTCTGCGCCCGTTCCAGAAAGCCGCGCCGGTCCATGCCGCCGTGGACATAGGCGTCAAACAGGATCAGCAGTTCCTGGTCAAAGTCCTGGGCTGTCTGGCGTGGCATGGGGGCTCCTTGGGGGTGGGAAGAAAAGCGGGTCATCGGGCGGACGCTACCAGCACCGGCGTCTCGCGGTACAGCGCGGGCATCACGGCTTTCAGGTTGGCGACCTTGGGCTGGTCGAAGCGCCGGATGTAGGCCGAATGCGGGTTGCGTGTCGCGTAGTCCTGGTGGTAAGCCTCGGCCGGATAAAACGCATTGAGCGGCGTGACTTGCGTGACGATCTTGCGGGGATAAAGCTGTGCGGCATCGAGTTGGGCGATGTAGCGTTCGGCCACCTGCTTCTGGCTGTCCGTGTTGTAAAAAATGGCCGAACGGTACTGGGTGCCGGTGTCCGGCCCCTGGCGATTGAGCTGCGTCGGGTCGTGCGCGACCGAAAAATAAATCTGCAGCAACTGCGCGTCGGACACCTGTTTCGGGTCGTAGCGGACTTCAACCGCCTCGGCATGCCCGGTGCGGCCCGTGCCTATGCTGCTGTAAGTGGCGGTTTCGCGGGCGCCGCCGGAGTAACCCGACACCGCGTTGAGCACGCCGCGGGTGTGCTGGAACACCGCCTGCACGCCCCAGAAGCAGCCGCCGGCAAACACCGCGGTTTCGCTGGCCGCTGCGGTGCCGGCCGGCGCCCAGGCCGGCGGCGGAACAAGCACGGCTTTTTCGGTGGCCGCGCTGGGACCCAGCAGTCCCCAGCCCAGCAGGCCGGCCGCGGCGAGCGATGCCAGCAGATTGAAGGTGAAGGCGCTGCGCATCAGGCCGCCGTGAAGTTCAGGGCGACACCGTTCATGCAGTAGCGCAGGCCGGTGGGGCGCGGCCCGTCATTGAACACATGGCCCAGGTGCCCGCCGCAGCGGCGGCACAACACTTCGGTGCGTGTCATGAACAGGGAGCGGTCGACCTCCTCGACCACCGCCTGGTCCAGCGGCTTCCAGAAACTGGGCCAGCCGGTGCGGCTGTCGAACTTGGTGCTCGACGCAAACAGGGGCAGGGCGCAGCCGGCGCAGCTGTAGGTGCCGGCGCGTTTTTCCTTGTTCAGCGGACTGGTGTGGGCGCGCTCGGTGCCGGCCTTGCGCAGCACCGCGTACTGCTCGGGCCTGAGCAGGGCTTTCCATTCGGCGTCGGTTTTGGTGATTTCGTAGGTGCGGGCGGGTGCCGCGGCCTGGGCCGTGCTGCCGCTGAACAGCGCGCGTGCGCCGGCCAGCCAGGCGGACAGGGCGCCCAGGCCCAGCAAGGTGTTTCTTCGGCTTTTCATGGGGTCTCCTGGGGCTGGCCATCCGGCCGGTTGTTTTTGGAGTCGCCGGCATCGGGTGGGTTCCGCAGATTTGCGGGCAGGCGGCAGTTTTTCTGCCGGGCGGCGTATCCGGCCTGAAACCCGGCAAGGCCGGCCAGGAACCCGAAGATATGATCTGGAGCAGGGGACGCAGGGCCCGTCACAACAACATCATCAGGAGGAAACCATGAACGCTTCAGTGCCGTCCAGCCTGAACACGCCGGTCGCTCGCCGTGTGCCGGGCCAGGATCCCCAGTCCTATCACCTGCAGATACGGTTCACCGGCTCCGGCAGCGAATATTTCCGCATCTGGATCGTCAACCTGCTGTTGATGCTGCTGACCCTGGGCATTTATTACCCCTGGGCCAAGGTGCGGCGCCTGCGTTATTTCCATGGCAACACGCTGGTGGACGGCGAGCCGCTGGACTTTCATGGCAAGCCCATCAAGATGCTCAAGGGTTACCTGCTGGTCGGCCTGCTGTTTGCGCTGTACTCTGCGGCCGGTAATTTTTCTGCCGTCGCCGGCCTGATCGCGTTTGTGATCGTGATGGCGCTGTGGCCCGCGCTGCTCAAGTCGTCCATGCAGTTCCGGCTGGCCAACACCAGCTGGCGCGGCATGCGTTTTCGTTTCCAGGGCTCGCTGCCGGAGGTCTACCGCGCGGTGCTGCCCATGTTTGTGCCCAGCCTGGTGATCGTGGCGGCGCTGACCGGCGTGGACGATCCCGAAAAACCGCCGGCCTGGTACCTCTCGGTGGTCGGCGCGGTGGTGCTGGTGACGCTGGCGGTCTTGCCCTGGCTGCTGTGGAACCTCAAGCAATACCAGCACAACAACTATGCGCTGGCTTCGCTGACCACCAAATTCAAGGCCTCGCTGGGTTCGTTTTACGTGGTGTTCCTCAAGACATTCGGCGTGATGCTGCTGGCCGTGTTGCTGGCCGCCTTGCTGGTGGTGGTGTTCATCTTCGGTGGCAAGGCCAGCGGCCTGCTGACGGGGCGGGCCGGTGCCGCCGCTGCCATCTTTGCCGGGGTGATGGGTGGCCTGGCCGGGGTTTTTGCCATGCTGATCGTGGTGCGGCCCTATCTGACCTCGCGCTTCCAGAACCTGATCTGGACCCGCACCGGCAACGCCTCGTTGCGCTTCCTGAGTGACCTGCGTTTCCGCGGACTGCTGGGCCTGACCATCAAGAACTGGTTGCTGGTGATCCTGACGCTGGGTCTGTACTGGCCGTTTGCGGCGGTGGCGCTGGCCCGCATGCGGCTGGAGGCGGTGACCGTCAAGACCCGGGTCAGCCCCGACACCCTGGTCAACCAGATGAGGGGGGCCGAAGGGGATGCCGCCGGCGACGCGGCCGGCGACCTGTTCGGCCTGGACATCGGGTTCTAGATGGCCCAGACGCCCGGGCCTGTGCTGCAGGCGGTCTATTTCGACGGCACAAGCGCGCGTGCCCGGCCGGTGCAGCTGTGCATAGACGGCGCGGTGCTGCGGCTGGAGGGCGAGGGCGTGGACCGCCGTGTGGCGCTGGCCGACGTGAACTGGCCGGAGCGCACCCGCCACGGCATGCGGGTGGCGCATTTCGAGGGCGGCGGCTCGGTGCAGTGCAGCGACGCCGCAGCCTGGGATGCCTGGAGCCGGGCCGTTGGCCGGCGCGATTCGCTGGTGGTGCGCTTGCAGCAAAGCTGGCGCGGGGTGCTGGTCAGCGTGGGGCTGCTGGTGGCGCTGGCCGTGGCTCTGCAGCAATGGGGCTTGCCTGCCGCCGCGCGGGCGGTGGTGGCTTTCACGCCGCTCAGTGTGGACGAGTCGCTGGGCGCGGCCACGCTGGACGCCATCGACGGCACGCTGATGTTGCCGAGCCGGCTGGCCGAGGCAGAGAAAACGCGCCTGAAGGCCGCATTTGCACAGGCGCTGGCCGCGCAGCCGCCGGGCAGCGTGCCGGCCTGGACCCTGGAATTCCGCAGGAGCCGCATCGGCCCGAATGCGCTGGCCCTGCCGGGCGGCACCCTGGTCATGACCGACGAACTGGTCGAACTGGTAAGCGGTGACGAACGTGTCATCACCGCGGTGCTGGCGCACGAGCTGGGCCACGTGCGGCACCGGCACGGGCTGCGCATGCTGGTGCAGGTGACGCTGCTGGGCGGGCTGGCCAGTGTGGTGCTGGGCGACTTCAGCAGCGTGCTGGCCGGCGTTCCGGTACTGATGGGGCAAGCGAGCTACTCGCGTGAGGCTGAACGCGAGGCCGATGCCGAGGCCGTGCGCATCCTGCGGGCCGCGTCGATATCCCCGGAGGTCATGGTGACCCTGTTCGACAAGCTGGCGCAACGGGGCAGCGCAAAGGAAGGGACCGACGGCGCCGACACCGCCCGGGCCGAACGGCAATCCTCCTGGCTGGGCATCGCCTTCGCCTCGCACCCGGCGGACGCCGAGCGGGTGCAGTATTTCCGGCAGGCGGCCGGGCGCTGATTTGCTATCAAAAAGAGAGCGGCTTGCTCATGCCAGTCATGGGCTGAGGGCCTTTTTGATCACGAATCCGGGACGATGCAGCGTTCTTGACATGTATCAAGCCGGACGCTGGACCGCCTGCCTATATTGGCGGCATGACAAGCCATCCTGCCGCGCACGACCCGGGCCATTCCAGCGAGCCGCTGACCGGTTTTTCCCGGTGCCATCTGGGCATCCTGTCCCGGCTTCAGGCCTTTGAGGAACTGCCTGCGCTCCAGGCCGCTGCGGCCCAGGCGAAAACCATCGCCACCGACACGCTGGCGCTGTTCCACCACGCGGTGCTCGAGCATCATGCCGACGAGGAGCGTGAGCTGTTTCCCGCCGTGTTGCGCAGTGCCCGCCGGGGTGCGGAGGCCGAGGAGGTGCAGGCCATGGCACAGCGCCTGACCGCAGAGCATCGCCAGATTGAATCGATGTGGAAAAAACTGGAGCCTGTTGTCAGGGCCGTGGCCAGGTCCGGGTCGGGCGAGCTGGACCTGGACGCCGTGGAGAAGCTGGTGCATGCCTATGCGGCGCATGCCCGCTTCGAGGAAGAGCATTTCCTGCCCCTGGCCGAAACCATTCTCGGCCGCGACGGCAACCACATGGCGGCGCTGGGCCTGTCGCTGCATCTGCGGCACGCCCCGCAGCCTGCCGGCTACATCTGAGGCCGCGCTCGCGCCGCTGTACGATAGCCGCCAGCGCCCGGAGCAATGGGCTCCGGGGCAGTTTTCCCACAGCGGTGCATCCCCATGAAAAGTCAATCCAGTCCAGGCGGACTCGTTTATTCGACCGACGCCGGGCGCATGTGCCCGGCCTGCCGCCAGCCGCAGGCGCGTTGTGTCTGCCGCCAGGCCAGAGCCGCGCTACCGTCGGACGGCATCGTGCGGGTCTCGCGTGAAACCAAGGGGCGTGGCGGCAAAAGCGTGACCGTGGTCAAGGGCGTGTCGCTGGCGGAGCCAGCGCTGGGGCAACTCGGCAAGCAGCTCAAGGCGGCCTGCGGTTCGGGCGGCACCGTCAAGGACGGCGTGATCGAGGTCCAGGGTGACCACCTGGCCAAGCTGATCGAGTTGCTGGAAAAGCAGGGCTTCAGCGTCAAGCAGGCGGGCGGCTGAGTGGCGCCCGAGGACCTGCAGCTGCTGGTCACGCGCGAAATGCCGTTCGGCAAGTACAAGGGCCGGCTGATTGCCGACCTGCCGGGCAATTATCTGGCCTGGTTTGCGCGCGAGGGTTTTCCGAAAGGGGAGCTGGGGCGCCTGCTCGCACTGATGCTTGAGATTGACCACAACGGCCTGTCGGCGCTGCTGCAGCCGCTGCGCCAACCACGCTAGGCGCACCCGGGGCTGTTCACAGTCTGTTGCGTCTCGGGCCTGCTGTCCCCTTGTTTCAGCGCTGGCGGCGGCATACCATGGGCCTGTACCGCGCGACGGGCGCCGGTGCCGAACTGTGGGAGCCGGTATGCCGCAACTGATTGCCTCGGTCGAGGGCGTGGAGATCAAACATGTCCACCTGCGCAAGGACCGGACCACGCTGGGCCGCAGGCCCTACAACGACATCGTGCTCAACAACCCGCTTGTCAGCGGCGAGCATTGCGTGTTCGAGCTGCACGGTCTGGCCGATGTGTATGTCGAGGACCTGGGCAGCACCAATGGAACCTACCTGAATGGCCACATGATCAAGTCGCGTGAGCAGTTGCACGACAACGATGCGATCGCGATCGGCAACTTCAGGATCCAGTACATCGCGGCCTCGGAGGAGTCGGGCTTTCACCAGACCGCCGAGATGAAGCTCGACGCCCACAGTGCGGCCGCTGCCGCGTCGGCACTGGCTTCGCTGCAAGCGAGTTTCAAGGTCCTGTCCGGCTCGTCGGCCGGGCTGGAGGTGCCGGTGGTCAAGGCGGTGAGTACTTTTGGCAACCCCGCGGTCAGCGTGGTGGCGGTGTCGCACCGTCGTTATGGCTTTTACGTGGCGCATCTGACGGGGCCGATTCCGCCGACCTTGAACGGCCTCGCCGTGAGCGGTGAGGGCATGCCGCTGATGCACAACGACGTGCTGGAACTGGCGGGCACCAGCATGCAGTTCATGCTGAAAGACGCCTAGCGCTTGTCGCAACGCAAGGGCATGCAAAAAGCAGGCGCGGTCCTGCTGACTTTTTGCGTGATACGGCGTATTGTTTTCTTCCGGCGGCAGTATTTTTGTTCTTTTCATGCCGCGCGCGCGGCCGTGTGCCTGCTGCACCCGCTGCCTAGAATTGTTGCTCAACAGCGATAAATCATCTATCGAAAGCCAAATTTTCTATCGGGACGGAGGCATACCCTATAGACTATGAGTGTTCATACATTGATCAGGGAAGGCCGCAAGCGGCTGGCCATGAGCGAACAGCAATTTGCTGACGCTGCAGGCGTCAGTCGCGGTGCTGTACAACAATGGGAAAGACCAGGCGGGACAGCACCCAAGCGCTCCAACCAGCGCAGGGTGGCAGAGTTGCTCGGTGTCTCCGTGGCCGAACTGATGTCCGGCGGCTCCAATGTCAGGCCGGGCTTTGACGTGAGAGCGGAAGTGCCCCTGATTTCGGAAGTCCAGGCCGGTAATTACACGGTCATCGACAACTTCCAGCCGCGCAACGGGCTGGACATGGTGCCGGTGACCGTTGCGATCAAACGCCACACCTTCGCGCTGCGCGTGCAGGGGGACAGCATGGTGGGCGACAGCATCGACTCCTTTCCGGAAGGCTCTTTGCTGATTGTGGAGCCAGAGATGGAAGCCTTGCCCGGCGACTATGTGATTGCCCTCAACAGCGACAACCAGACCACCTTCAAGCAACTGATCCGGGATGGCGGCGAACTTTTCCTCAAGCCGCTCAACGTGCGTTACCCGATCCGGCCGCTGGGCAACGCCGAGATCATCGGCGTGGTGCGCGAGTTCACGAAAAAATTCCGCTAGAGGCCGTGAAGGCCGCGCGTGACGGCTTGCCGGACCCGGCCTGTGTCGGCCTCCGCAAAAAAAACCTGCCGGCGATAGAAAATATATCTTTGTCCCCGGATTTGGTTAGACTCCCTTGAAACAGGGGGAGAACCGGGTGTTTGCTGATCTGACGGGGCCGGTGGGAGCGGGCGCTGTTGTGCTGTCGGGAATGGCCGTCGCTGGCGTACTGCTTCACCGGTGGCGACTCCGGCAGAAGGCCTTGCACAGCATGAGCGCGCCCAGCCACTGGCCGATCATGGCGCGCGAACTGGTCACGCCGGACGAACATGCGCTCTGGCGGTGGTTGTGCGAGGTGTTTGAGGATTACGCCGTGATGGTGAAGCTGCCGCTGCTTCGCTACATCGCGCTCACCAGTCCGTCCGACAGCGCGCTCTGGCACAAACGCCTGAATGCTGTGTACTGCACATTCACTGTGTGCAGTGCGGACGGCGCCGTGGTGGGTTGCGTCGATTTGATCGGGGCGGCGGAGGACCGCGCGCATGGTTACCTCAAGGAGTCGATTCTCGGAAAATGCGGCATTCCGTACGTGATGGCGGGTCCGGGCCAGTGGCCCGCAGCCGACAGCCTGCGTGCCGAATTCATCGGGGAGATCGAGCTGAGCGGTCCCGACCCGACCGGCCCTGGAACCCTGGAGGCGGTGGTGGACAGCGCGGGCAAGGGGCTGGAACTGACGGCGGTTGATGCGCAGGCAGCGTCACCTGTCGACAGCGTGCAGAGCAATTTGCAGTTCGGCCTTCAGCAGGGGCGCAACCAGCGCGGTGTTCCGCCAGGCGGGATGCCGGACGCCTGAGTGAGCTTGTGTGCCGCGCTGGCGACAGAAGCGGGCTGCCGGATTCATTTCGGCACCCTTGCGCGGCCCAAGTTTTGACCGCCGGGTGTTTTGTGATTTATGCTGGCCCCGTCGGCAGGCTTGAACACTGCGGCGTGCCGCACTAGAAGGAGATCGTTGTGAACCTGTCCACATGGCTGATGACTTTGGTAGGCGTCCTGCTGGGCGTTGGTGTGGGTGTCGTGCTCCATATCGGCTGGGTCCGGCGCCACGCCGAGAGCAAGCTGCGCCTGCCGGACCGCTGGCTGCTCAACGCCAGGGGCCTGGTGACCAGCGAGGAGCTGGACGTCTGGAAATGGCTGCGCATGGCGTTTCCCGACCATGCCGTCATGGTCAAGGTGCCGGTGATGCGCTTCACGGTGCCCAGCACCCGCGACAAACCGGAGAACAAGGACCAGCACTGGCACGAGCTCCTCAACGGCGTTTACTGCAGCTTCACCGTCAGCACGCTGGATGGCAAGGTTGTCGGCTGCGTGGATGTGCCCGGCAAGCGCGGCCTGACCAAGGCCCAGCGGGACATGAAAGAAGGCCTGCTGATGGCGTGCGGCATCGGCTACACCACCGTGCGCAGCAACAGCCTGCCATCGGCCGGGGCCATGCGCACGGCCTTCCTCGGCGAGGCAGAGATGATCGAGCAGGACGCCGAGGAGACACGCGGCGGCGACAGCAGCTTTCACGCTGCGCTCACCGAATTCACCAGCGAAAAAGTCCGAGCGGCCAAGGCGGCGGCGATCCAGGAACTCAAGGACAAGCAGGCCGCGACAACCGAGACGCGCGGCAAGGCGGCCAGCGTGGGCTTCAACCCCGACGGCACGGGGTCTTTCATGACCAAGCCGGACCGTTTCGCCACGAAGTGGGAAGACTCCTTCACCATGGGCGAAAGCCGGCCGGCCAAGCTGTAGCGGCGTGGCGGGACCGCTTCCCCTCTGAAAGACCTGTCCTACAGGTGCTCGGGCGGCTGCCGCCGCTTACCGGCGATGAATTCCCTCAGTGGTTTTTTCGCATCCGTTCCAGACTCAAGCATCTTCAAAAGCCAAGGAGCTTGAGCATGTCTACATCTTTCCAGTCCCCGTCCAACATCACCCGCCTGCTCGCAGCCATGGGCGTGTCCCTGTTGATGGCCACCGGCGCCGCAGTGGCGCAGGTGCCGATCACCGCCACCGGAACCACCGGCATCGATGCCTCCGGCAACGTCCAGAAGGAACGTGAGGCCTGTTTGACCGGCCGCACGCAACAGGACCAGGCGACCTGCCTGCGCGAGGCCAACAATGCCGCGGCCGAAAAGCGCAGCGGCAAGCTGGACAACGCCGGTGGCCAGTTCGAGGCCAACGCCCGCCAGCGCTGCGAAGTGCTGACCGGCGAAGACCGGGTGGCCTGCGAAGCGCGTGTCATGGGTTACGGCAACACCCAGGGCAGTGTTGCCGGCGGCGGCGTGATCCGCGAGGTCGAGACCGTGGTGGTTCCCCCCGGTGCGACTTCGGTGCGTATCGAACCCCAGACCAATGCGCCGGTGCTGATCGTTCCGGCCAAGTAAAGCCGTGTCCAGTCCACCCCGAACATCGCCGGTGTCTGAGCGCCCGCGTCATTTTTCGATGGTCAGGGATTTCCACCTGGCCGACTTCCTGACGCTGTGCAACGCGGCCTGCGGCGTGGCCGGGGTTTTCCTGGCCATGCTTTTTGCCGTGGAGGGCGACATGCGCTACTTCTACCTGGCAGCGCTGATGGCGCCGGCAGCCTTCGTGTTCGACGTGTTTGACGGCAAGGTGGCGCGCTGGCGCAACCAGCATTCGGCCCTGGGCCGCGAGCTTGATTCGCTGGCCGACATCATCTCCTTCGGGGTGGCCCCGGCAGCGCTGGCTTTTGCGGCCGGCATGCGCGGCGGCTGGGACTGGGTGGCGC
>JAKFXR010000135.1 GCA_021731285.1 Polaromonas sp. | reverse complement strand
GGGGGGGCTCGGCGGCTTGGTGCAAGCGCAAGGCCTTCCCCAAAACCCTGTCGCGCTCATTTCCAGCCGTGATGCAACCATGGTCCCACTGGATGTGGGCTCCTACCCCGTTGTATTGCCTCCGGTGGATGATCCCGAAGCCATGCAGCGCTGGGAGCCTTGGGTGCGCGCCTACGTATGCCAGGCGGCGCTGCTCGAACCACTGAGTTTTTCGAAAGTCGGTACTCAGGGGGCAGGTATCTGGCACGTGGAAACGAATGTCGGCACCCCTCCCGATGCGCCTCCAGCACTCACCACAACGCCCAAGCCGCTTGCAAGGATGAGCAGGCCTACGGTGCATGCCTTCAAGGAGCAGGTCAAAAAGGTGCTGTCGTGGGCTGACCTGCGAGAAGAGCGTGCACTGGAGATAGTGTCCCAACTGGACCCGCAATTTGCCTTCTGGGGCTCTGTGGTGTATTTGCACCCGTCCCGCACCCCCCGAACGCTTGAACTGATGAATGTCGCCTTGCTGCTGGCCGTGAACGTTGAGATGCAGTTTAAACACGCGCTTGCATGCTGGCGGCCGATTGAATACTCGGCGCAGGTTCAGCCCATCATCACGACACCGGGCCACGGCGCGTTACCCAGCGGCCACTCCACCCAGGCGTACATCGTCGCGCATGTGCTTCAGCGTCTTCTGGACCTGCCGGATTCGCATCCGGTGAGCATCCAACTGCAACGCCAGTCGGCGCGCATTGCTACCAACCGGGTGGTGGCAGGTGTGCACTTTCCCGCAGACAGCATGGCAGGCCGCCTTCTGGGCGAGACGCTGGGCGAGTATTTTGTGGCGCGATGTAAAACCGGCCGCAAATGGACACCGCGCTACTTCGACGGGACCGTGATGACGGGGCAGGAAGATTTGATGCCGCCTACACAGCCGCTTGATGGACCGAACGCTCCTGACTACTACAAGCCGTTTGGCGCCAAGGAGTCTGCGGCCAGCACCGGTGTATTGAAATACATGTGGGATCGCGCGCTCAAGGAATGGGAACACGTGAGGTTCAAATGAGCTGGCAACCGATTGCGCATGGAGCGCACATTAACTGGTCGCTGCCCGACCCCCTGAAAGGATCGGACCCCTATCTGGTGTGGGCCGACGGCTCGGACTTCGCTCCTTACGGTGGCCCCTCCCAATCCGGAAAGATTGCCACCCTGATTGAACTCAAGCCTGGAAAGACGGTGCAGGATCTGATCGCGCATTCCGGCGGGGGGGTTCAACTCAAAGATATTCCCGGTGCCTATCGCACAGGAAGCGCTGCGCCACGCTTTATCACGGCCTGGCCAAGAGCCGAGTTTTTCCTGCGCTTGAAAACCACCCTGGCAGGCGTAGTGGCACGTGCAGAAATCAGCCTTCCTGTGGTGCCCCAGCGGCCCAAATACAAACCGCCGGCGGCGCCGGTTTGCGGCCCGGCAGTGCAACGCAGCATCCACCGGAAAACCGTGATCGGCTTTGTCGACGACGGTTGCGCATTTGCGCAATATCATCTGCAAAATTCGGCAGGCAATACGCGCGTGGCACGTCTGTGGGACCAGGAAGATCATGGGGCGTTTGTTTTGCAGGGTCAGGTTCCTGCCGACTTCGGGAGGGGCCATGAGGTCACTGGTGCCCAACTGCAAACGCTGATCAATTCAATGACCCAGTATCAGGCCGTTGACGAGGATGCTTGCTACTCCCTGGCTACGTATGATCGTTTGAAAAGATCAGCTACGCATGGCGCGCATGTCACCGATGTACTCGCCGGAGCCGAACCCGTAGGCTCGCGCGTTGGCAGCGCGATGATTCCACCGACGTGGGCGCTGGCAAATGATGTCGCGTCGAGTGACGACGCGGGCATTGTTTTTGTTCAACTTCCACGCGCCTGCCTTCAGGACCCATCCGGCGCGTGGCTCGACGTGCAGGTGCTGGATGCCATACGTTATATCCTGAGTTGCGCGGACGCGCAGACCGAACAGATCATCATCAATCTGAGTTTTGGTCCACAGCGCGGGCCCAATGACGGCACGGGCATGCTGGAAAAAGCTTTTGAAGAACTGGCAGCGCAGTATCCGCAGCTCACACTTTCCATTGCCGCAGGCAACAGCTTCTCGGAGCGCGGACACGCCATTTTCAAGCTGAAGGCGCACGCGTCCCAAGTGCTGCACTGGCAGATCATGCCCGGCGATGAAACACCCACTTTTGTGCAACTGTGGCTGCCGCAGGGCGCAGCGCATGCTGAAGTCAAGGTCACGCCGCCCGGCATGAGCCCGAGCCCGTGGATCAAGCCGGGGGATGCGCAGGTGGGTCCGGGCGCGGCAAGCCCCGCATTCGGCATTGTTTACCCGCCGCGCACCTCGCGCGGAAATATAGGGACCATGGTCTTGATTGCGCTGCAACCGTCCAGCTCGTTCAAACCGGGCACAGCGCTAGCGCCGCATGGTCTCTGGAAGATTGAGATAAGAAATCATTCCGCCGCGCCACTGGTTAAGCCTGTGCAAGTTTGGATTGACCGGGACGATTTCAACCTGGGCACGCTGGTTCGGGGCAGGCAATCCCATTTTGTTGACCCCTTCTATGACCCGTTGCGCTACCTCAAGGCCGCCACGGACGACACACCCGGCAGCAAAGCAGTGGTTCGTCGCAGAGGCACGCTGACTGGTATTGCGACGGGAACTGGGGCCCTGGTCGCCGCAGGGTATCGACACAGCGACAAGAAGCATGTTCGCTACTCATCTGCCGGGCCCACCCGCGGCTCCGTGGTTGGGCCAGATTGTGCAGCGGTCACAGACCAGAGTCGCAGCTTGCCGGGGCTGTTGGCTGCGGGCACAAGGGGCGGGAGCGTGGTGCGACTAAATGGGACCAGCATTGCGGCACCCCAGCTTGCACGCTGGGTGGCCGACGGCAAACCGCCCCCTGGACCGGTTCCGCCCCTGCACCCTGATCCTGAGCTGCAAGGTGACGGACTGCTGCCGCTTTAATGGCGGCAAATCCGCGCCGGCTGTTTACCAGCGGCTGGGGAGTTTTTTAAGCAGCGTGATGCGGCGGATACCGAGCTCGATGTAACCGCCTTTCTCAAGATCTTTGAGCAGGCGGCTGACCATCTCACGCGACGCGCCCACCCGGTTCGCAATGTCCTGGTGGGTGATCGATTCAAGCACTGCGGGGCTGCCTTCGGGCACTTCGCTTCGGCGTTCTTCCAGCAGGCTGATCAGGCGACCATAAACGTCGAGCAGCGCCATGTTGCGCGCTGTTTCTGTAGCAGAGCGTGCGCGGCGGATGACCTGCACCACGAGGTTGATCGCAAACTCGGGTTCTTTGGCCAGGTGCTCGCTGACGTCGGTACGGCTGAGCACGGCGCAAATGCAGGGCTCCAGCGTCATCACCGACGCCGAGCGTGGGCCGCCGTCGAGCGACATTTCACCAAAATAATCGCCGGCGTGCACTGTGCCGTAGGTGATCTCGCGCCCGCTTTCGTCCATGGCAAAGACTTTGACACTGCCTTTCAGGAGAACAAACAGGCTGTCGCCAGCCTCGCCTTCGTTGATCAGGACCGCGTTTTTTCGGTAGGTTCGCTGGACACCGCGCTGCGCCAGCGAGCGCAACTCGGGAACCAGGGGGGTATAAAGATCTTCGCCGGACGGTGATGACGTGCTCATGATGAGGCGTAATCTAGCACGTGCCGGGCTGGCGGCGGGGCCGGAGTTGCCGGCGCTGACCATTTTTTAGTGAATTTGAACCAGATGCAGGGGCGCAACGGGGGGCAACAGGGCCACACGATTGACCAGCTCACGCACTCCGCTGGTGCTGGTTTTTGCACACAAACTGCGTATGTGGCTGCGTACTGTGGAAACCGCCACCTTCATTTGCAGGGCTATTTCGGGAGCGCTGAGCCCGCGGCACAGAATGATCAGCACCTGCTCTTCGGTTGGCGTCAGTCCATGGGTACGGGCAAAAAACCCGACCATGCCTGACTCGCACACCTCGGCCCGCGCAAACAGCAGCGCGATGCGGCAATCCCAGGCGTCCGCCCCCCGTTTGAGCGGCACCACCGCCAGGGAAAGACTCATCCCTTCAGCAGACAGGTTGATCAAGCTGCGCTTGCCACCGGCGGCTTTGTGCAGGGCGTCCTGCAGGGTCTTGTGGTTGACTGGAGAAACCGCTTGAATCTCGCCGCCGACCTTGCTTAAAAGGCGGTGGCGGTTAAGCTCCGCGCGGCCAGCCTGGTTGACATGAAAGAGTTGCCCCCTTTCGCCCACCACCACCACACCGTGCGCAAGGATGTCCACCAGAAGCGACAGCATGTCGGAGCCAGAGTCCGCATCGAGTCCGGGGGGGGGGACCGCTTCGGCGAGCGCGGTGTTCAATAGGGGATTCATCAAGCGCCTCACAAGCTGTTACAGATTGTTTAGCGTAGGAAGCATGCCCCCACCTGACCAGTAACTAAGCCGCTTGTTTCGTGTGAAAAATTGCGCACCGCATGAACAACCCTCGCCCAGCCAGCGCCTAGACCCACGTATCGAGTATGGCCTTGGTTTTTGCCCAGTAGGTCTGCAACCTCTCAAACTGGGTGGCGGCATTGGCAGGAACAAGCCCGGTTTTTGCGTCGGCTTCCAGCTGGCTACAAACGGTGTGCATGGCCACAGCCCCCACGTTGCTGGTGGCTCCCACAAGGGCATGCGCGGCCCAGGCCAGAGCGACCGGATCGTCCGCGCGTATGCTTCTGTCGATGGCCTGCAACCGGGCCGACGCGTCGGCAACAAACAGGTCGATCACCTCCCGGGTCATGCTCAGTTGCTCGTCATCGAACTCCTTGAACTGCGCCAGCCGCTCCATGTCCATCAGCATCGGTTCGGCTGCAGGACCGGGACTGCCCGCAGGCGCGACTGCCGGAACCACGGTGGGCGCAGGGCCTCGCGCGGTGTCGGGTTTCGCAGCCTTGCTGGCGGCCTCCGAGGTGGAGGTCATTTTGGGCGCCCACCTCTCCAGCGCCTGCGCCAAGGCGGCCACATGCAAGGGCTTGGTCAGGTAGTCGTCCATGCCTGCAGCGGTGCAACGGGCGCGGTCTTCAGGTGACGCGGCGGCAGTCAACGCAATAATCGGGGGAGCTTTTTTCCCCATCATGGTCTGGATTTGTTGTGTCGCCTGAAAACCATTCATGCGTGGCATATTGACGTCCATGAGCACCGCGCCAAAGCGCCAGCCAGCGCCATGCGCGCGTGCCACAGCTTGCACGGCCTCGCGCCCATCGAGCGCGGTTTCAGTCTGGAAGCCCAGCTTGGCCAGCATGGCACACGCCACCTTCAGATTGACCGCGTTGTCGTCAACCACCAGCAAGGTGATGTTCTTGGCCGTTGTCATGCCGTGACCGGCACGGGCCTCCAGCGCCTGCCTGTGCGGGCCTTCGCCCGAGAGACAGCGTGCCAGGGTGTCAAACAGCTGTTTTTGGCGCGCCGGCTTGAGAAGGCGCGCGCTGAACAAATGGGCGGCGTCGTGGCCGGGAGGCATAAAACCCGACGTGAGCAACACCAACGGAACCTTGGCCAGCTTCGCCGTGGCTTTGATGGCTTTGGCCAGGGCCACCCCGTCCATTTCCGGCATATGCATGTCGGTGATGATGATGTCCGGAAGGTGCACGCCAGGCTGAAGCAGCGCCTTCAATGCCTTGGCACCGGAATCGGCGCTGCTGACCTGCAAGCCCCACAACTCAAGCTGGCGGGTAAGGACCCGCACATTGGTGACATGGTCGTCCACCACCAACGCCCGTTTGCCCTGCAGTGCAGTGGCATCCACGGCACCAGCCACTGAGGACGCCTCGGCGCGCGGTGCGATGACGGTAAACCAGAACGTCGAGCCTTTTCCGGGGACGCTTTCGACCCCGATCTCACCGCCCATGAGTTCTACCAGGCGTTTGCAAATGGCCAGTCCCAGGCCAGTTCCGCCGTATTTGCGTGTGGTGGATGTGTCGACCTGGGTAAACGCCTGAAACAACGCGCCGACCCGGTCACGCGGTATGCCTATGCCGGAGTCCGTCACACGAAACTCCAGACGCGCATGCTCCGGTTTCCCGGGGTTGGGCAGTTGCCGCACGCTCACTGAGACTTCGCCTTTTTCCGTGAACTTGACAGCGTTGTTGATCAGGTTGATCAGGATCTGTCGTATGCGGGTAACGTCTCCGGCGATGGCGGCCGGCACGGCATTCGCGTCGCCAGTGTCCGCTTCGGGTACATCAACAATGAGTTCAAGATTTTTTTCCCGGGCTCGCGGAGCGGCAATATCGCAAGCCTCTTCAATCGCGCTCCGGGGGCTCAGGGGCTGCACCTCCAGCTCCAGCTTGCCGGATTCAATTTTCGAGAAGTCCAGAATGTCATTGATTACCGCAAGCAACTGGTCACTCGACAAACGCACGGTCTGCAAGTAGTCGCGCTGTTCATCGTCCAGCGCGGTCTCGGCGAGCAGGGTGCTCATGCCCACCACACCATTGAGCGGGGTGCGGATTTCGTGGCTCATGGTCGCCAGAAATGCGGCCTTGGCCTTGGCTGCCTGCAAGGCCTCCTCACGGGAAGCAAGCAATTCGACTGTGCGCTGCGCCACACGGTCCTCGAGCATTTCGTTGGCTTCCTCGATGACCTTGGCTTTGGCTTGCACCTCCGCACGGTAGCTTTTAAGCTGTCCGGCGCTGTCATGCATGACCTGGGAGAGCTCGCGCACCTCTTGCAAACGGGTACCTCTGTCAATGCGCGGCACCTCACCACGGCCAAGTTGCTGTGCGGCCAGACTGAGGCCCTTGAGTCCGCGCCCCATTCGGTTGCCTACATACCAGGCCGCAAGTGCCCCGAGCAGAACCAGCAAACCCATGACTCCAAGCGAGATCTTCCAGGCACGTGTGATATTGGCGGTGAAATCACTTTCGGGGGCCGCTACCACCAGCGTCCAGCGCAAGCCGTGGGATTCGCCAAACGGACGTTGAACCATCATCAGCGTGTCGCCTCGCATCGGGATTTTTTGCAAGGTGGTATTGCTGGCCACCGAGTCTTCGCGCTTGCGGGAGCGCTCTTCCTGCAGCACTGCAAAACTTTCGCGGATCACCGGGTTGGCGCTGTCTGCGGGACTGCGCCGCGTCTGCTGACCCTGCACATCCAGGAAAAGCGCATCTCCGGCAGAACCAGCCACCAGCAAACCCGATTCGTCAACGATAAATGCCGCGCCCCTCGCGCTGATGCTCTGGGTCTGCAGAAGGTCGGCAAGTTGTTGCAGATACAGATCCACGCCAAACACGCCTGCGGCCCCTTCGTCGTTGTCATAAACCGGTTGCGAAAGTGTGACGAGAAGCTGGAGCTTGCCCGGCACCGGTTGAACCGCTGAAAAGACCCGGCTCTTTGCAAGCAATGCACCCTGATACCAGCCGCGGGTACGCGGCTCGAAGTTGGCCTGCCCCACAGCAACCGACCGGCTCCTGTCGCCGGGCCTGCGCGCGGTATATGCCTGCATGCCCGTGTCTGCGGCGCTTCTGGAGAGCACAGTCACCGCGGCCCCCGAATTTTCAATCGCGAAATATTCGCCACGGTTGTTGCCGAAGTACAGGTTGGGCACATCGGCGGATTGCCGGCTCAGTGCGAAAGCCATGGGCTCGAAGCCAGGACCGTGGCGCAGCCATTCACGGGCCTGCTCGGTTTGTGCAGGGCTCAGGCGTTCAGGAAACAGTCCGTTGAGTACGTTGTGCGCCTGGCTCAAATGCGCTTCAGTGCCTGACTGGACACGAGCTGCAACATTGAAAAGGATGCTGCCGGCAAGATCCTGCACAGCCTGGGCGCTGCTGCGTGCTAGCAGCAGTGCCACCACGCCAGCGGGGACGAGCGAAAAGACCAGCAGGCTGAGCACCAGAATATGGCGCAGGGAGAACATGCGTTGTGCCATGAGGTCAGCGCCGAAGGCTCAGGCTTTGCACCGATGAGCGCGCTCAGGCTTCAAGTGCCAGGCCCAGCAATTCAGCGGCGTCGAGCGCGGCCGTGCGGCCGGGCAATGAGATCAGGGCCCGCCCTCCGGTATGGACCGCACCGGTGACGCCGCGCAGCATGGAGACGCTCGCGGCTATTCTCCAGCCGACCTTGTGAGCCTGCTTTTGCAGCAGCAGCGTGGCACTGACGGTGTCACCCACGGGCAGCAGCTGAACGTCACCGTGCAGAGGATCTTCCAGCCGCGCGAGCGCCACCGGCCCGCTGTTGAGTGCAACGCTGACATCAAAGCGCGGCAGGCCGTGCGAAGGAAATCGCGTGTTGAGGAATTGCTGCACGCGCTTGGCGGCATCGCTCAAACCCAAAGCTGCGCGAGCCGCGCGCAAACCGTGATTGACGGATGTGGTGTCGGTACTGTCCACGAAAATGACCAGCAGCCCCTCTCCCACGAATTGCATGTATCTGGCGCCAAACAGGTGCACCGTGTCGCCCGCGTTGCTGTAGAACTGGCGCACCACATCGCTGAGTTCGGTGCTGGAGAGTTTTTCTGCAAGCCCAGCGTAGTTGAGAACGTCAACAAACAGCACCGTGGCATTCGCAAATTTCTCGTCCTCGACACCGCCATTTTCGGTCGGCCACTTTTCACTGAGCTCAGAGGCCAGCCTTTGTTCGTACAAGCTTGAAAGGTGGTGCTTCTGGTCTTCCAGCGCAGCCTGAACCGCGGCCTCGACCGCCATGGTCTGAACCGCGGCCTGCATGTGCCGTTTGTTCAGTTGCGAGGCCGCCGCCTCCCGCAGTTCACCCGGCCTGAAGGGTTTGGTGATGTAGTCGTCAGCCCCGCTTGTCATACCTATTCGCATATGCGCCCGCTCCTGCAGCGAGGTCAGCAAGACAACCGGGGTGGCACATATCGCAGGGTCCGCGCGCAAGGCCTGCAACATGGCAAAGCCATCCATCGTGGGCATCTGCACGTCGCTGATCACGAGGTCGGGCTTGTTCTGGCGTACGAGTTCAAGACCCGACAAGCCATTGTCGGCAGACAAGACGTCATAACCGTTTTTTCGGAGCACCGACGCTACCAGCGTGCGGGTGGCTGCGTCGTCCTCCATCACCACAATCAATGTCATTTTTTGTCCAACCGTGTTTCCCTGCTCCAGTCGCTAGCTTACACAATTTGTTACTAAAGCAACATATTCCGTTACAACTTAAGTTCGACCCCGGTTCTAGTGGCAAGCATCCCCAAGGTCGTAGACATCACCTCCGGCACAAAAGCCAATTGCACATGCGCTACGCCAGCGATGAGCCGATTATCTGCCCCGGGAAGCGTCGCGGTGGAAGTGGGAAACACGATGTTGTCGCAATTCGAGTACCAGCATGTAAATAGCCGGTGGCGGTCTGGTGGCATGTCCGCATCCAGTTCCTGCTGCCACTTGCTGGCCATTTGCATTTGCTTGCCGTTGGCTCCGTGGCCAAAACGCGCCAGCCAGGTACCGCGATGGGGGGTCCCGAGTGTCACAACGTGAAAGATCCGTGCTTCTGCTTTGGCCTCTTTCAGCCAGGCTCGAACCGCCAGACCGCCCATGCTGTGGCAAATAACCAGAGGCGCCAGACCGGTCGCCGCGCTGACGCGCCGGACAGCCTCGTCAATGGTGGGGACGTAGTCGTCGATGGAGGCAAATACAGGCTCCAGGTTGACGGCGACGTAGGCGTGCCGGGTTTGCTGCAGCCGCTTTAGCCAGGGTGCCCAGAAAGCGCGGTTGCAGAAAAAACCATGAACAAACACGATGCCACGCCGGCCCGCAAACGCTTGCTCCGGCGTGAGCTGGTCCGGGAATGCATGGGAGCGAAACGGTTGGCGCCAGCAGAACACGCGGGGGGCGACAAGGGTCTCGCCCCACCAGGCGGACGCCAGTTCACTCCAGGACGGCTGAGGCGCAGGATCGGCGCGATTGACAAATCGCAGGGCCACAAACTCGACTGCCAGAAATCCGGAGTAGCCCAGGATCACGAGCACATAGCCACCAACGGCCAGGATTGGCGAAGAGGGCCAAAAGTAAATCAGCCAGACGCTGGCAACGGCCAACAGCGAGAGGGTAATGATCTGCTGAAGACGGGCCAGCATGCCGTCAGTCCGAAAAGATTCGGCCGGCCTCAGGCCAGCGCAACGTCGTGCCCCGTCAGCTTCCTGGCTAGTCCCTGCGCCAGACGGTTAACGGCGCCATAAATGGACAACTGGGGATTGGCCCCTATGCTGGTGGGGAAAATGGAGCCATCGTGGATGGACAGGTTTTCAATTTGCCAATGCACACCGTCTGGCCGGGTCACACCGCGTTTTTCGTTGCCGGCCAGCCCACAGCCGCCCATGACGTGAGCACTCACAACTTTGGTCAGCAGGGGTTTCATCGGTAAAGCATTGACTGCCTCGCGCGCCTGCGCCCAGGTGGTGTAGGGCTGTGCCATTTCGTGCAGGGGGAAAACCTGGCGCGCGCCGGCGGCGAACTGTATTTCCATCATGGACAGGAGTGCGCGGCGCGCGCCGTCCATCACATAGCCGGTCAGCGGATAGTCGAGCACGGCCGAACCATCGCCCCGCAACTTGACCTGCCCGCCGCTAGACTGCTCGTGAAAACCGTCCCGCAGCAGCGCCAGCAAGGTGTGGTTGTGGGGAAAGGAGTTGAGCAGCT
This sequence comes from Polaromonas sp., assembly GCA_021731285.1. Lineage (GTDB taxonomy): Bacteria > Pseudomonadota > Gammaproteobacteria > Burkholderiales > Burkholderiaceae_C > Polaromonas. Next base: position 5,621 of record JAKFXR010000135.1, on the reverse strand, counting down.
CGCGATGAACGGGCCCAAAGCCGGGCACGGTGGACGCGAAAATAATTGGATGCAGCGGTGGCGCCTCCAGCTTGTACCCCATAGCTCCGTCGATCGGCTGCGTGTCGAGAAAGTGGTCGGTGTAAATGGTTTGCGGTGCGCCGTTCCACGCTTCCACCTTTTGCTCGAACACGGAGGAGCTCATCACCACCGGATGCAAAAAGGTACGCGCACCCAACAGGCCATGCGGATCCGGCGCCGCCGAGCGCAACAGAACCGCCGGCGAGTTGATGGCGCCGGCTGCAAGTACGTAGTGTTTTGCTATTATTTTGGTAGCATTACTTCCCTGTCCCGTCTGGGCCAGTGCCCCATTTGGCATCACGTTGTTGCAATAAAGCGCTGCCACCTTTCCATTGACGAGCTCAAACCGTTCGACGCGCATTTCAGTCAACAGCTGGGCGCCCCGGTCCAGCGCCGCCGGAATGGTGGTCACCAGCATGGACTGCTTTGCATTGGTGGGACAGCCCAATCCACAGGAACCGATGTTCCAGCACGCTTTGACGTTGCGCGAGATCGCAGAGGCCGCAATGCCCAGCTTGGCTGCACCCCGGCGCAGGAGATCGTTGTTCTCATTAGGTGGAGTCAACCAGGGCAGGATGTTGAGGCGTTGCTCTGCTTGCGCAAAGTAGGGAGCCAGCGCCTGCACGCTGTAGTCCGTGAGTCCGAAATTGTCCTGCCAGTACTGAAGCGTGGCGCCGGGGGTTCTGAACGAGCTGGTCCAGTTGACGGTGGTGGATCCGCCGACACATCGGCCCTGCAGGATATTGATCGCCTTGTCCTGCGTTTTGCGCGCCGCGCTTTCCTGATAGAGCTGGGGATAAGCCTCGGACTCCTTCTGGTTGAAGTCCTTGCTGCTTTTAAGCGGCCCTTCTTCCACCATGACCACGTTCAACCCGGCCTTGGCCAGCAGCTCCGCCGTGATGCCGGCACCAGCACCGCTGCCGACGATGGCAACGTCGCAGACAATTTTGGCAGGCGCGGGTCCCAGCGGACCGCCCAGGACTTTCCAACCACGCTTGAGACCATCCTGGATGGGGTCTGGCAATCGACTCATGCTTTGCAGCTTTCAGATTTTGGGAGGACCGCCATACCCGAGCTGCACCCAGGTTGACGCATCGGAAAAATAGGCAGCGGCGGTGATGTCATGCAAAGCAGCATAGGCCTGCTGGCGCAGCGCAAGGCTGGACAGACGCATGTCCTGCAGGGCTTGTTGAATGTCGGCTTCAGTCGCCGTGGACCAAGGCGCACCCAGACCAGCCATCGCACGCCGCCCGGGCGCTCCAGCGAGCAGCGCCAGCAGCTGCGAGAGTTCGTCTTGCGCATGTGTGGGCAAGGCGTAGGTCAGTGCGTCTATGCGATCGAGCAGCCCCTGCAACGCCATTTGCCGTTGCGGTGCATCTGCGGGCAGGCTGCCGTCCAGAAAAGCCCGTGCAACCGCGGTGAAAACCTCCCGGCCAGGCATGCCGAGTTTTCCGTTTTGCAATCCCGGCTGCAACAGGGCGGCAGCGCCGCCAGCGACAACCAGCAAGACCGCAGAGGCTGCGCCTAGCTTGAGGAGGGATCTTCTTTGCATTGGACAAGTTTCGCACGCGGCTTTGCCTTTTCAATAGAGCGCAGCACCTAGATAAACTCGGTGTTTATATGGACTCAGCCGCACTCCGGATTCACAACGCCATGCAGACGGTTTTCCTGCTGCGACAACGCCGTGAGAAAGACCCTCAACTCGGCGCTGCATATCTCGAAGTCAAACGCCTCCAGGCGCAACGCTTCCGGGCAACGTACCCGGACCTGCTGCGCAACCAGCGCTACGAGGCGGCCGCGGGGTTTTTTCTGACCGAACTGTACGGCGACCAGGACTACGCCCAACGCGACCGGCAATTTGCACGCATAGCCGGGACCATCGCGCGCATCTTTCCCGAGTCGGTGGTGGAGACGGCAGCATCGCTGGCGGAGGTGCACGCACTCACAGAAAAACTCGATGATCTGGTTGCGAGGCAGTGGTTGGCATCGTCTACCTCCGACCCTGCGACCCGCTATGTTGCCTGCTGGCGAGCCGTAGGCGATCGTCCGGCACGTATTGAGCAGCTCAGCACCGTTCTTGACCTCGGCAGGTCGCTTGATCGTTTGACGCACACGAGAGGCTTGCGAACCCTGCTGAAGATGATGCGTGCACCCGCCAACGCTGCGGGGCTTAGTGCGCTCCAGAATTTTCTGGAATGCGGGTTTGATGCCTTCGCCAAAATGAAAGACGCAAGCGGATTTCTGGGGATGGTCGAGGCCCGGGAGACAGCATGGATCGCGTCGCTGTTTGACCAAGACGCTGTCGCCTGCGGGACGCAATTACGACAACTTCTTGTGAACACGGAAACGCATTAGGACAAGCCCCATACGCTGGCAACCCGCAGCGCATCACAATGGCCCACAAGGAGTTATTGATGGACAAGATATGGCACGCGAGTTACCCCGAAGGTGTTCCACACAACATCGACCCGGAGCAATTTCGTTCGCTCAATCAGCTTCTTGAGGACTCCTTCCGGAAGAACGCTGCGCGGCCATTTTCCGTTTGCATGGAACGATGGATGTCCTATGGTCAGCTGGACGAGCTGTCGGCTGCGTTTGGAGCATGGTTGCAGCAGCGCGATCTTGAGCCGGGCGCCAGGGTGGCCATCATGCTGCCCAACATCCCGCAATTTGCCGTCACCATGGCGGGCATCTTGCGCGCCGGATTTACCTGCGTGAACGTCAATCCGCTCTACACACCGCGGGAGCTTGAGCACCAGCTCAAGGACTCCGGCGCCACCACCATTGTGATTCTGGAGAATTTTGCCAGCACGCTCGAAGAGGTCATCGACAGAACTCCCATCAAGCATGTGGTGATCGCTTCGATGGGGGATCTACTGGGGTTTTGGTACGGAAGATGGATCACCTTTGCCGTCCGTCATCTGGCAAAACTGGTGCCAGCGTACAGGCTGCCGATCGACCAGGCCCGCACAGTCACTCCCTTCAATCGCGTGATTGCCACCGGTTCGGTATTGCCGCTCAGGCCAGCCGAGAGCAACCTCGATTCCACCGCGTTTTTGCAGTACACGGGTGGCACCACGGGCCTGTCCAAAGGCGCGGTCCTGACTCACCGCAATATTGTTGCCGCCATCCTTCAGGCCGAAGCATGGTTTACACCAGCCCTGCGGCGTATCGGTGACGTCAGCAAGACCAACGGAATTGCCGCCTTGCCGCTGTATCACATCTTTGCGCTTACATTGTCCCTGTTGGCTGTTCGGTGGGGTTCGCACTTGACGCTGATTCCCAACCCCCGTGACTTCGGCAAGTTCATCGAAGTGCTCAAGAAGCGTCCGTTTCACATGCTTCCAGCCGTCAATACGCTTTATAACGCCCTGCTGCAGCACCCCCAAATCAAGTCAGTGGATTTTTCCAGCCTCTGTGTCTCGCAGGCAGGTGGCATGGCAGCCTCGGCCGGGACGGCGCAGCACTGGCTCGATGTAACGGGTTGCCCCATGATTGAAGGGTGGGGCATGAGCGAGACCTGCGCCATCGGCACCAACAATCCGGTGACCAACAAACACTTCACCGGTACCATAGGTTTGCCATTGCCTGGAATCGAAATCGCCATCAAGGACGATGACGGCAGGTCGCTCGCCATTGGCGAGTCAGGCGAAATTTGCATCAAGGGCCCGCAGGTGATGACTGGCTACTACCAACAGCCTGCAGAAAATGAGAAAGCGTTCACTGCGGACGGCTTCATGCGTACCGGCGACATAGGGATCATGGACACCTGCGGCTACACCAAAATCGTTGATCGCAAAAAGGACATGATCATTGTTTCCGGCTTCAATGTTTTCCCGAACGAGCTTGAGAACGTGATCTCTTTGTGTCCTGGGGTGGTTGAGTGCGCGGCCATCGGTATCGCGGACGAAAAGCAGGGTGAGGCTATCAAGGTGTTTGTGGTGAAAAGCAACCCCACACTCACGGAAGAGTACCTCCATGACTATTGCAAACAGAATCTGACCGGGTACAAGCGGCCAAAACACATTGAGTTTCGCGACGATCTTCCCAAGACAAATGTAGGCAAGATTCTGCGGCGCGAACTGCGTGCGGCGTCCTGAACCCCTCTTGCCATCGCTGGGCTCTTTTCAATGACTGCACCCGGGCTGCCTGAAGGAGTTCGCGTCTTTGAGCGGGGCTGGTTGTCCTCCAACAACATTTTCCTTTCCGGCCCCAATTCCTGTGCGCTGATCGACAGTGGGTACAGCACGCACTCTGAACAAACGGTCGGCCTGGTTGAGGCGTCCCTCGAAGGCAGACCGCTGAATTTTCTGATCAATACGCATTTGCACAGTGACCATTGCGGAGGCAATGCAGCCCTTCAGGCGCGTTACCCAGGTCTTCGCACCCTGATTCCGCCGGGACACGCATCCTGTGTTTCGTCCTGGGATGCTGTTGCGCTGACGTATATCCCTACAGGCCAGACCTGTCCGCAATTCAGCTTCGATGGCGTGCTGTCAGCCGGCACAACGATCGAGCTTGGTGAGCTTGAATGGCAAGTTCATGCGGCGCCCGGTCACGATCCCCATTCGTTTGTTTTCTTTGAGCCGGTCTCCAAAACCCTGATTTCCGCTGACGCGTTGTGGGAAAACGGCTTCGGCGTGGTATTCCCCGAACTCGAGGGTGAAACCGCCTTTGCCGACGTGGATGCCACGCTGGATCTGATTGATCGACTCGCTCCGCAATGGGTGATTCCAGGACATGGTCCTGTGTTTCGGTTTAGGGGTGAAGTGATGACCAGGTCGCGTCAGCGATTGGCGGCCTTTGTGCAACATCCTGCCAAGCACGCGCACCATGCAGCCAAGGTACTCCTGAAGTTCAAACTTCTTGAGCAACAGCAAATGGCGTGGACGGATTTTGTTCGTTGGGCCGAGCAGACCAGCTACTTTCAGCTGATTCGGACGACTTACTTTCCCACCGTACCCATCGACGCCTGGGTGAACCAGCTCACCGATGAACTCGTTCGCTCAGCGGTAGCGCTCAGGCAAGGGACCACGGTCTGTAACGCGTGAGCATTGTGCTTCACGATGCGCTCTCCGGGCACGTCCGCAATGCGGTTTGAGCAAGGTGAGTTAAGTTGGGATCACAAACGTTTCGCCCAAAAGAAAACGCCCAGTTGAATCATCAACTGGGCGTTTCTTGCTGTAAGAGCCTGACAATGTCCTACTTTCACACGGGAATCCGCACTATCATCGGCGCTAAGTCGTTTCACTGTCCTGTTCGGGATGGGAAGGAGTGGTACCAACTTGCTATGGTCATCAGGCATAACTTTTTGATCGATTGTCACAAGAACAACCCATCGGATTCATAGAGCAAATCAGCTTTTATTTAATGTCTTGCACTCTTGCGAGCACAGTTTTTGAATGCGTCACTTGGGCATAACAACTTCGAAATCAATCAAAGTTATAGGGTCAAGTCGCACGAGCAATTAGTATCAGTTAGCTTAACGCATTACTGCGCTTCCACACCTGACCTATCAACGTCCTGGTCTTGAACGACTCTTTAGGGGGCTCAAGGCCCCG
>JAKFXR010000011.1 GCA_021731285.1 Polaromonas sp. | reverse complement strand
TGATCTGCTCGACATAGCGTCCGGGCTGCGAAATATCGCGAAGCAGCTCCCAGGCCAACGCGCCCTGGCGCAAACGGCTGCGCCGGCTTTCCAGCATCAGGGCGCGAAACTCCGCGCCGCGCGCTGTATCAATGTGAAACTCGATGCTCACGCGCACATGCCCGGTCAGGGGTGGCGCTTCGGCGCTGGGCGCCTGGAATTCATGCGAAGGCGTGAGGTCTTCTTCAATGCTGCGGTCGCGCAGCAACCAGTGCGTGACCGCTATGGCCACCGTGGCGGTGCCGGCCGCCAGCAACATGCTGGCCGGAACGCTGGTCAGCGTAGCCACCTGGCCCCAGACGGCAGCGCCACTGGCGCTCGCGCCCATGATCGCCATCTGGAAGATGGACATGCCGCGCGCGCGTACCCAGTCCGGCAGGGCCTGCTGGGCCAGCACACTGAGCGTGTTGGCCGTGGTGATCCAGGCCGCCCCGGCAAGCGCCATTGCCGATGCCGCCACATAGATGTTGGGCGCCAGCGCTACGGCGGCAGTGGCCGCCGACTGCAGCAGCACGCCACCCATCACGAGAGCGTCACGAGAGAAAGCGCGGCGCAGCTGGGGCAGGCAAAAGGCGACGACGATGGCGCCCACACCCATGGAGGCCAGCAACAGGGTAAAAGTCCCCGCCCCGCCCTTCAGTCCGCGCGCGACCAGCGGCAGCAATGCCAGGAGGGCGGTGCAATGAAAAAAGAACAAGGCAACACGCAGCAGCACGGCACGCAGACGGGCCGACTGACGCACAAACTGCACACCCACACGCATGGCGCTGACCAGGCGCTCGCGACCGAGGGGACTGGGCACATGCTCGCGGCGCCAGCGCATGATCACAAACCCGCAAATCAGCGAGAGCACCGCATTGAGGATAAAGACGTACTCACTGCCTGCACTGGCAATCAGCGCGCCGGCGACCAGGGGCCCGATGATGCGCGAAGCGTTCATGGCCACACCGTTGAGTGCCAGCGCGGCGGGCAACTGCGAGCGCGGCACCAGCTCCGGGACGATGGCGGCAAACACCGGCCAGCGCATCGCCAGCCCCACGCCGTTGGCAAAAGTCAGGGCGAGCAACAAGGGAGCTGTCATCACGTCCATCAGCGTCGCGGCGCACAGCATCATGGCGACGGCGGCCACCCAGAACTGGGTGAAGATCAGGTAACGCCGCCGGTCCAGGATATCGGCCAGCGCGCCGCTGGGCAGGCCCAGCAGGAAAACCGGCAGCGTGGAGGCGGACTGGACCAGCGCCACCCAGATGGGTGAAGGGGTCAGCGAGGTCATCACCCAGGCAGCCGCGACGTCGTTCATCCACATGCAGATGTTGGCGGCCATCCAGGTAGCCCACAGCATGCGGAAAACCGGTGAACCCAGCGGCGCCCACGCAGACTGGGAGCCGCTGTCGGCCGCGTGCAGCAAGGCCGTGTCGGCCGGCTCGGCAGGGTGGCGGGGGGAAGTTGGCTCAGGCATGGCTATCAGTACATTGTCCCCAGAAACCCAGGCGATTTCTGGTGTGCGTGGACAAACCCCCGAAAAGCCGGCAGCCCACAGGGGGAAGCAGATTCAGCCGCCCTTGTCTTCCCAGATTCGCACCAGCTGGGCAGACAACTCCATCGGGTCAAAGGGCTTGTGAATGACATCGATGGCACCCAGCTCCCGGTACTGCGCAATTTCGCTGGCCTGCACCTTGGCCGTCATGAAGATCACCGGTGTGTTCGCGGTGGCTGGCATGTCGCGCAGGGCCTTCAGTGTGCTTGGCCCGTCCATGCCGGGCATCATCACATCCAGCAGCAACAGGTCTGCGGCAGCGGTGGGTGCAGCCGCGAGCGCCTCGCTGCCGGAGGCGCAGGCAATGACGGAAAAGCCGCCCACGGCCTCCAGCGCCATCTGCGCTACGGCGCGGATATCAGGCTCGTCTTCCACATACAGAATTCGGGCGAGGGGTTTGGGCATTCAGGGTCCTTGTGGTCAATAACAGATGTCTCAGGCGCGCGCCGGGAGGCGGCCGGTTTCGGATGCGCAAGTATGAAGTGGAAAACGCAGCCGGGCAACCATCATTCGGCAGGAAGAGCGCCCTGCAGCGTGGCTAGGGCCTGTGCGATCTCCGAGCGCTGGGTCAGGGTCAGGTCCGTTCCGGCCACCACCGCGTGCTCGACCAGCAGTTCCAGCGCCTTGGCAGCTGCGCCTATTTCCCGGTAACCCAGGGTGCCGGCGGTACCGGCCAGGGTATGGGCCATGCGCTCCAGATCCTTCATCGCTTTGGGCGCATCCGCGTCGATGTTGACGGCCTGCCACTGCGCACGTATCTCGGCTACTTTTGCGGGCAGCCCACGCTTGTATTCGGCCCGCTGACCGGCGAGGAATTTCTGGAACTCTTCCTGGGGCGTGCTCATGCAAGCCCCCTCCAGGCGCGTCGCGCCAGAGCCGCCCGGGGCATGTCAGGCTGGGCAAAGTCAGGGCGTTTTTTCATGCTGCTTTTTATTAGAACATGGCTCAATGCGGCTGGACCGGCGGCTCGAACAAGGCCGCTACCATGTCCGACTGGGTGATGATGCCTGCCAGCCGGCCGTCTTCGCCAATGATGGGAATATGGTGATGGCCGGAGCCGCCAAACAAGGGCACCAGGTCCACCAGATAACGCTGCAGCCCAGCCACGCGTACCTGCCGGGTCATGATCTGCCCGACCACTGGCGCCTTGCCCGACGGGCCGGTTGTGCCAAGCAGCCCGCCGAGCTTGCCATCCAGCCCTTCGTAGCCCTGCACTTGCGCGGCCCGCATGAAGTCGGCCAGCGTGACGATGCCCACCACACGGAAGTCGGCATCGACCACCGGCAAGGCCTTGATGCGACGCTCGCGCAGCAGCGCCCACGCCTGCTCCAGCGATGTGCTGTGTGTCACCGTCACCAGTTCACGCGACATCACATCGGCGCAACGGACCCCGGCGAGCTTGCGCTGATAGCTCTGCCATTTCACCTGCTCCAGCAAGGCCTGCAGTTCATCACGGCTGATATCGAGCACCTGGTTGTACCTGGCCAGCACCGCATCCAGATCGGCATCGGCGGTTCGCGCAGCGCCGTAGCCGCTTTCCCTGAAAGACTGCTGCCGGTGCGGATAAACCCGCCGTGTGGCATGGTTGTAGGCCAGGCCGGCCAGGGCCAGCAGCGTGGAGTTGAGCAATACCGGATACAGCGCAAACAAGGGATCGGTGATGCCGCCCAGCACCATCATGAGGGCCGACGCGCCACCGGGTGGGTGCAGACAACGCAAGGCCAGCATGAGCGCTATCGCGCCGCCGACCGCCGCCGCTGCGGCGAGCTCAGGCGGACCGATCCAGCGCGCGCAGACAATGCCCACCAGTGCCGACAGTGTGTTGCCGCCAACCACCGACCAGGGCTGGGCCAGCGGGCTCGACGGCACGCCAAAAACCAGCACCGCACTGGCACCCAGCGGCGCGACCAGCCACGGCAAGCCGGCAGTGGATGGGCCTCCGGCAAAGTGGCAAAGCACACCGGTCAGCAAGATGCCCAGAAATGCGCCCACCACGATGCGCCAGCGCTCGCGCGCATTGACGCGGGTTCGCGCCGGGCGAAGCGCTTGCAGCCAGGAAGGCAGGACAGACACTCGCGGGCTGTCAGCAGGAGAACCCGCGGATTCGGCAGGGGAAGGCATATCAGCCCAACTCAGGGACGCTCACCCCTTGCGGGCACGCTCGAACAGGGGCATCACCCGCGGCAGGTTGCGCTCCATATCGGCAATCCGGGTTGCGCCCGCCGGATGGGTGCTGAGCCACTGGGGGGGCGACCCCTTGCTGGCGGCGCCCATTTTCTGCCACAGCGTGATGCCGGCGCGCGGATCAAAACCGGCGCGCGCGCCGAGCTCCATGCCCACCAGGTCGGCTTCGGATTCGTCTTCACGGCCAAACCGCAGATTGATCAGGTCGACGCCGATGCTGGCGACCGTCTGTCCGAGATCGCCCAGGCCAAACAGCTGCGACAGCAGGCTGGCACCTATGTTGGTGGCGGCCGATTTACCCATGCGCTCGCGGGCATGCTCACGCAGCGCGTGGGCCATCTCGTGGCCCATGATCATGGCCACCTCATCGTCATTGAGTTGCAGCTGCTCGAGGATGCCGGTGTAAAAGGCGATCTTCCCGCCGGGCATGCAAAAGGCATTGATCTGGTTGCTGCCGATCAGGTTGACCTCCCACTGCCAGTCTTTGGCGCGCGGGTTCCAGGCCACGGCATGCGGGATGACGCGCTGGGCGATGCGGCGCAGGCGCTGCACCTGGGGATGGTTGCCGGGCGCCAGCGCTTTTTTGCTGGCGGCTTCCTGCATCATCTTGGCGTATTGCTGCCGCGAGGCCTGCTCTATGTCCTCTGCGGGAACGAGCTTGGTAAATCCGGAATTGTTTCCGACCTCCACGCCATCGCGCTGTGCGATGGCCGGAGCCACCCCCAGCAACAGGGCCAAAGCCAGGGCAAGACTTGAAACTCGTTTCATGGCATCTCCAACGTGAGGGATTTGGTCAGCAGGGTACAGCGTATTATTCCCGCATGAGCGAGACCTTATCCGACCGGCCCGAAGCGACGCGTAAGCCATCACCTCATTCCCAGGTCAACCTTTCAGCCGATACGGACCCGGTGCCGCGTCCGGGCTGGGGCGCTACCTTGCGGGTATATCTTGAAGCGCCGACCCTGCGCATGCTGCTCCTGGGGTTCTCCGCCGGGCTGCCCTTGCTGCTGGTATTTGGCACCCTGAGTTTCTGGCTGCGCGAGGCCGGCATAGACCGCACCACCATTGGCTACCTCAGCTGGGTCGGCCTGGCCTATGGCTTCAAATGGGTCTGGGCACCCCTGGTGGACCGCCTGCCCATCCCCCTCTTGACCCGTCTGCTGGGACGCAGGCGCAGCTGGCTGCTGCTGTCGCAAGCCGTTATCATGACGGCCCTCGTCGGAATGGCGCTGACGGACCCCAAACAGGCCTTGCTGCCTGTGGTGTGGTGCGCGCTGGCTGTGGCATTTGCCTCCGCCACGCAGGACATCGCCCTGGACGCTTTTCGCATCGAGTCGGCCGACACCCGGCGCCAGGCGGCGCTGGCAGCGGCCTACCAGACCGGCTACCGCGTCGCCATGATCTGGGCCGGTGCAGGCGTCTTGTGGATCGCCGCGCGCGCCGAAATTGCGCAGGCCGGCAGCTACCAGCACGGCGCCTGGCAAACCGCCTATCTGGTGATGGCCGCGTCCATGCTGGTGGGTGTGGTCACCGTGCTGTTTTCTCCTGAACCCGCAGCGCGCGCGCTGACACCGGCGCGCAACGCGGCCGAATGGCTCAGGAGCGCGCTGATCGAGCCCTTCGCGGATTTCCTGCGCCGCTACGGCAAGCAGGCGGCGTTGATCCTGGCACTGATTGCGGTGTACCGCATCAGCGATGTGGTGATGGGCATCATGGCCAACCCGTTTTATGTCGACATGGGCTATACCAAGGACGAGGTCGCCGCCGTCACCAAAATCTACGGCGTGATCATGACGCTGGTGGGCGCTTTCGCCGGCGGTGCACTGGCCATGCGTTTTGGGGTGATGAAGGTGCTGATGCTGGGCGCCATTCTCAGTGCGGCAAGCAACCTGCTGTTTGCCTGGCTGGGCTCGCGCGGACATGACGTCAACGGCCTGGTGTTTGTGATTTCTGCCGACAACCTGTCCAGCGGCATCGCTTCGGCCGCCTTTATTGCCTACCTGTCCAGCCTGACCAATGTCAATTATTCGGCCACACAGTACGCGCTGTTCAGCTCCATGATGCTGCTGCTGCCCAAGCTGCTGGCCGGGTATTCGGGCAAGTATGTGGATGCCTTCGGCTACACCCATTTCTTTACCGCCACCGCCCTGCTGGGGCTGCCTGTGTTATTGCTGGTCTGGCTGGCGTCACGCATGAAATCGCCGTCTGGCCCTTGATTCGCGGCAAGAGTTTGCTATTGATTTTGTAGCAATCAGGGTGTTGCAAGGGTTTACCTAACTTTACGGCCGGGACAACACGAGTTGTCCACGGGTGCGCACCATGGTGTGCACTGAGTAAAGGATTCCCCATGAGCGAGCACAGCAACCCGGCAGCCGGCCACACCCCCAGCCCTTTTCTGGGAGAGGATGTTCTGCATGATGGCAGCGGCCTTTCAGCCAATGGCTACACTGATCAGCATTCGCCCAAGCGCACCGGAATCCAGGCCATGCCCCAGCAACTGCTAATGATCGAGGATGACACCCGCCTTGCAGCCATGGTGGGTGAGTACCTGCGTCAGTCCGGCTACGGCTTCACGCATGCGGCCGATGGCGCCAAAGGCCTCGAAGCGCTGGAGGCGCGCAAGCCCGATCTGGTCATTCTCGATTTGATGTTGCCTGACATGGACGGTCTGGAAGTGTGCCGCCGTATCAAGGCCATGGGTGGCGACACCGCCCGCACGGCTGTATTGATGCTCACCGCCAAAGGCGATCCGATGGACCGCATTGTCGGCCTGGAGCTTGGTGCTGACGACTACCTGCCCAAACCTTTTGAGCCGCGCGAGCTGCTCGCGCGCATACGCGCCGTGCTGCGCCGTGGCAGCGAGGCCGCCCAGTCTGCAGGCAGCCAGAAAACCATGCGTTTTGGTTCGCTCGAGATCGACCGGGATGCCCGGACTGTTTCGGTCGCCGGCCGTAGCTGTGAATTGACGTCCTACCAGTTTGACCTGCTGGTGGCGATGGCCGAACGGGCGGGCCGCGTCCTCACCCGCGACCAGATCATGGAAGCTGTGCGCGGACGCGAACTGGAGGCGTTTGACCGCTCCATCGACGTGCACATGGGCCGCATCCGCAGCGCGATTGAAGTTGACGCGAAAGACCCCAAACGCATCCTGACCGTGCGCGGCGTCGGTTACGTGTTTGCCAAACAGCAGGACTGAGTTCGCGCATGTGGCGGCGTATTGCATCGCATCTTTATGTTCGCATCTGGCTGGCCGTGGTGGCCACCGTGCTGGTGCTTACCTTTCTGGTGGGCGCGGCCTGGCGCCTGAGTGCGGACCCGCCGCAGTTGCCCATTCGTGAAGTCCAGATATCCAACGCCGCGGGCGAAGTCATAGGCTCGGCGCAAACCCGGGCTGACCGCAAACCCGGTGACGGTCTCGAATTTGACGTCGTTACCAAAACCGGGGAAGTCCTGCACCTGGAGCTGCCCCGGCCGAAACGCCCCCCGGGCAACCCCTGGAACCGTCCGCCGTTTGGTTTTGGCTGGATGCTGGTCGTGGTGGGGCTGGCCGTGGCGCTCGGCGCCTACCCCATCATGCGGCGCCTGACGCTGCGGCTGGAGGCTTTGCAACGCGGTGTGGAGCGCTGGGGCGCGGGTGATCTGTCGGCCCGCGTCAATGCGGATGGCCGCGATGAGGTTGCCTTTTTGGCCGAGCGCTTTAACCATGCGGCCGAACGCATAGAGACCCTGATGGACTCGCACAAATCCTTGCTGGCCAATGCTTCGCACGAGCTGCGCTCACCACTCGCAAGGATTCGCATGGGACTGGAGCTGATGGGTACTGACGCGGCATCGCCTCAACGACAGGAAATCTCCCGCAGCATCAACGAGTTGGACCAGCTGATCGACGAGATCCTGCTGGCCAGCCGGCTCGATGCGCGCCAGGCCGACGCCGAGCCCTTTGAAACACTGGACCTGACGGGTCTGGCTGCCGAAGAGTGCTCGCGCCTGCATGTCGAACTTCATGCCGGCCCCCAAGGCGATAGCGGCAGCGTGGCCGGCGTCAGCAGCGTCACCCTGCAGGGCTCAGCCCGGTTGCTGCGCCGTCTGATCCGCAACCTGCTCGAAAACGCCAGGCGCTACAGCACCGGTGAAGTCACGCTGGAACTGACGCAAAGCGGCAGCGCAGCGCAGCGCAAAGCGGTGATTCGCGTCAACGACAGGGGACCCGGCGTACCGCCCGGCCAGCGCGAACGCATCTTTGAGCCGTTTTACCGCCTGCCCGGCGCCAGCGAGCGCGAAGGCGGCGTCGGTCTGGGCCTGGCCCTGGTCAAGTCCATCACCCTGCGCCACGGCGGCACGGTTCGCTGCGAGGGCCGGGCCGGCGGCGGGGCTTCCTTTGTGGTGGAACTGCCCATGCCGGCAGCGTCCTGAGCGCCGCGCGGGCTTTGCACACCGGCGCCTCCTACAACTGGGGGATGCGTGAAAAGCCCACAGGCGGCACACTCGCCCGGTTGCTGTGACAACACCACGGGGAACAACAGCCAGACGACAGCAGATCAGGCAACTCCCCCAAGGTAGCCAACAAGAACAACACCTCCGTACAGGGCCACCGCCAGGTGGCCTTTTTTTTGGGCGCGCCGAGCAGCTACCATCCCCGCTGGAACCACACACCAGGAGCTTGACGTGACACCACCTGAAAAGGCTGCGCCTGCCAGCCAGGGATTTTCTGCCGCGCCACTGGAGCGGCTTGCGATGCTGCCCCGCGAAGCCATGACCGCCGCGCAGCGCGAGGCTGCCGATGCACTGATCGCCGGACCCCGCAAGGCCGTCTTCGGGCCGTTTATTCCACTGATGCGCAGCCCCGAGCTGATGGCGCGCGTCGGCAAGGTTGGCGAATACCTGCGCTTTGACAGCGTGCTGGAGGTGCGACTGCGCGAGCTGGCCATGTGCCTGGTAGCGCGCCATGTGTCCAACCAGTTTGAATGGCTGATGCACGCGCCGCTGGCTCTGAAGGCCGGTGTGCCGCAAGCCAGCCTGGACGCCATCGCCGTTGGCAGGCATCCGCCCAGCGTCGCGGCCGATGAAGCCGCGACCGTGGGCCTGGTGACCGAACTGCTGCAGCACAACGGGGTGTGTGACGCCTCTTATGCAGCGGCAACCACCCTGCTGGGCGAGCAAGGGGTGCTCGAGCTCACAACGCTGGTCGGTTATTTTGCGATGGTCTGCTGGGTCATGAATGTGGCGCGCACACCGGCGCTGGCGCAACCAGGCTTCAGTGCCCTGGACGCTTTCCCGCTTTAAATGTGCAAGGCACTCAGCACCCGCCCTGGACTGATGTCGTTCAGGCAGCGGGTATGGCCCAGGGGGCATTCGCGCTCAAAACACGGCGCGCAGTCCAGCGGCGGCTGGTAGGCGGGCTCATTCTTCAGCCAGAGCACCTTGGCCACATCACTCAATGGCGGCGTGTGCAGCGGGCTGGACGAACCAAAAATCGCCACTTGCGGCACGCCAAACGCTGCCGCCACATGCATCAGGCCAGAGTCGTTGCTGACCACGCTGCGGGCACCGGCAATGGCACAGAGCGCCTGCATCAGCGATGTTTTTCCGGCAAGGTTCAGGCCCTGGCCAGGCCTGAGGGCGTTGACTGGCGCGGCGATGTCTTCACACAAGGCCGCCTCTTTGCCGGAGCCGAGCAGCACCACCGGCAAATCCAGTTGCTGCCCCAGATCCGAGAAATGTGCCGCGGGCCAGCGCTTGGCCGGTCCGTACTCGGCACCGGGCGCAAAAACGTCGTAAGCGCCTCGCTGCAGTCCCAGTTGGGCCAGGGCCTCATCCACCTGCCCTGCAGGCAGCTGCAAGCTGGGTCGGTCTGAGTCGACAACGGTGTCGCCGCTAAGCGCTGAATAAAACGCCACCATAGGCGGTCGCATTCCCTTGGCGGGATTTTTCAGACGATGCGTGAGCAAGCCGATGCGCGCCTCACCGAGGTAGCCGATGCGTTTGGGGATACCTGCCAGCAAAGGCAGCAAAGCGCTCTTGAGCGAGTTGGGCAGCACATAGGCCGTGTCAAAGCTGCCCGCGATGCGCGCGGCCAGCGTGCGCCGCGCTCTGAGTTGCAAGCCGCCATGTGCAAACGGGAATTCAATGACCTGGTGCACCTGGGGCATCGCCCGGTAGACCGGCGCCACCCAGGGCAAGGCGCCTACGGTGAGCTGTTCACCACGGGCGTGCAAACGCCGCAGCAGCGGCTCGGTCATGACTGCGTCGCCTATCCACTGGGGGGCGACGATCAAGGACCTGCTAGTGATGGCCACCAGCGTGTTCGCCGGCTTTCAGGCGATACATCGTGCCGCAATAAGGGCACTTGGCCTCGCCGGTCCGCGCCACGTCAAGGTAGACCTTGGGATGGCTGTTCCAGACAGCCATCTCGGCCTTCGGGCTCGGGCAATACACGCCGCCCTGGGGGTTCAGGTCTTTGGCCAGCAGTTCAACGGTGGAAGAGGTACTCATGAGTTCCTTGATAAAACGGACCGGTCTTTGCAAGCAGGGGCCGCGGGTCCGGCTCCGCCGGCCCGCAGGCGCAGCGGCCCCCTCGGGGGGCAGCGTAGTACACGCAGTGACAAGCGTGGGGGCTTCATATCCTCGCCAGCCAGTGGGCGTACTTGGAGTTGCGTCCGTTGACGATGTCAAAAAACGCGCTCTGGATTTTCTCGGTGATGGGGCCGCGCGAGCCGGCGCCGAGCTCGATGCGGTCGAGCTCGCGGATAGGAGTAACCTCGGCGGCGGTGCCGGTGAAAAACGCTTCATCGGAGATGTAGACCTCGTCGCGCGTGATGCGCTTTTGAACCAGCTCCAGGCCCAGGTCTTTGCAGATGTGCAAAACCGTGTTGCGTGTGATGCCGTTCAAAGCGCCGGCCGACAGGTCGGGGGTGTAAACCACACCGCCCTTGATCACAAAAATGTTTTCGCCCGCGCCTTCGCTGACAAAACCTGACGCGTCCAGCAGCAGCGCCTCGTCGTAACCGTCGTCCAGCGCCTCCATGTTGGCCAGGATGGAGTTGGTGTAGTTGCTCACCGCCTTGGCCTGCGTCATGGTGATGTTGACGTGGTGGCGCGTGTAGCTGGAGGTTTTGACACGGATGCCGCGCTTCATGCCCTCTTCACCGAGGTAGGCGCCCCAGGGCCAGGCGGCGACCATCAGGTGAATCGTGCTGCCTTTGGGGCTGACGCCGAGTTTTTGCGAACCTATCCAGGTCAGCGGGCGCAGGTAGCAGCTCTCGAGCTTGTTCTCGCGCACCACGGCTTTTTGCGCCTCCATGACTTCTTCCTTGCTGAACGGAATTTTCATGCGCAGGATCTTGGCGCTGTTGAACAAACGTTCTGTGTGTTCTTCCAGCCGGAAGATGGCCGTGCCATTGACAGTGTTGTAGGCACGCACGCCTTCAAAAGCACCGCAGCCGTAATGCAGGGTATGCGTCAACACGTGGATCTTGGCATCGCGCCAATCCACCATCTCGCCATCCATCCAGATTTTGCCGTCGCGGTCTGCCATCGAAGGGGGTAGGGGGGCCATGTGCGAAATCCTCTGTGCCGCCTGTCGGCGTGTTGTCTTGATAAAGCCGGAGGACCGGGCGAGCCCGAACTCCCGAAACGCTGATTTTAAGGGGCGGGCGGCGGCGCAGCGGATTCGTCCACTGCAGGGGGGCGAAACAGCGCGTGCTGGGTCAGTTTGCCGCCGCTGAAGGTGCAGGTCACGGATGAACCCGAAGCATCCGTCCAGCGAAACACCTCGGGTTGCTCATCTTTGGGGGAAAGCAGCTCCCCAAGAGCGCGCGTCATGGCCACCACATGCAGCAGCGTGAAACCGGGCCTGAGCCTGGCATTGAGCATGACGGCACTGTCGACGTGCCCAATGGGCCGGGCGCTGGCGCGCCTGAGCACCTGCATCATGCGGGTGAAGTTGAGCAAGACCCACATGACCAGGGCGCCTGCGGCTGCCGCGACACCGGCCCAGCCGTAAAAGCGGTAAGCCAGCACCACAAGCGCAACGCCGGCAATCGGAACAAGGATTTTCTGGAAGTTCATGGCCTTATTTTCGCAGGGCCGGGAACCCATTTGCTGCGGGGAGTGCGTAGGCGTCCGACAGCAGGGGAGTGACCGCGGGTACTGAACGTTTTTGGCACCCTGCCCTTCAATGTCGCGGGAAATTTGCTATCAATTACATAGCATTTCACGACGCTCCTTCGCGAAGACAAACTCACGCCAGACTGCGCACGACTTCCATGGCCTGCTCGACGCGCTCCACCGCATGGATGGTCAAGCCCTCAATGGGCTTTTTGGGCGCATTGGCCTTGGGCACCACCGCCACGCTGAAGCCCAGCTTGGCAGCTTCCTTCAAGCGCTCCTGGCCGCGCGGCGCCGGACGCACCTCACCGGCCAGCCCCACTTCGCCAAAAGCAATGAAACCCTTGGGCAGCGGCTTGCCGCGCAGGCTGGAGGTGATGGCCAGCATCACCGCCAGGTCTGCCGCCGGCTCGCTGATGCGCACGCCGCCCACGGCGTTGACAAACACATCCTGGTCCATGCAGGCCACGCCAGCGTGACGGTGCAGCACGGCCAGCAGCATGGCCAGGCGGTCGCGGTCCAGACCGACCGAGAGCCGGCGCGGACTCGGGCCGCCGCTGTCAACCAGCGCCTGGATTTCAACCAGCAAGGGGCGCGTGCCCTCCAGGGTCACCATCACACAGCTGCCCGGCACCGGCTCGGCATGCTGGCTCAGGAAAATCGCGCTGGGGTTGCTCACCCCTTTGAGGCCCTTTTCGGTCATGGCAAACACGCCGATCTCGTTGACTGCGCCGAACCGGTTCTTGATGGCCCGCACCAGGCGGAAGCTGGAGTGCGTGTCGCCCTCGAAATAAAGCACGGTGTCGACCATGTGCTCCAGCACGCGCGGCCCTGCCAGCGCGCCCTCCTTGGTGACGTGGCCGACCAGCACAATACACACGCCACTGGACTTGGCCGCACGCGTGAGGTGGGCCGCGCATTCGCGCACCTGCGCCACCGAGCCGGGGGCCGAGGTGAGCTGGTCGGAGTACACCGTCTGGATGGAGTCAATCACCGCAATGGCCGGTTGCGTCGCCTCCAGCGTGGCGAGTATTTTTTCAAGCTGAATCTCGGCCAGCACCTTGACCTGCGAGCCATCGAGCCCCAGCCGGCGCGACCGCAGGGCCACCTGGGCGCCGCTTTCCTCGCCCGTGACGTACAGGGTGTTCAGGCCTCGGCGCTGCAGGGAGTCGAGCGCCTGCAACAGCAGGGTTGATTTGCCGATGCCGGGATCCCCGCCTATCAACACCACCCCGCCTTCGACAATGCCGCCGCCGAGCACGCGGTCCAGCTCCTCATGGCCCGTGGGGGTGCGGGCCATGTCGGTGGCCTCAATGTCTGCCAGTGTGGCGACCTCCGATGGCCTGGCCAGGGAAGCAAAACGGTTCTTCGCCGGCGAGGCCGTCTCGGCGATGGATTCGATCAGCGTGTTCCAGGCACCGCAATGCGGACACTTGCCCAGCCACTTGGGATTGCTGCCGCCGCACTCGGTGCAGCTGTAAATCGTCTTGTCTTTGGCCATGGGCCGATGTTACTGTATTTAATTACAGTATTGGGCTTCTGGCGTTATCCTTCTGTCAGAAGCCTCCCGTCGACCATCGAAAGCCACCATGCCGCACCTCAAAATTGAATACACCGCCAACCTGGATGCCCATACCGACATGGGTACGCTGTGCACCGCCCTCGCGGGTGTGCTGGCGGGGTTGAAGGACGATCAGGGCCAGAAGGTCATGCCGCTGCACGGCATCCGCGTGCTGGCCTACCCGGCGCCGCACCATGCGGTGGCCGATGGCCATCCCAACCGGGCTTTTGTGTACCTGAACCTGCGGATGGCAGGTGGGCGCAGTGCGGCCATTCAGAAGAATGCGGGCGAGGCCATTCTGGCTGCGGCCAGTGCGCATCTGGCGCACGTTTTCGCACAGATGCCCGTGGGCATGACCGTGCAGGTTGACGAAGGCGCGCACGTCTACGACGGCAAAAACAACAACCTGCTGGCTGCGCTCAAGGCGTGATAGAGCGCGGTTCAACATCGACGTCGCTGCCGTACTCACCGGCAAAACCTGGTGACTGGAGACTTCCATGAACGCCACCGTCCAGAAAACTGCAGCGCATCCCGACGAATGGAAAGCCCGGCTCGAGCTGGCGGCCTGCTACCGAGTGTTTGCCATGCTCGGCTGGACCGAGATGATCTACAACCACATCACCGTGCGCCTGCCGGACAGCGTCACGGGCGGACAAAAGCAGTTTCTGATCAACCCCTTCGGCCTGCACTACAGCGAGGTCACCGCCTCCAATCTGGTGAAAATCGACCTGCAGGGCCAGGTGCTCGACGGCTCGCTTTACCCGGTCAACCCGGCCGGTTTCACGGTGCACGCCGCCCTTCATGACGGCCTGCCCGACGCCCACTGCGTGATGCACACCCACACGACCACCGGCATGGCGGTGGCCTGCACCCAAAGTGGTTTGGCGCAGAACAATTTTTATTCGGCGCAGCTGCATGAGCTGGTGGCCTACCACGACTTCGAAGGCATCACCGTTCACGCCGACGAGGCGCCGCGCCTGCTGAAAAACATCGGCGACAAACCGCTGGTGATCCTGCGCAACCACGGCCTGCTGGCCTGGGCCAAAACCCTGCCGCTGGCTTTTGTGCGGCTGTGGACCCTGCAGCGCGCCTGCGACGTCCAGATGGCACAAGCGGCGATGGGTCCGGCCATCGGGGTGTCCGAAGCCGTCGCGCGGAAAACCACCTGGGACTCCTTCCAGTTCGACGCCCAGTTCGGCGCGGGTCAGGACGTGTTCGATGCTTTGGTGCGGCAGGTCGACAAGATTGATATCAGCTATCAAAATTAGAGCTACTGGTGCCCGATCCTAAAGGGCTAGAGGCCAAAATGACTCATAAAAATATCCGCAAAGCATGCATTTACGGTGCCGGCGCGATTGGCGGCTGGCTGGGCGCCAGGCTGGCCGGGGCGGGCTGCAGCGTCAGCGTGGTGGCGCGCGGCGCGACACTGCAAGCGCTGAACAGCCACGGCCTGCGTGTGGTGAACGAAACGGACACGGTGTCCACAGCCGTGCATGCCAGTGCCGACCCTGCCGCGTTTGGCGTGCAAGACCTGGTGGTCGTCGCCGTCAAGGGACCGGCGCTGCTCGACGTGGCACGCCACATCGCCCCTCTGATCGGCCCCGACACGCTCGTCCTGACCGCCATGAACGGCGTGCCCTGGTGGTTTTTTCAGGGCTTTGGCGGCCGGTATGCCGGCACGCAACTGAAAGCAGTCGATGCCACCGGCGAAATTGCCGCAGCCATCCCGGCGGCGAACGTGATCGGCTGCGTGGTGCACGCCAGCTGCTCGGTCGATGCACCCGGGGTGGTTCGTCACCACTTTGGCAACGGCCTCATCATCGGCGAGCCTTCCAGCCAGCCAGGCGAGCGCGTGCAGGCACTGGCCAACCTGCTGGTGCACGCCGGCTTTGCGGCCAGCGTGTCGGCGCAGATCCAGAAAGACATCTGGTACAAGCTGTGGGGCAACATGACCGTCAACCCGGTCAGCGCCCTCACCGGCGCCACCACCGACCTGATTCTGGGCGATGAGCTGGTGCGCAACTTCATCTCCAGTGTGATGCTGGAGGCCAAGGAAATAGGTGCACGCATAGGCATCCCGATTGACCAGCAGCCGCAGGACCGGCACGCGGTGACGCTCAAGCTGGGCGCGTTCAAAACCTCCATGCTCCAGGACGTCGAAGCCGGCAAGGCGGTGGAGATCGATGCGCTGGTGACCGTGGTGCGCGAGCTCGGTCAATTGACCGGCGTTGCCACCCCGTACACCGATGCCTTGCTGGGGCTGAGCCGCCTGCACGCCCGCGTCCGCGGTCTGTACTGATGGCAGGCGCCAAAGCCATCAGCGGCACCGCCTTTGCAACGCTGCTGCTGATCGCCCTGATGATGGGCGCCAACCATGTGGCGGCGCGTATCGCCTTCAACAACGGCGTGGATGTCGCCACGGCGGTGGTGTTCCGCAGCGGCGTCACCACCCTGGTCATCGTGGCGCTGCTGACCGCGGCGCGCGTGCGTATCCGCTTCAGCGCGCGCCACAAGCGCATGCTGCCCCTGATCGGGCTGCTGATCGGCATCCAGAGCCTGTGCCTGTATTCGGCCGTGGCGCGCCTGCCGGTGGCGCTGGCCTTGCTGGCTTTCAACACCTACCCGATCTGGACCGCGCTGTGGGCCGCCGTGGTGTACCGGCAAAAGCCGGAACGAGCCATGCTGATCGCCATGCCGGTGATCCTGCTGGGGCTGGCGCTGGCGCTGGACGTGTTCGGCGCGGCCTCGGGCCTGGGCGCCTCCGGCCAGTGGACGCGCATAGGCGCGGGCGTGGCCTTCGCACTGGCCGCGGCGGCAACCTTCGGGCTGGCGCTGGTGGTCACGCAACATGAAGCGGCCGACGTGGACGGGCGTGTGCGCACTGCTACCACCATGGCCATCGCCGGCCTGATCGCCCTGGCCATGGTGGGCGCGCAAGGCGGCTTTCACCTGCCGCAGGCGGCGGCTGGCTGGGGCGGCCTGGCGGCGCTGACCTTTCTCTATGGCACGGCCTTCACCATCATGTTCACCGTGCTGCCCAAACTCGGCGTGGTCGGCAACTCGGCCATCATGAATGTGGAGCCGGTGTTTGCGCTGGTGCTGGCCTGGCTGATCCTGGGACAGGCGATTGCGCCGGTGCAGGTGGCAGGTGCGTTGCTGGTGGTGGGGGCGGTGATGGTTTTGGGGCTGAGGAAGCGTTAAGCCGCCAGCGCCAAGTCGGGGCATCCCCCTGCACCCGGGTATGAAA
>JAKFXR010000067.1 GCA_021731285.1 Polaromonas sp. | reverse complement strand
CGCGTCATCGTCTCCCCGCATCCGATCCCGCTCCCCAACCCCTTCTGTATGCGCCGAGGAGCGGAGGTCTAGCCGGATCAGGGCTCGCGATTGTCTGAGCGTAGCGAGTTCGAGCGAGACCCCGGCTGGACCGAGCACCGCAGGTTGCCCGTAGCGAAGCGAAGGGACGCAGGCAGCAGGGTCGCCTTTCTTTTGCTTACTTTTGGTGTTCGCGTAACTTTGCTTTGCAAAGTGAGCGAACCCCGCGCGTGAAACGCGCCTTTGGCGAGCAAAGAAAACCCGCTCTGCGGGTTTCAATAAAAGTGAGTTGCCGCCGGGCAACCCCCGGCTAGCTGGCACACCACCCGGCAAGGAAGCAGAGACAACCGCAGGCAAGTTCCGCATCTGGCCCCGAAGTCCTACACCCAATTCCCCTCCCTGCTGACAACCACGGCGCTGTGCGCACGCTTCACTGGTGGCTTACCTGTGAAGTTCGCAAAGGAGCGCCAATGAAAGATTTTCAACTTACCCCCAAAATGCTGACCATGGGCGGTGCGTTTTACCCCACGGGTTACGCCGTTCTGATGTTCCCGCAGGCACAAGAGGCCGACCAGGCCGGCCGCAAGCTGGAAGAGGCAGGGTTTGACGCCCAGACCATGCTGCGGCTGACACCCGAGGCCATACTGCACGACATTGCCAAGGTGGACGGCGAATCCGATTTCGGCCTGCCGTCTGTGGGCACCGAAGGCGCGACCGTGAACAAGTACGTGAAGTTTGCGCGCCAGGGCCACCATGGCGTCATGGTGCATGCACCTTCGGACGAGGACACCGAACGGCTGACGGCGGCCCTGTCGGATCTGCACTTTTCCTATGGGCAGAAGTACCACATGCTGGCGATCGAGGACCTGGAACAGGGCGAAAGCTAACTCGCTTCGCTATTGAATCGATAGCGGTATATCCGCGTAGCACAAGGGCAAACGGCCCATTTTTCCTAGAAATCAGCGCTGCCGTGCGCCAGGCTTTCAAACTTGGTGATGCGGCTGATAAAGGCCAGCTTGACAGTGCCGGTCGGCCCGTTACGCTGCTTGCTGATGATGACTTCGGCCACGCCAGGCTCCTTGCAGGCGTCCTTGGTGTAGTACTCGTCGCGGTAAATGAACATGATGATGTCGGCGTCCTGCTCGATCGCGCCGGACTCTCGCAGGTCGCTCATCATGGGGCGCTTGTCGGTGCGCGACTCCACGCCACGGCTGAGCTGCGACAGTGCAATCACCGGGCACTGCAACTCTTTGGCCAGCATTTTCAGGCCACGCGATATCTCGCCGACCGCTGTGGCCCGGTTTTCCTCGCTCATGCTCGATGACACACTCATCAACTGCAGGTAGTCAACCACGATCAGGCCCAGCTTGCCGCATTGCCGGGCCAGTCGCCTGGCATTGGCGCGCAATTCGCTCACTGTCAAACCGGGTGTCTCGTCAATGTGCAGCGAGATGTTGCGCAGCTTCTCAATCGCT
The DNA here is from genome assembly GCA_021731285.1 of Polaromonas sp. GTDB lineage: Bacteria > Pseudomonadota > Gammaproteobacteria > Burkholderiales > Burkholderiaceae_C > Polaromonas. The sequence continues at coordinate 15,353 of JAKFXR010000067.1, read as the reverse complement.
TCGGTCAGGCGCGGCCATTCCTCGTCGGTGAGCGCACCGGTGCGCAAGTGCGTCTGGTCGATGCGGCCTATCGAGCCGACGATACGCACCGCCAGTTGCGAGGCGCCCATCTCCATCGAAAACACCGCCACCGGCAGGCCTTCGTTGAGTGCGACGTGCTCGGCGATGTTGATGGCCAGCGCGGTTTTCCCCATGGAGGGCCGGGCCGCCAGAATGACCAGGTCGCCTGCCTGGAACCCCGAGGTCATGCGGTCCAGATCGTAAAAACCGGTGGGCACGCCGGTGACGTCGTTCGGGTTTTCCGACATCTCGGTCACGCGGTCCAGCAGGCTCACCACCAGGGTGTCCATGCTCTGGAAGCCCTGCTTCATGCGCGAGCCCTGCTCGCCAATGTTGAAAATCTTCTGCTCGGCCTCGTCGAGGATCATCGCCACGGCCTTGCCCTGCGGGTTGAAGGCGTTGGTGGCGATTTCGTCGCTGGCCGCCACCAGCTTGCGCAGGATGGAGCGCTCGCGGACGATCTCGGCGTAGCGGCGGATGTTGCTGGCGCTGGGCACGTACTGGGCCAGCGAGTTGAGGTAGGTCAGGCCGCCCACATCGTCGGCCTTGCCCTGGTTTTGCAGGTGCTCGTATACCGTGATCACATCGGCCGGCTTGGTCGCGTTGATCAGCGCGCCTACAGCGGCGTAGATCAGCTTGTGCTCGTAGCGGTAGAAGTCCTCGTCCGTCAGCAGGTCCCCCACCCTGTCCCACGCGCCGTTGTCCAGCAACAGGCCGCCCAGCACGCTGGATTCGCCCTCGATGGAATGGGGCGGGACGCGCAATTGGGCGATTTGCCGGTCGGCGCTGAAGCGCGGGTCCTGGGCGGTGGAAAGTACGGCAGACATGGGGTTCCTTGACAGCCTAGCATGCTAACGCCGCGACAGGCCGGCGTCATTGCACAAGTCTGTTGATAAGTCCTGAATAACAGGGGCACAAGCCTGTAAAAGTTGTGACTTGCTGCGCAAGTAAAAAAGCCGCTCAGCGAGCGGCTTTTTTGCCAGAGCGGAAAGGGTTTTAAGCGGATTCGCCGTACACCGTCACCGTGATGTCCACCGTCACGTCGGTGTGCAGGGCCACGCTGACTGCGTGGTCGCCGACCGTCTTCAGGGGACCGTTGGGCAGGCGGATCTGCGACTTGGCCACAGGAAAGCCCTGCTTGGTCAGCTCTGCAGAGATGTCGTGGTTGGTCACAGAACCGAACAAACGGCCATCAACGCCGGCTTTTTGGGTCAGCTTGACGGTGGTACCGCCCAGCTTTTCGCCCTGTGCCTGGGACTCGGCCAATTTGGCGGCGGCGACTTTTTCAAGTTCGGCGCGCTTGACTTCAAATTCCTTGATCGCGGCAGCGGTCGCACGGCGGGCGCGACCGGACGGGATCAGGAAGTTGCGGGCATAACCGTCTTTGACCTTGACGACTTCACCCAGATTGCCCAGGTTGACGACTTTGTCGAGAAGAATGATTTGCATGGTCGTGCTCCTTACAGGCTGCGGTGCTGGTCGCTGTAAGGCAGCATCGCGAGGAAGCGAGCGCGCTTGACGGCGGTGTTGATCTGGCGCTGGAAAATCGCGCGCGTGCCGGTCAGGCGGGCGGGGATGATTTTTCCGTTTTCAGCTACGAAATCGCGCAGGGTGTCGATGTCCTTGTAGTCGATTTCTTCAACGCCAGCGGCTGTGAAGCGGCAAAAACGCTTGCGCTTGAACAGCAGGGATTGGGTATTGCGTTTGGGGCGCTTGTCTTTATTGAAACGTTTTGGTCCGGGCATGATGGACTCCTTAAATTAGGTTCGGTACGGGGTCAGAAACTTGACTGAAAGCCTGAATATGGAAAACAACACCCTTGCTGCCTCGCGCGTTGATCAGGAAACCGGTGAACCTGAAGGTTTTGCCTAAAACAAGCTGGCCTGTGTGTTCAGCCAGCGCGCCAAAAGCAACCGCCTTGACCGTCAAGCTGACCTGCCGTTTGCTACCTGCTTCCAGCATTTCGGACTCGTGAACGAGAACGAAGTTGGCTGCGGGGATTCCGGCGGGGGTGTAGCGAAGAGGACTGGCCTCCGCGATACAGGCGGTCAATTCAACGTGGTTCACTGTGCAGTCTTCTCAGGCGCAGCAGTGGGTTGTTCAACAACAAGATGGCCTAGCTGGCCGCATACTCCTGCTGCTGCGTCTTGCGCGCTTCTTCGCGCTCGACGTTTCTCATCATCAGGGACGGGCCGGTTTCGGCCTTTTTCTTCACCACGGTCAGGTGGCGCAGCACGGCGTCATTGAACTTGAACGCATGCTCGATTTCGTCCATCACGGCCTGGCTGGCTTCGATGTTGATGCACAGGTAGTGTGCCTTGGCGAGTTTCTGGATCAGGTACACCAGCTGGCGTCGGCCCCAATCTTCAACCCGATGCACTTTGCCGCCGCCGGCGGTAATCATGCCCTTGTAACGCTCCAGCATGGCTGGAACTTGCTCGCTTTGATCCGGATGGATCAGCAAGACGATCTCATAGTGACGCATAAACTCTCCTTGTGGTTTGGTAAAAGCTGCCCCAGCGTCGTTAAGGGTGCAGCAAGGCGAAGCCCATGATTATAGCACCCCCACGGTTGCTCACTGCGTGTAGCGCCCTGCCCCCAGAGGGGGCCGCTGCGCCTGCGGGCCGGCAAAGCCGGATCCGCGGCCCCTGCTTGACTGGATCAAGTCCCGGAATAGCGCTATTTCGCTCGTCCTGAGTCTGTCCAGGGATGCTCCCTGAGGCCTTTCGCTGGCAAATCATGGGGGGGAACAGGCGTCCATGAAAAAAGCCCGGCAACTTGCGTTGCCGGGCTTTTTATCTGACGAAGGTCAGGTCACATGGCTGTGACCCTGCTCATCAGGCTGCGCGCAGCGTTGGGTAACGCACGTGCTCGACCAGTTCCTGGATCTTCTTGGATGGCGCTGGAGTGACCAGGCTGACCAGGATGATCACGGCGAAGCCGATAGGCACGCCGAACAGACCAGCCGAAATTGGCTGGATGTCCCACCACAACTGCACCGGCGATGTGATGCCGAACAGGCCGCGCATCCAGGGCTGGGTCGTGATCATGTAATAGAACGTGGTACCCAGGCCGGCAACCATGCCCAGCGAAGCAGCAATACCCGTAGCGCGCTTCCAGAAAATCCCCAGCGTGAGGGCCGGGAAGAAGGCAGCGGCAGCGAACGAGAACGCCGCAGAGACCAGGAACAGAATGTCGGCCGGTTTCTGGGCAGCCACATAAGCGGCAGCCAGCGCAACAACCAGCAGCAAGACCTTGGAGATGGTCACGCGGCGTGCGGTTGATGCGTTCGGGTCGATCATTTTGTAGTACAGGTCATGGCTCAGCGCGTTGGCAATCGTCAGCAACAGGCCGTCAGCAGTAGACAGCGCCGCAGCCAGACCACCAGCAGCCACCAGACCAGACACCACGTAAGGCAGGCCGCCAATCGCGGGAGCCGCCAGCACGATGATGTCACCACCAATCGACAACTCGTTCAGTTGCAGCAAGCCGTCCTTGTTGATGTCCACCACTGAAAGCAGGGTCGGGTCCACCTTGTTCCATGCAGCGATCCATTCCGGTAGTGCGTTGAACGGTGTTCCCACCACCAGGGTGAAGACCTCGTATTTCACCAGCACCGCCAGGGCAGGCGCCGTGAAGTACAGCAGGAAAATGAAGAACAGCGACCAGGTCACCGACTCCCGCGCTTCCTTCACGCTTGGCACGGTGTAGTAGCGCATCAGGATGTGCGGCAAGGCGGCAGTACCCACCATCAGGCAGAAGATCAGTGCCAGGAAGTTGCGACGCGAGACGTCGTAAGCTTTCTGGGCCGCTGCGTCGCCATTGGGGTCACCGGCGAACTGCTGCGCATGCGGAGGCATGCCATTGAGCGGCCGGGCTTTGGTATCGGCAGCCGCCTTGGCGGCGGTCCACGACTTCTTGGCAGCATCCACGTCCTTGGGCACCGCTGCAAGCGTTTTTTCAGCCGCAGTAATGGCGGCCAGCGCACCGTTCGCAGCTTTCAGATCGGCTACAGCCTTCTCCGCGGCAGCCTTGTCTGCAGCCAGCGCGGTTGCAGGGTCCTTGAGCTTTTCAGCCAGGGCCACCGAGCGCTGTTTGAAAACGTCGCGGACTTCAAGCTCTTTGGCATTGGTAGTCAGCTCTTTTTCCTTGGCCGTCACCTTTTGCAGCTGAAAGCCGTAGATGGCCTGCGGAACCGGCACGCTGGTCTGTTTGACCGACAGCCAGATCACCGGGATCATGTAGGCGACGATCAGGATGATGTACTGCGCCACCTGCGTCCAGGTCACGGCACGCATACCGCCCAGGAATGAACACACCAAAATGCCGCCCAGACCCAGGAAAATCCCGAGCTCGAATGCCACGCCGGACAGACGCGCCGTGATGAGGCCCACGCCGTAAATCTGCGCCACCACATAGGTGAAGGAGCACAAAATGGCAGCCACCACACCAATAAAGCGCGGCAGGTTGCCACCGTAGCGTTCACCCAGAAAGTCCGGAATCGTGAACTGACCGAATTTGCGCAGGTAAGGCGCAAGCAAAAAAGCCACCAGGCAGTAGCCGCCGGTCCATCCCATGATGAAGGCCAGGCCGCTGTAACCCGTCAGGTAGAGCGTTCCGGCCATACCGATGAAGGAGGCAGCTGACATCCAGTCCGCACCCGTGGCCATGCCGTTGTAGACCGCCGGTACGCGGCGGCCCGCCACGTAATACTCGGCAGCGTCTGTCGTACGGCTCATGATGCCGATGCCGGCATACAGGCCAATCGTGGCCAGCAGGAAGATCAAGCCAATCCACTGACGGGTCAAGCCCATCTGTTCGAGGATAGCCAGAACGATCACGAAGGCGATGAAGCCCCCGGTGTACCAGGTGTAAACCTTGTTCAAGCCAGTCTTGAACGCAGCCTTTGACGCGGCATTGGTCACGCCGTCATCAGTTCCAAACATTCCAGCCATGATCAGTCCTCGCTTTCTTCAACACCGTGCTCAACATCGAGCTTGCCCATGTACCAGGCGTAATACCCGATGATGGCGACGTAAATCACCAAAGCCCCTTGCGCTCCCATCCAGAAGCTAAAAGGCCACCCAAAGAAATTGAAGCTCAATTCGCGCGCGTAATAACTCACGACGAACGTCACGACGAACCAGACCAAGAGCAGGATGCCCGTGATATTGAGGTTCTTCCGCCAATAACGGCGATGGTTGTCAGTCAACTGCATAACACTTGCCTCCATCAACAACACCCTTGCGGGCACATCACGATCACCACCAGTCCCTGGCGTGGCCTGCAAGCCGGATCGCGTCTTATAAGCCTGGGCTCAGACCCTGGCCATCAAATACCCGCCCCGCTGGTTCCGGTCAGGACGACTGAGCTGCGCTCAGTCCCGTCTCGCGTTCCAGCTGGGCGGCCACTTTAGGCTCAAACCGTTTGAGGTGGCGAATGACCTTCACCGCCTCATCAGGGTCTTGCCTGTCGACATGAACCCGCGCTAGCTGATACCAGCCGAACGGGCTCATGGGTTGCAGTTCTGTGTTTTTCTTGAGCGCCTGCACCGCTTCGTCGAAGCGGCGATCGCGAATCAGGAGCAGGGCCAGGCCATACCAGGCGCGGTCCATCTTGGGTTCGATCTCCAGCGCGCGGCGGAATGCAGGCTCGGCGTCGGCATGACCACCAACGTCTTCCAGCATATAGGCGAGGTTGAACCAGGCAGCAGAGGTGCCGGGGAAGCGGGCCACCAGCTCGCGCAGGGCGTCAATGGCGCCGTTTTTGTCGCCCAATTGGGCCAGCACATGCGCCCTGCTTGCCAGCGCGTAGCGGTCGCCGGGACGCACCAGCAACATCTGTGTGAACTTGTCCAGCGCAGCGGCCTGGCGGCCAAACACCAGCAGCGCCAGCGCCTGCAGCTTCAAATACCAGTAAGCCAGCGCATGGTTCATTTGCACAGCTCCACGCCAATTTCCAGGCAGGTGCGGATTCTCATCAGGGTGGCGGCCAGCCAGATGAACAGCAGCAACAAAAACGCCACGAGCGGAACGTGGCGGTCAATGATTTGTTTGGGGGTGATCACCCGCGTGGCAGCCACGAAGGGTTTGCCGACGATTTGCAGGATCTGATAGAAGAAGTTCTGGTTTTTTTTGGCGCCGGCCAGCAAGCCCAACACCCATTGCCCAAACAGTCCAAGCAATGCGATCTCGGCTATCAGTTTGATCGTGGAAACAGTAAAAAGCATAGGGCCTTTGGCAACAATGCGTTGATTGTTTCCCTGGCCCTTACCGACTTCTTACAAATTCTGACCAAAACCCCCAGACCTAGCTGAAACCCTCCTAGGGGTATCCCTTGGTTCGGCCCCTGCAGCGCAAGGACCGAAAACCAAAGACTTAAAGCTGGCTAGTTCGCCAGCTGTTTCCAGGTGGCAATGACGGTGTCTGGATTGAGCGACAGGGAACCTATGCCCTCATCCTTGAGCCACTGCGCAAAGTCGGGGTGGTCGCTGGGGCCCTGCCCGCAGATACCGACATATTTGCCCTGGCGCCTGCAGGCCTGGATGGCGCGGCTGAGCATGGCCTTGACGGCGGGGTCGCGCTCATCAAAGTCTTCGGCCAGGATGGCCAGGCCGGAGTCCCGATCCAGACCCAGGGTGAGCTGCGTCAGATCGTTCGAGCCGATCGAAAAACCGTCGAAGAACTCAAGAAACTCGTCGGCCAGGATGGCATTGCTCGGCACTTCGCACATCATGATGACGCGCAGGTCCTTCTCGCCACGCTTCAGGCCATGCTGGGCCAGCAGGTCAGTGACTTTTTTGGCCTGGCCCAGGGTGCGCACAAAGGGCACCATGACCTCGACATTGACCAGGCCCATGTCGTCGCGCACGCGCCGCAAGGCCTCGCACTCCATCGCAAAGGCTTCACCGAAATCCGGGCTGAGGTAGCGCGACGCGCCGCGGAAACCCAGCATCGGGTTTTCTTCTTCCGGCTCATAACGCGAACCGCCTATCAGTTTGCGGTACTCATTGGACTTGAAGTCCGACAGTCGCACGATGACCGGTTTGGGCCAGAAAGCTGCCGCGATGGTGGCCACGCCCTCAGCCACCTTGTCGACATAAAAAGCTCGCGGCGAGGCATGGCCACGCGCCACACTTTCCACCGCCTTTTTCAGGTCGGCATCCACATTGGGGTAGTCCAGAATGGCTTTCGGATGCACGCCAATGTTGTTGTTGATCACAAACTCCAGGCGGGCCAGACCCACGCCGTGGTTGGGGATCTGGCAAAAATCAAAGGCCAGTTGCGGGTTGCCCACGTTCATGGTGATTTTCAGGTCGATGGGCGGCATCGCGCCGCGCTGCACCTCGGTCACCTCGGTTTCCAGCAAGCCGTCGTAGATGTTGCCGGTATCGCCCTCGGCGCAGCTCACCGTCACCAGCATGCCGTCTTTCAGCGATTCGGTAGCGTCGCCGCAGCCCACCACCGCAGGAATGCCCAGCTCGCGCGCAATGATGGCCGCGTGGCAGGTGCGCCCGCCGCGGTTGGTCACGATGGCGCTGGCCCGTTTCATGACCGGCTCCCAGTTGGGGTCTGTCATGTCGGTCACCAGCACGTCCCCGGCCTGAACCTGATCCATGTCCTTGATGTCGCGCACGATGCGCACTGGCCCTGTGCCGATCTTCTGGCCAATCGCGCGGCCTTCGGCCAGCACCGTGCCTGTGCCCTTGAGCTTGTAGCGCTGCTCGGCCTTGCCTTTGGACTGGCTTTTCACCGTCTCGGGGCGCGCCTGGAGGATGTAGAGCTGGCCATCGGTGCCGTCCTTGCCCCATTCGATATCCATGGGCCGGCCGTAGTGGTCTTCGATGATCACGGCGTAGCGCGCGAGCTGTTCCACATCGGCATCGCTCAACGAATAGCGGTTGCGCAATTCGGCCGGCACGTCGGTGGTCTTGACCAGCTTGCCGCCGGCTTTTTTCTCGGCGGCAGTGGTGAACTCCATCTGCAGCAGCTTGCTGCCCAAATTGCGACGTATGACGCAACGCTTGCCGGCCTTGAGCATGGGCTTGTGCACATAGAACTCGTCCGGGTTCACGGCGCCCTGCACCACCGTCTCGCCCAGGCCGTAACTGGAGGTGATGAAGACCACGTCTTCAAAGCCGCTTTCGGTGTCGATGGTGAACATCACGCCTGCCGCGCCGATGTCGCTGCGCACCATGCGCTGCACGCCGGCTGACAGGGCCACGTCGGCATGTGCAAAACCCTGGTGCACGCGGTAGCTGATGGCACGGTCGTTGTAGAGAGAGGCAAACACCTCCTTCATCTTGTGCAGCACATCCTCGATGCCGACCACATTGAGAAAGGTTTCCTGCTGGCCGGCAAAAGAGGCATCGGGCAGATCCTCGGCTGTCGCGGACGAACGCACCGCGAAGCTCGCCTGTGGATTGCCCGCGCTCAGGGTGGCAAAGCTTTCGCGCACGGCTTTGGCGAACTCGGGCGGGAAAGGCTGGGCCTCGACCAGCGCACGTATCTTGCTGCCGGTCTCTGCCAGCGCGCGCACGTCATCGGTGTTGAGCGCATCGAGCAGCGCGTTGATCTTCTTGTCCAGCCCGTCGTGGGCGAGAAACACGCGAAACGCGTGGGCCGTGGTGGCAAATCCGGTGGGCACCTGCACGCCCTGGGGGCCGGTGGGCAGTTGCGAGATCATTTCGCCGAGGCTGGCGTTTTTACCGCCTACGGCCTCGACATCTGACATTCTCAGGTTTTCAAAGGGTACGACCAGTGCGGTCGCCTCAAAAAGCTTGGACATGAAAATACTCCGGGAGGTTTAAAAACCGGGACAGAGCGCATGCGCGGCAGGCAACCTTGTTGTTGTTGGAAGGGGTTGTGGCGGGGCATGGCTGGGAATATCTGGATAATTGCTCCGATTGTAGGCGCCGCCTGCCCTTTTGAGACTTCCCAGGCTTTCATCACCCTGACCCCAACCCATGTCCAACCGCACCGTATTTTTCATCTCCGATGGCACCGGCATCACCGCTGAAACCTTTGGCAACGCGATCATGGCGCAGTTCGAGATGAAACCGCGCCATGTCCGCATGCCGTTTGTCGACAGCGTGGACAAGGCGCATCAGGCGATCCGCCAGATCAACCACACCGCAGTGCTCGAAGGCAACCGCCCGATTGTCTTTACCACCCTGGTCAACATGGAAATACTGGGCGTCATCAAGGCCAATTGCAACGGCATGTTGCTGGACATGTTTGGCACCTTTGTTGCGCCTCTTGAGACCGAACTGGGTATCAAGTCCAACCACCGGGTGGGACGCTTTTCGGATGCTTCCAAAAGCAAGGAATACGACGACCGCATCGAGGCCATCAACTTTTCTCTGGCGCATGACGATGGCCAGAGCAATCGGGACCTCGCCGGCTCGGACGTGATTCTGGTGGGCGTCAGCCGCAGCGGCAAAACGCCGACCTCGCTCTACCTGGCCATGCAGTATGGCCTGAAGGCATCCAACTACCCCACGATCCCGGAAGACTTTGAGCGCCGCCAGCTTCCACCGGCGCTGGTGCCCCACCGCAAAAAGATCTTCGGCCTGACGATTTCCCCCGAGCGTCTGGCGCAAATCCGCAACGAGCGGCGTCCCAACTCGAAATATGCCAGCCTGGACAACTGCCGGGACGAAATCCACGAAGCCGAAGCCATGATGCGGCGCGAAGGCATACGCTGGCTGTCGACCACCACCAAGTCGATTGAAGAGATCGCCACCACCATCCTGCAGGAAATCCGTCCCGAGCGTCTGGAGTATTAGGAAGAGAAAACAATACCGCTATTAAATGGATAGCGAATAATCTCCGTCACTAAAGGGCCAGCATCGAATTTTGTTCCGGAGATTGGAGAGGAACAAGAACCGCCATCACGCCCATTCGTCCTCAGACAGCACGTGTAAGCTTTGTGTTTTTTGCTTGCCTTGGGAGGCACGCGTGCTGACAATCCATGTATTCAAAACCAAAAGGATTTCCCATGAAAGGTGACGCTCAGGTCATTGCCCATTTGCAGGCACAGCTCAAAAACGAGCTCACAGCCATCAACCAGTACTTCCTGCATTACCGCATGTACAAGCACTGGGGCCTGGACAAGCTCGCCAGGAAGGAATACGAGGAATCCATAGGCGAGATGAAACACGCCGACAAGCTGATGGACCGCATTTTCATGCTCGACGGACTTCCCAACCTGCAGGACCTGGGCAAGCTCATGATTGGCGAAGACGTGCCCGAAGCCCTGGCCTGCGACCTGAAAGCCGAAACCGGCGCCCAGGCCACCATCAAGGCCGGCATGGCGCATTGCGAAAGCGTGCGTGACTATGTTTCACGCGATCTGCTGCAGGACATCCTCGACGACACCGAAGAGCACATCGACTTCCTGGAAACGCAAATCGAACTGGTCAACAAGGTGGGCATTCAGAACTACCTGCAGAGCCAGATGGGTGACATGAGCTGAGGGCCGCGAGCCAGTCAACAGCACGGGGCCTGAGGGCCCCTTTTTTACGGGCGCAACAAGCTCCCTCCCCCCACAAGAGCTTGTTTTTCAGTTAAATACAATTACGAATCGTTCTCATTTGATATACACTCTGCTACGACCTTTACCAGCCAGCCAACCCCCAGCCTGAACAAGCGCTTCGAGGGACCGCCAAGCCATTTTCTGAAATCTGCTCTGCTGCCTGTGTAGCGGGGCCATGCTTGGAGGCCATCTTGGCAAAAATTTCCACCCGCCATGCACGTGCAGTGCGCCGTATCCCGTCACGTCCTGCCGTGGACAACCGCACAGTCACCCCCCCGCCGGCGACAGCCGGCAACGCCCTGCTTCCCCTTGGGGCATTGATGCTGGCGGCATCCTTTTCCAGCTGGGCGCAAACCACCGCCCCGGGCAACGTTACGACGCAAACCGGAACGCCCAGCCTGGCGCCGGTGACCGTCCGGGAACAGGCTGAGGACAACGGCAAGGACACCTTGCGGGTCAACCGCACCACCATCGGCAAGGGCAACCAGGAGCTGCGCGACATACCGCAGTCTGTCACGGTGGTCACCGAAAAACTGATGGATGACCGTAACCTGGACACCGTCAAGGAAGCCCTGAAGAACACCGCCGGCATCAGCTTTCTGGCAGCCGAAGGCGGCGAGGAAGACATCCGCCTGCGCGGCTTTCCGCTGCAAAGCACCGGCGACCTCTTTATTGACGGCATCCGCGACCCGGCTTTTTATGAACGCGACACCTTCAACCTGGACCGGCTGGAAATCCTTCGCGGCTCGGCGTCCATGCTGTTTGGACGCGGATCTACCGGCGGCGCCGTCAACCAGGTCAGCAAGGTGCCGCGGCTGATCACCGAGCACGAGGTGGCCACCACCGTGGGCAACCACAATTACAAACGGGTGACGGGCGACTTCAACATCAAGACGGGCGACAACGCGGCCTTGCGCCTGAACGCCATGACGACCACCGCCGACAACAACGGCGCCGGCAGCAGCCTGGACAAACGCGGCCTGGCCGTGGCCTACCGAATGGGCATAGGCACGGCTGACGAATTTCTGGCCAGCCTCTACCACCTGGACAACAACAACGGCATGAACTACGGCATGCCATGGATTCGCCCCGATGCGAACTCCCCCGCCAGTGCCACGACGCTGTTGCCGCTGGATCCCAAGACTTACTACGGCATGGCCAGTGACTACAACGCCGGCAGCGCCACCATGGCCACGCTGGCCCACACCCACCGCTTCAACAGCGACAGCGAGCTCAAGACACAGGTGCGCCTCGGGCACTTCGACCGCGATCAGCGCGCCGGCACGGTTCGCATTGCGGCCGCCGCCCAGCAGCCCGGCGGCAGGGCCGTCACCCTGAGCAACTTCGGACCCAACACGGTACTCACCCGCGGCACGCAGCTCAAGATCCAGGACATGCAGACCGTGCACCTGCAAAGCGATTTCAGCAACAAGTTCTCCGCGCTGGGGCTCAAGCATGAGCTCCTGGCGGGTGTTGACTTTGCCAACGAAAAAAAGACGGTCTACGCGGCACGTAGCGCAGCCCAGGGCGGCGTCAACCTGACCAAACCCAACACACGGGTGGGCGCCCCGGATGATGGCGCCTTCGTTGACGAAGGCCGGCGCGTGCTGCGGCCCTCCAGCGACTTTGTGTCAAGCGGCGCCGGCGTCTATGCACAAGACCTGATCCAGATCGCACCGCACTGGAAGATTCTGGCGGGCCTGCGTTATGACCACATGAAAGGTGACTACAAAACCTTCGCCATTCCCGCTGCGGCGTCGGGACCGGTCACCACCACCGCCTACAGCCAGAAAATCTCGGCGTGGAGCAAGCGGGCTGGTGTGCTGTACCAGCCCAATGAACTGCATTCTTACCACGCGTCCTACGGCACGTCGTTCAATACCTCTGGCGACACCTACTCCTACAGCGCGGCTACTGTCAACACCCCGCCTGAGTCGAGCCGCAATATTGAAATCGGTGCCAAGCTCGACACCGCCGACAAGCGCTTCACCACCCGCCTGGCGGTGTTCCATTCGACCAAACTGCACGAGCGCAACACCGACCCACTGCTCAATATTGACGTGCTCTCAGGCAAGCGGCATGCAGCCGGCGCCGAGATCGACGTCACCGGACGCCTGACACCCCAGTGGGAGGTCTATGGCTCCTACATGTGGATGCCCAGCGCCCGTATCGACATTGGCGCAGCCGGCGCCGAAGGCCAGGGCGCACGCCCCTCGCTGACACCGCTGCACAGCGGGACCGTGTGGACCACCTACAAACTCACACCTAAACTGCGCGTAGGTGGCGGCCTGAACTTTCGCGGCAGGCAGACCCCCATCCGCAACCCGGGATGGATGGTGCCCGGCTACGTGATCGGCGACCTGATGGCCGAATACATCGTCAACGATCTGCTGACTGTGAAGGCCAACCTGTCGAACGTGGCCAACAAGCTTTATGCGGACTCGCTGTACTCCGGGCACTACATCCCGGGCGCAGGCCGCCTGTTGCAAGTCACGGCCAGCGTGAAGTTCTGACACACCACCCGCCCCGCGCCATGCTGCTCACCCTTCCCGACATCCTCGATGCAAACGACCTGCAGCAAGCGCGTCGATTGCTGGCTGACGCCCCCTGGACGGGTGGGAAAGCAAGTGCAGGCACACAGGCTGCGCAGGTCAAAAACAACCAGCAGCTGCCGTATGAATGTGAGGCCTCCCAGGCCATAGGCGCGATGGTGCTTCGCGGGCTGGAGCGCAGCGCGCTGTTTTTAAGCGCCGCCCTGCCGCGGAAAATTTTCACGCCGCGCATCAACCGTTACGCGGGAGCGGCCAACCACTATGGCAACCATGTCGACAGCGCCATTCGCAGCCTGGCCGACGGGCAACGTGTGCGAACCGACCTGTCTTGCACCGTCTTCCTGTCAGAGCCAGCGGCTTATGACGGCGGCGAACTCACCATTACCGGCACTGGCGGCGAGCAGCGCATCAAACTGCCGGCTGGCCACGCCGTGCTTTACCCCGGTACCAGCGTGCACCAGGTGCAAGCGGTGACGCGGGGTGAACGGCTGGCCTGTTTTTTCTGGGTCGAGAGTCTGGTGCGCAGCGAAGAGCAGCGGCGTTTGCTGTTCGAGATGGACATGGCATTGATGCAGCTTCGCCAGGCTCACGGTGAAAGTGCCGCTACCACCGCGCTCACCGGCAGCTACCACAACCTGCTGCGCATGTGGGCCGACACGTGAAGGCTGCCAGCCCTGTTCCCGTTCCTGCGATGGAGGCGCTTCCCCCCGGTTTGATCAACCTGGCCGACCACGAAGCGCTTGCGCGCACCCGGCTTGACGATTCTGCCTGGGCCTATTTCAGTGGCGGCGCTGCCGATGAAATCACCCTGCGCGCCAACCGCAGCGCGTGGGACCAATTGCTGCTGCTGCCGCGCGTCCTGCGCCCGCTGGCCGGTGGGCACACGCGCATCGAGTTGCTGGGCCGTCCATTGAGCCACCCCCTGCTCGTGGCGCCCATGGCCTACCAGCGCATGGCCCACCCTGACGGCGAAGTGGCCACAGCACATGCCGCCGCCTCGCAGGAGGCCGGCCTGGTGCTGAGCACCCAGTCCAGCGTGGCCCTTGAAACCGTCGCTCAGGTGGCCGGTGCCTACGCCGATCGTGGGCCGCTGTGGTTTCAGCTTTATCTGCAGCACGACCTGGGCTTCACACGCGAGCTGGTGCAACGCGCCGAAGCGGCGGGTTACGAAGCGCTGGTGCTCAGCGTGGATGCACCCGCCAGCGGCGCCCGCGACCGCGAGCGCCGCGCGGGCTTCAAGTTGCCTGCAGGCGTGTCTGCGGTCAACCTGGCGGGGCTGGGACCACCCTGCGCCGGCCCTGATGCCAAGCTGTTCGAGCGCGTCTCCGCGCACGGTGCGACCTGGGCGGATGTGCAATGGCTGCGGTCCGTCACACGGCTGCCGATCGTGCTCAAGGGTGTGCTGCATCCGCAGGACGCGCGCCAGGCCGCCGCTCTGCAAGTGGCGGCCCTGATCGTTTCCAACCATGGCGGCCGCACCCTGGACACCACCCCTGCCACCGCAGCCGTGTTGCCGCGTATCGCCCAGGCCGTGGCAGGCGACCTGCCACTGCTGCTAGATGGCGGCATCCGCCGCGGTACCGACGTGCTCAAGGCCATAGCACTGGGAGCGCGTGCGGTGCTGATCGGCCGCCCCTGTGTTTACGGCCTGGCCAACGCGGGCGCGCTTGGCGTCGCACATGTGCTGCGTCTGCTGCGCGATGAGCTGGAAATCGCCATGGCGCTGAGCGGTTGCGCCACCCTGGACCAGGTATCCCCAGAGCTGTTGTTTGATCAGACAGCTGATTTTTTGCAGGGGCATTAAATACTTATTGCAAATGCGATGGATTCGCATTTATACTTTAACCATCCACTTAACCACCAGCAAGCCCATCCATGATCGTCTGCGTCTGCCGCCGGATTTCTGACCGCGAAATTGCCCGCCATGCCCGGGCCGGAATGGGTTTTGAAGAAATCCAGTTCGAGCTTGGCGTGGCAAGCCAGTGCGGCCAATGCGAAGGCTGCGCCCGCGACGTCGTCGCCCAGTGCAGCGCCAGCAGCCCGACGGCCAGTATCACGCGAGCCATCCCCCCTCTGGAAGGCCGCTCATGGAACATCTCCCCACCCTGTTCGCAGAACTCCCGGTCAGTCTGATCCTCGTGGTCGCCGGCGCCTGGTGGGTTTTCCGCCCCTGAGCCGAAGCAGACGCAGCGATGCGTCAGACGC
>JAKFXR010000138.1 GCA_021731285.1 Polaromonas sp. | reverse complement strand
TCGGCCCCGCGCTGGAGGCGCGCGACGTGCTGGCGGTGCTGCGCCGTGAGGATGCTGCGCCCGCAGATCTCTTACAGCGCTCCCTGCAACTGGCAGGGCAGATTCTCGAATTTGGTGGCGCAGCACCGGACGGCGGTGGTGTCGCGCTGGCCTCGGCCGTGCTGGAGGATGGACGCGCCTGGAAAAAATTCCAGGAAATTTGCGAAGCGCAGGGCGGCCTGCGTGACCCCCCGGTAGCCCCCTGCCGGCAGCCAGTGCCGTCGCGTCGCGCCGGCACCGTGATTGCCATCGACAACCGGCGCCTGGCCCGGATCGCCAAACTCGCAGGGGCGCCAACCTCGGCATGCGCCGGAATCTACATGAATGTGCAGCTTGGCGCAGTGGTGGAGCGCGGCCAGTCGTTGTTCACGCTGCACGCGGCATCACCGGGCGAACTCGCCTATGCGCTGGAATACGCTACCGCGCAGGCGGAAGCCGTGCATGTGATGGAGGATGCGCGATGAAACGCGACCCCGAGTTGGTGGTTGCCTTGCCCGGCGGCGCGCCACTGGCCGCGGCGCTCGCGCGCAGCCTGCGGTGCGGCTGGAGCGAGCTGGCCCTGCATCAGTTCCCCGATGGCGAAACGGGCGTGCGCATCGATGCCTCTGTCGAGGGCTGCTGCGTCATGCTGGCTGGCAGCCTGAACCAGCCGGATGCCAAGACCCTGCCCCTGATTTTTGCGGCGGATGCTGCGCGTGACCTGGGCGCCTCCCAGGTTGGCCTGATTGCCCCCTATTTGGCCTACATGCGGCAGGACATCCGCTTTCACCCCGGGGAAGCCATCACCTCACGCACGTATGCGCGGTTGCTGTCCTCGTCGCTTGACTTCCTGGTAACGGTGGATCCGCACCTGCACCGCGTACACGAACTGGGCGAAATTTATTCCCTTCGGACCCAGATCGTGCCGGCAGCTCCCTTGATTGCCCGCTGGCTGCGCAGCCATGTGCCATCGCCCTGGCTGATCGGTCCCGACGAAGAGAGCGCGCAGTGGGTCGCGGAAGTGGCAAGGCTGACCGGTGCCCCCTGGACCGTGCTTCGCAAGACGCGGCGCGGCGACCGGGATGTGAGTGTCAGGATTGCCGGTCGCGAGCGCTGGCCAGAACGCGTCCCAGTGCTGCTAGATGACATTGTTTCGACCGGAGAAACCATGCTCGCTGCGGCAAGTCTGCTGAAAAGAACCGGGATGAGAGTCCCGGTTTGCATTGCCGTGCACGCACTGCTTGAAACGCAGGCTTATCGCCATTTGCTGGCAGGCGGCGTGTCGCGCTTGCTGACCTGCGACACGGTTCCCCACCCTTCGAATGCCATCCGTATGGCTCCCCTGCTGGCTCGCGCTGCACGCCAGATCAGCACGAACCAGAACGCGAGGCCGTGATTTCAGCGCTTTCGCCCGCCCCCCTGTCCGGCCTCGACGTCCACTTTCGCCCATGCAATGTAGGACAGAAGAGCAAACGCAGAAAACCGTGTCCATAAGCAGGCAAACTTGCCACATGTTGAAGAAACACACAATGGCAACTCATTGGCGCAAAACTGCATGGCTGCTGCTCGCGGCAAACTTGGGAGGCGTCGCGCACGTCCACGCGCAAGACGTGCTGTCGGTGGGCGCAGGCGCTACCGCGCTGCATGCAAGATATGCGGAACTCGCCCCGCAGTTGGCGCGCAACCAGTTTCAGCGCCCCCTGGTGATCGACTCCACCGAGTCCGGCAAAGCTGTCAGCGGCAATGCCTATGCGGTGATCAACTACCCGTTTGCCTCGGTAAGCTCGGCATTCAGGGACCCGGACACCTGGTGCGAGGTGCTGATCCTTCATCTGAACACCAAACATTGCCGGGCCGAAGAAGACCGCAAACCACCTGTACTGGCGGTCAGCGTGGGCAAAAAACACAGCCAGGAACTGAAGGACGCCCATGCACTGGCCTTCAATTTCAGGCTGGTTAGCGCAACCGACGACAACCTCGCCGTGCAATTGAATGCCGACAAAGGCCCTCTTGGCACACACAACTACAGGATTGAACTGCGGGCGATTCCGGTTGCCGGTGGCAAAACCTTCATGCATTTGCAGTACGCCTACGGCTTCGGCGTGGCCGGGCGGCTGGCGATGCAGGGTTATTTGAGCACGGTGGGCAGCGGAAAAATCGGCTTCAGCCAGGTGGAGACCTCTGCCGGGGCGCCCAGAAAACCCGTGGAGGGCATGCGTGGCGCTGTGGAGCGTAACACCATGCGTTACTACCTGGCGATTGATACGTACATGGCAGCGCTTGGTCTGGCCCCCGCAGAACAGGTTGAGAAGCGCTTTCAGCTCTGGTTTGACGCCACAGAGCGGTATCCCAAACAACTGCATGAAATTGACAGGGCTGCCTACATGACCATGAAACGCGCCGAATACCAGCGACAGCAAACCGGGCGCTGATCAGCAGGTTTTCTGCTCAGGCCACCTGGGCCGGAATGACCTTGCCCGGCTCCCGGACGGGCGCTACGGGTTCGGAAGGTGGCAGATCGATGACTTCCGGCAACGATTCTGGCGATGGCGGCATGACTGGCGGCGGCATTCCAGGTGGTACGCCCCCGCCGGGCTCTGGATCCGTAGCCATTCCCAAAGCGGCAACTGGGCTGGGCCTTCGGGTCATGGTTAACGCCACCGGGCCCACGCCGCCCGGGCACCGGCAACCGCCAGTCCCCCGGCCACCACCGCAAGCAGCACCGCAACCGCAGAATGTTCCGAAACCATGCGCCCCAGGGATCCGCGCGCGTTCAGGGCCTGTGGTTCCGTGAGTGGAACTTGAGATGTCCCCTCCCCTTGAACCATGTCCGCAGCCTGGGTCAGCACGGCCTCCTCTGCAGTCTGAAGCACCTCGTCAGTGAGGTGCCGCGGCGCATCTCCGGCTGGATGTGGAACTGGTTCGGTAAACATTGTGCTCATACATATCCCTTAAAAATCAGTGCAAGGAGCGGGATATGGGCGGCTCGCCCGGTGAAGACCGGGTCGTGCCGTCAAGTTTTTCGGATTCGGCGACGCAGTACTTCATCAGGGCATCCAACTCCGTTGTTTTGTCGAACACCGCATCCGCGCCTAGCTGCACACAGCGCCATCGAATTTCGCGGGAAACGTGGTTACTCAGTACCACCATCTTCTGGGCGGGATTGCGGTAACGACAGGCTTTCACAATGCCCAGGCCCGTGCCCTCCCGGAGGAACAGGTCCACGATGGCCAGGTCCCAATCCGAGCCGTGGCGGGCAAGCCATTGCGCGCCCTCCTCTTCGGTTTCTGCTGTGCCTACCGACTGGACACAGGCGAGTTCTTCCAGGGTATCGATCAGGCTTTCCCGAATGCTTGCGTTGTCCTCAATAAAATATGCCCGCATTTTCATCGTCACTCCTTTGCATGGAGACCCACCGATCGCAGGTCCGTTGCTTGCAACTACTCTAAGAATGGGTGTCTCCCGCTGATGAGGGAGAGCCGGTCGAGCGCCTGTAGGAGAACGGCCCGGCTGCTATCGCGGAAATCACATGCATCCTCCCGGCCTGCCGGCGGCTCACGGCAAGAGCGCCAGGCCGTAAGAAAGGTCTTACACACAGTGGCGACACCCCTTACAGCTATTGGGGCCGCCGGGCTACTGCCCCTGGGTCCGCTCGTTTGTATGGTCAGGGTTATTCCTGCCAACCGTCTCGCCCTTCCGGACACGTACATGACAAGCACCGCTTCACCACGCCACGTTGCTGCGACAACCCGAACCACCCTGGGCTTGTGGCAATACCTGACGGCCCTGTGTTTTGCCCTGACCCTCCTCCTTGCATGCATGCCCGACGGGGTTGCCGAGCCCATTCAGGCCGTCATCGCCTGGCTGGTGGTGGGCGTCGCAGCCACGCTTTCAGTGCTGGTCATTGTCAAAGGCCTTGAGCGCCTGCTTGATTGCGAAGCCGATTGACACGCCCCGCTGCGGCCCCGCCAGTGCACGGATTCGCGGGCCTTCAGATCTATCTTCTCCGTCTCTACAAGGAACCCCATGCCGCAACCCAAGCGCAGCCCAGCAGTTACCGCGAAAAGCCTGCCCGGTGCATCCGAAAAGCAAAAACAGCTTCAGACGGCTGCTACCGACAATGCCGCCATGCTGACGACCAACCAGGGCCTGCAGATACCGGACAACCACAATTCGCTCAAAGCAGGGGTGCGCGGTCCAACCCTGCTGGAGGATTTCATCCTCAGGGAAAAAATCACCCACTTCGATCACGAACGCATTCCTGAGCGAGCCGTCCATGCCCGTGGCTCGGCGGCCCATGGCTACTTCAAGGTGTACAAGCCCATGGGACAGTACACCCGTGCCGGCTTCCTGCAGAATCCCGAAACTGAAACACCGGTGTTTGTCCGGTTTTCAACTGTGGCAGGCTCGCGCGGGTCGGCAGACACAGTCAGGGACGTGCGGGGATTCTCCGTGAAGTTCTACACCGGCGAAGGCAACTATGACCTCGTGGGAAACAACATCCCGGTGTTTTTCATCCAGGACGCCATCAAGTTCCCGGACCTGGTGCACGCGCTCAAGCCCGAACCCCACAACGAAATGCCTCAGGCGGCAAGTGCGCATGACACCTTCTGGGATTTTGTGTCCCTGATGCCGGAGTCCACTCACATGCTGATGTGGGCGATGTCGGATCGGACCATTCCGCGCAGTTACCGGATGATGGAAGGTTTTGGCGTACACACTTTTCGCTTCATCAACGCGGCAGGGGACTCGCACTTCGTGAAGTTTCACTGGAAGCCCAAGCTGGGAGTGCATGGGCTGGCATGGGATGAAGCGCAAAAAATCTCCGGCAAGGATCCCGACTTTCACCGCAGGGACCTCTGGGAGGCCATCGACAGCGGTAACTTCCCTGAATGGGAACTGGGCGTCCAGATCATTGAAGAAGGCCGGGAAGGCAAGCTCGGGTTTGACATCCTCGACGCGACCAAGCTGATTCCCGAATCCGTGGTGCCGGTGCAGATCATCGGCAAGCTGGTGCTCAACCGCAACCCCGACAATTTCTTTGCGGAAACCGAGCAGGTCGCCTTCCACCCCGGACACCTCGTGCCCGGCATTGACTTCAGCGCGGACCCATTGCTGCAAGGCCGGCTCTTTTCATACACCGACACACAGTTGTCTCGTTTGGGCGGCCCCAACTTTCATGAGTTGCCCATCAACAAGGCGGTTTGTCCGTTTCACAATTTCCAGCGGGACGGCATGCACAGGCAGACCATTGCCAAAGGCCGGGTCTCCTACGAGCCCAACACGCTGGCCACCGGATCTGAATTCCGGGTCGATGGCGGCGCCCAGGGCTTCCAGTCCCACCCCGAGACGCTGGAGTCCCCCAAAATCAGGCGCCGCAGTCCCTCGTTTGACGACCACTTTTCGCAGGCGACCCTGTTCTGGAACAGCCAAAGCCCGGTAGAGAAAGATCATCTGGTGGCGGCCTTCCGCTTTGAACTGTCCAAGGTCGAGGTGCCCGACATCCGCCAGCGCATGGTCGACAACCTGGCCCATGTGGACACCAAACTTGCAGCCCGCGTGGCAGCCCCGCTGGGTATCAACGCACCGGATGCCAGGGCCGCCGCCGGCAGACTGGGCTTTCGGGAGTACAGGATGCCGCCAACGGTTGAAAAGGACGCTGCACTCAGCATGAGCGCACGGCCGGCCCCGGACATCAAAACCCGCAAAGTCGGAATTCTGGTCGCCGATGGTGTTGACTTGCTGACCTTCAAGCGCCTGCAGCAAGACCTGCAGGACGCCGGGGCCCAATGCAAGATCATTGCCCCCCAGTTGGGCACAGTGACGACCTCCTCAGGCAAGCAGCTGGTCGTGGACCATACTTTTCACAACACGGCTTCGGTCATGTTTGATGCGGTGCTGGTCCCGGGCGGCGCGGCGAGCGCCGCCGCTTTATCCCAGGTTGGTGAAGCCGTCCATTTTGTGCTGGAGGCCTATAAGCATTGCAAGCCGATTTGCGCGCTTGACGACGGCGTCCAGCTTCTGGGAACACTGGGGTTCACACTGGAAGCGCAAGGCGACGCCGTGATGGAACCCACCGCCGGCGTGCTGCTGGCCGATGCCCGCAAAGCCGCCGAAGGCCGGATTTCGCAGGCGTTTATTGCCGCGATCACCGCGCACAGGCATTGGGAACGGCTCAACGTGGATGCCGTGCCCGCCTAGAGCCCTGCCTGAAACCGCGCCGCAGCAACTCAGGCAGCGGCGGCGGGCTTGAACTGCAGCGATTTGAATTCGAGAAACTCCTCGAAACCATAGACGCCGTTCTCCCGCCCATTGCCTGACTGCTTGTAGCCGCCAAAGGGTGCGTTGCCATTGAACGGGCCTCCGTTGATGTCGACCTGCCCCGTCCGCAAACGGCGCGCCACCTGCATGGCGTGCTCATCGCTGCCACTCCAGACGCCGCCGCCCAGGCCGTAGATGGTGCTGTTGGCAATGGCCACCGCCTCGTCCTCGTCCTTGTACGGGATGACCACCAGCACGGGACCAAATATTTCTTCCTGGGCCAGGGTGTCACCGGGCTTGATGCCCAGAATGGTCGGCTGGACAAAATAGCCTTTCCCCTGCACCGGCGGTTCAGCACCACCGGCAATGACTTCTGCGCCCTCCTCAATCCCGGTCCGTATGAAACCCAGCACCCGGTCGCGCTGCACGGCGCTCACCAGGGGGCCCAGCCTGCTGGTTTCGCTCAGGCTGGGACCGATGTTGAATTTGGCGATGGCGGTCTGCGCCAGGGCTTTCACTTCGTCATAGCGCTTTTGTGGCACCAGCATGCGGGTGTGGGCCGAACAGGTCTGCCCGCTGTTGAGCATGCAGGCGGAAATGGTGCCCTTGACCGCGGCCTCAAGGTCGGCGTCGTCCAGGATGACGCTGGCCGACTTGCCGCCAAGCTCCAGAGCGACCCGCTTGACAGACTGGCTGGCCAGTGCGCTGACGCGCTTGCCAGCACCGGTGGAGCCGGTAAAGCTGACCATGTCCACTTCGGGATGAGTCGCCAACACTTCACCGACCACAGGCCCGAGGCCGTTGACAAGGTTAAATACGCCAGGCGGCAGTCCGGCTTCGTGGATGATCTCCGCCAGAATCATGGCGTTGACCGGCGCTATTTCGCTGGGCTTGAGCACCACCGTACAGCCGGCGGCAAGCGCGGGCGCAATTTTCAGCGTGATCTGGCTCAGCGGAAAGTTCCACGGCGTGATGCACCCCACCACGCCGATGGCTTCACGCACCACCAGCGAGTTGCCGACCTTCTTCTCCCACTCGAAGCTGCGCGCAATTTTTGCAAAGTTGGCCCAGTGCCAGGTGGGACCCCCGACCTGCACCGCACGGGCCATCTTCAGCGGCATACCGACTTCCCGGGCAATCGCCAGGGCCATCTCGTCGGTACGGGCCTTCAGGCCGGCGGCCACCTTGTCGAGAAAACCGGCACGGGTTTCGACCGGCAACGCGGACCACGCATCAAAGGCCGCACGCGCGGCCAGCACGGCGCGCTCGGCCTCTTCGGCAGTGCCCGCCGGCACGGTGGCCATCACCTCCTCGGTGCTGGAGTCAACCACCGGCAAGGTATGGGCCGATACAGCCGCAATCCATTGGCCGTTGATGTAATGAGAAGGGTAGGTGGTCGTTGTCATAGGATGGTCTTGTCAAGCCAACAGGGGCCAAAAAGTTAAAAAGTCACACAACTGGTGCAGGATACGTGGGTCAGCAGGCACTCGTGCCAAGTGGAACCAAAAGCATTACAAGGCAGCCAATTCAAGAATTGACCTGACATTTGGTTACTAACACCTTGATTTGGTTGTTGTTTTTCGTTAACCCCGTCACACTTTGCATCTTGCATCGGGACGGCCGGGGTATTAATCTAGCAGATCGGACGTTTCCCTGTGATTCCAGAATTGAAAGCCTTCAGCCTTATGCGTTGGATGAAACCTAATTTGAAAAGCAGTTTGCTGGGCCTGTTGATTGGCGGCGAAGCAACCCCGGTCGTCCTGCAAAACCGTACTGAGGGCATTCGCGAGCTGATGCTCAATGAGCTGGGCGAATTCGGCGAAAAGCA
This sequence comes from Polaromonas sp., assembly GCA_021731285.1. Classification (GTDB taxonomy): domain Bacteria; phylum Pseudomonadota; class Gammaproteobacteria; order Burkholderiales; family Burkholderiaceae_C; genus Polaromonas. Next base: position 8,865 of record JAKFXR010000138.1, on the reverse strand, counting down.
TTACCCCAAGATCGCCCTTCGGGTTCGTTATGCCCAGGACGCCCAGGGTCTCTGGTACGCCAGGGGCGACGTGATGGCCGTGTTGTCGGCCATGCAGGGCGAGACTGTCGCCCGCCAGAAGGTCAGCCAGATCACCAAAATGTTTGAAGGCCTGCTGCCCGGCAGCCTGGGTTCACGGCGCAGTTCCCTGACCAACTAGCCTGCTGTCCGCCGGATTCAGAGCTGATGGCCCCAGAGTAAAAAAGCATCCCGGCCCTCCACGGCCAATGTCACCTTGGCGCCCACCGGCAACACCACCTTGGTTGCCACGTGGCCAAATGGCAAACCGGTCAGCACCGGCGCCTTGATTTGCCCCTGCAACCACTGCACAACGCTTGCCAATTTAAAACCCTTGTCGTGCGGCACCAGCTTGTAGTTGGTGAATTGGCCCAGCACCACTGCTTTTTGCCGCCCCAGCACACCGGCATGCAGCAGCTGGGTCAACATGCGCTCCAGGCGGTAGGGGTGCTCATGCACCTCCTCCAGAAACAGAATGCCGCCTCGAATGGCGGGCAGCCAGGGCGTGCCGACGAGCGAGCTCAGCACGGCCAGGTTGCCACCCCACAGGACCGCATTATTAATGGATAAATCGTCGATGGCCCTTGTCGCGATTGATTGATTTGCTATTGATTTAATAGCATTTTTAGGAAGCCGCCAACCGGTGCCTTCGCCCTGCCCGGTGATGAGATCGTCAAAACAGGCCTCCATGATGTCATCGGGCTCCCCGTCGACACCGAAGTCTTCCGCCAGCGCGGGGCCGGCCCAGGTCGTGGCCCCGGTCTTGGCCAACAAGGCATTTTGCAGGGCGGTGAAGTCGCTGAGCCCGACAAAACGGGTTCCACGGAACGCCGCTTTGGCCAGCGCCTTGTAGTCAATGGCGGGAAGGATACGCGTCAGCCCGTAGCCTCCCCGGGAAATCAGCGCGACATCGGCTCCGCTCGCGGCGGCCCGCTGAATGGCTGCGATACGCGTTGCATCGTCGCCCGCAAAACGTTGATGGCTTGCCAGCGCAGCCTCATCGATTTCCACCTCGTGGCCCAGAGCCTTGAGGCGACGCACGCCACGCCGGAAACCGGCCTTGTCACGCACGGCGCTGGAAGGCGAAAAGATATAAATATGTTTTTTCACGAATGCAAGTATCCCACCCCAAGGGACCTAGGCGGTCCCGCTGGTTGCCTGGCACGGTATAAAGGCCACACCATGCTGCTTTATTTTCTGGACCTCTTCGGCGTTGCCGTGTTTTCAGTCAGCGGTGCGCTGGCCGCCGGACGGCTGGAGCTCGATCTGCTTGGTGTGGTGGTTCTGGCGTCGCTGACAGCCATAGGCGGCGGCACACTGCGCGATGTACTGATGAACCGCCACCCGGTGTTCTGGATGGCCAATCCCGTCTACCTGATGGTGATAGGCGCTGCGGCGCTGGGTACCGTGCTGTACGTGCAGTTGCTGCCCATTCCCGCGCAGGCATTGCTGGTCGCTGATGCGCTGGGACTGGCACTGTTTGCGCTGACCGGCGCACAACTGGCCGAGGCCGCAAGGCTGCACCCGCTGATTGTTGTGCTGATGGGCACCATGACCGGTGTGGCCGGCGGGGTCATGCGCGACATTTGCAGCAATCAGGTGCCCTTGCTCCTGCGTCAGGATATTTATGCCACGGCGGCGATTGCAGGTATCGCGCTCTACCTGGTACTGAAAGCGCTGGGGCTCAAGCCTGCCTGGGCTTTCTGGACCGGCATGGCAGTCGTCATGAGCCTGCGCCTGAGCGCGATTTTTCTGGGCTGGCACCTGCCGGTGTTCCGGCTGCCGTCCTGAGCTTCAGACAGGCCGGAAAAAATCGACCGCGCGCCGCGCAATCGGCTCGCCCTGCTCCTGCACAAAATGGCCGGCGCTTTCGATCACGAGCGGTTCGGGGCAGCCCCTGATCAAATGCTGCAACTCCCGCATGACCGGCGGCCCCAGCACCGGGTCCTGCGCGCCCACAGCCATCAGCGTTTGGCCCTGCCAGTGCTCGCGCCAAAACGCTCCGGCCTGCCGCGAGATGGGGGCACCGGGCGAATCCCTGGAGTCCGGCACCATGGGCGGGAAAGCGCGCAGCGCGGCGCGGTGGCCCTTGTCCGGGAACGGCGCATTGTAGGCGGCGCATTCTTCAGCGCTCATCTGCGGGTTGCCCCGGGCAAACAGGCGAGCGACATTGAATTCGGGGGTTTTGGCGCACATCTCGCGCCAGGCAACAAACCCCGCGGGCAGCGGCTGCTCGCCGGTGGCCAGTGTGGTGTTCATCACCAGCAGGCCCTGGTACCGATGTGCTGCCGCCATGGGAAGGGTCAGACCCAGCAGCCCGCCCCAGTCCTGAACGACCAGCACAATGTTCTGCAAATCCAGTCGTTCAACAAACTCCAGCAAGTTTTGCCGATGGCCCTCAAAGGTGTGAAAGCTGTCCTTTTTGGGTTTGTCGCTTTTGCCAAAACCGATCAGGTCAGGCGCCACCACGCGGTGGCCGGCCTCGAGAAAAACCGGGATCATCTTGCGGTACAGATAACTCCATGCGGGGTTGCCGTGCAGGCAGAGAAAGGTCAGTGGCCCGCCTGCAGTGCCCTGCTCGTCCAGATAATGCATGCGCAAGCCGCGAAGCGATGCCAGGTCACTGAGGTAATGCGGCGACCAGGGGTAGCCAGGCAAGCCGTCGAACGCGCTGTCCGGCGTGCGCAGCGCATCGTCACGCAGTGGATGCAACATGCGCGCTGCGTCCCGCTGGGCGAGCCGCTTTTGCTGGAAAAAATCCTGCAACAAGGCGCCGCACTCAGCGGCCATCACACCGCCCTGAAGCTGTGTCTGGTGGTTGAGCTGGGGGTTGGCAAACAGGTTAAGAACCGAACCGGCCGCTCCGGTTTTCGGATCCGCCGCCCCGAAGACCACCCTTTTGAGCCGGGCATGCAGCATGGCGCCGCAGCACATGGCGCAGGGTTCCAGGGTGACATAGAGCTCGCAATCCTCCAGCCGGTAGTTGCCCAAGGCCGCGGCACCGGCCCTGAGGGCCTGGATCTCGGCATGGGCGGTGGGGTCATGCCCGGCGATGGGTCCATTGTGGCCCGTCGCCACGACCTTGCCTTGATGCACCAGGACGGCCCCGACCGGCACCTCGCCGGCGGCACCAGCTTTGTGGGCATGGTCCAGCGCCAGCTGCATGAAATCGGTGTCGCTCACGTTTGCTCCATTATTGATAGCAAAGTATGCGCATAATCAAAGGGCGAACGGCTTTTTTATCCATGAATAGTGCGGGGTTTACTTGTCTTCCGGCATGGGCCGGGATTGCACCGCGCCGTCCAGCGCCTGCCTGATCTGCTGTGTCTGCTGCTGGGGGGACCGCGCAGGATCAGGTGCTGGCAGAACACTGCCGTCCACCACCGCAGGTTTTGCCGATGAGGCCGACAGCTGCTTTTTGGCGAGCACCCCGATGATGGCGACCACCACCAGCAGGCCCACGATGCTGAATATGCCGCGCATTCAGGCCTCCCTGTTCATGCCCAGGCTGTCCATCCAGCCAGCCAGGGCCTGTTCGTTCTCGTTGCCGGCTGCATACATCGCCCTCATCCTGGCGTGCGCTTCGGGCCGGTGCTGGTTGATCTTGACCTTGCATTGCCACTCGGTGACCTGCAGTTCGAAAGCCACAATGCCGGCCAGCATCTTGTGCGCAAACTCTTCCCCGAGACCCCGCCATTGCTCGGCATAAGCAGGTTCATGGTCGCCAATCAGTTTTTTCAGCAAGGCATCCTTGCCCGCCGGATCCTCAATCAGCGTTGCCTGAACCGTGCAATGAACGGCCAGGTAGTTCCAGGTGGGTACTCTGGCCAGGTCGGGATAGACCTGGGGCGACAGGTAGGCATGCGGACCAAGAAAAGTCGCCACGGCCAGGGGTCTGGCCTGCAGGTAACGCCAGTGCGGGTTGGGTTTGGCGACATGGCCCAGCAGCACCAGTTGGCCTTGCCTGTCTTCCAGATGCAGCGGCAGATGGGTGACATAAGGCAGACCGCCGTCGTCAACGCTGATCAGGCTGGCAAACGGATGGCCGCTGATCAAGGCCGCTGCCTGGGCGCGATCGCCTTTGAAGTAAGGTGGCAAATACATAGGCTGGAGTATCGGACAAAAGCGTGGTCCCTCCAATGAAGGCAGCGCCACACGCTACAGCGTCGGTCAGCTCAGGCCTGCAGGGGCCAGCGAGCCAGCGGAATGTGCAGGGTCTTGCCGATCAGGCTGTGCACCAGCACAAATTCCCGCGCGGTCCAGCAAACAGGCTCGACCGCCTGCTCGCCCACGTTGCGGTCATCGTAGAGCAGGGTTGCGTGCGGCGTGTAGCCTGGTTTGGCCCAACGGCCCAAAATAGTCTTTTTCAATGCTTCGCCGAGGGCGCTTTGAAATGCTGCCAGGTCGGCAAGGCAGTCCTGTCCGCGCAGCACAAAAGGCCGGTTGCGGGGCATGCTGGAAAAGCTGGCTACGCGGTCAAAACATAGCTCGAAGGGTGCAGCGACGACACTTTCCGCTGCCGAGCACGCTGCGGTCAGCACATCGGGCGGTAGCCCGGCATAGTCGCCCAAGTGATGCAGCGTGACATGAAAACGCTCCGTTTTAAGCGGCTTGCCGTGCAGGCCATGGGCTTCACGCAGGCGCAGCGCGAGGCTGGCCATCTGCGCAGCGGCCTGAGCCTCCGGGAAAATTGCAAAAAACAGCCTGTCAGTCAGCGCAGGCGCCGCGTCAAACCCCGGTAGAAGGGATTGCCCGGGCATCAAACCCGCCCTACTCCCACTCAATCGTGGCGGGCGGCTTGCTGCTGACGTCGTAGGTCACGCGGTTGATGCCGCGTACTTCATTGATGATGCGGCCCGAGACCTTTTTGAGCAGGGCATAAGGCAGCTCGGCCCAGTCTGCCGTCATGAAGTCAGTGGTTTGCACCGCACGCAGGGCCACCACATAGTCGTAGGTCCGGCCGTCGCCCATCACGCCCACACTTTTCACCGGCAAAAACACGGTGAAGGCCTGGCTGGTCAGGTCGTACCAGCTTTTGCCGGTCTCGGCGTCCCTGAAGTTGCGCAGCTCCTCAATGAAGATCGCATCGGCCTGGCGCAGCAGGTCGGCATATTCCTTTTTGACTTCGCCAAGAATACGCACGCCCAGGCCGGGTCCGGGAAACGGATGGCGGTAGACCATGTCATGCGGCAGGCCCAGCGCAACGCCCAACTCCCGCACTTCGTCCTTGAACAGTTCGCGCAGCGGCTCCAGCAGCTTCAGGCCCAGTTGTTCGGGCAGGCCGCCTACGTTGTGGTGGCTTTTGATGACCACGGCTTTTTTGCTCTTGGCGCCGCCCGACTCGATCACGTCGGGATAGATGGTGCCCTGCGCCAGCCATTTGGCGCCCTTCACGTCGGCACCTCCGGCCTTGAGTGCGGCGGCCTCGGCCTTGAAAACCTCTACAAACTCCCGTCCGATGATCTTGCGCTTGGCCTCGGGCTCGCTCACGCCAGCCAGATGGCCAAGAAATTGATCGGCCGCATCGACGCGGACAACTTTGGCATGCAGCTTGCCAACAAACATGTCCATCACCATGTCGCCTTCGTTCAGGCGAAGCAGGCCGTGATCGACAAACACGCAGGTTAACTGGTCGCCAATCGCGCGGTGAATCAGCGCTGCCGCGACCGACGAGTCCACGCCGCCAGACAGACCGAGGATGACTTCCTCGTCACCCACCTGCTGGCGGATTTTCTCCACTGCTTCACTGATGTAGTCGCCCATGATCCAGTCGGGCCGGGTACCGCAAATGTCCAGGACAAAGCGCTCCAGGATCGCCTTGCCCTGCGCCGTGTGGGTGACCTCGGGGTGGAACTGAACCGCGTAATACCTGCGCTCTTCGTCTGCCATGCCGGCAATCGGGCAGGAGTCGGTGGAAGCCATGAGCTTGAAGCCGGGAGGCATGGCGGTGACGTTGTCGCCATGGCTCATCCAGACATGCAGCATGCCATGGCCTTCCGGCGTGGTGTAGTCCTGAATACCGTCCAGCAGGCGGGTATGGCCGCGGGCGCGGACCTCGGCGTAACCAAACTCGCGCTTGTGCCCGCCTTCGACCTTGCCGCCCAAAGCTTCGGCAATCGCATACATGCCAAAGCAGATCCCCAACACCGGGATACCCAGCTCAAACACCGCCTGCGGCGCCCGCAGGGTTTCGTCTTCCCAAAGGCTGGCATGGCTGCCCGAAAGAATCACGCCCTTGAGGTTTCCGTCTTTCGCGTACTCGCGCACCCAGTCATTGGTCACATCGCAGGGGTGGACTTCGCAAAACACATGGGCTTCGCGGATGCGGCGGGCGATCAGCTGGGTGACCTGGGAGCCGAAATCGAGGATGAGGATTTTTTGGTGCTGCATTTGGATTTGTTCAGTCGCCACGGACCTTCATAGTTTTGAAGACAATTTTCCGACGGGCCGCCCCTAGGAAAATTAGCCCCCTCGGGGGGCAGCGAAGTACACGAAGTGACAAGCGTGGGGGCTCAATCTGCGCGATAGTTCGGCGCTTCCTTGGTGATCTGCACGTCATGCACATGGCTTTCGCGAATGCCCGCCGCCGTGATCTCGACAAACTCGGCTTTGTTGCGCATGTCTTCAATCGTGGCGCAACCGCAATAACCCATGCTGGCACGCAGGCCGCCGGCCATCTGGTAGACGATGCCAACCATGGAGCCTTTGTAGGGCACGCGGCCTTCAATGCCCTCGGGCACCAGCTTGTCGGCGTTCGGGTTGCCGGTGGTGGCTTCCTGGAAATAGCGGTCGGCGCTGCCCTGCTGCATGGCGCCTATGCTGCCCATGCCGCGGTAGCTCTTGTAGCTGCGTCCCTGGAACAAAATGACTTCGCCTGGCGCTTCCTCGGTGCCGGCAAACATGCCGCCCATCATCACCGTGCCAGCGCCCGCAGCGATGGCTTTGGCGATGTCACCGCTGTAGCGGATGCCGCCGTCGGCAATCAGGGGGACGCCGCTGCCGCGCAGCGCAGTCGCCACGTTGTCAATGGCCATGATCTGCGGCACACCAACACCAGCGACGATGCGAGTGGTGCAGATGCTGCCAGGGCCGATGCCCACCTTGACCGCGTCAGCGCCCGCCTCGGCCAGGGCCAGGGCGGCTGCGCCAGTGGCGATGTTGCCGCCAATCACATCGATCTGCGGATAGTTCTTCTTGACCCAACGCACGCGCTCGATCACGCCATGGCTGTGGCCGTGGGCGGTGTCCACCACGATGGCGTCAACGCCGGCCTTGACCAGTGCCTCCACCCGCTCCTCGGTGCCCTCGCCCACTCCGACGGCTGCGCCTACACGCAGGCGGCCCGAGGCATCCCGTGCGGCGTTGGGAAAATTGGTCTGCTTGGTGATGTCCTTGACGGTGATCAGGCCCTTGAGCTCGAAATCGTCATTGATCACCAGCAGCCGCTCCAGCTTGTGTTTGTTGAGCAAGGCCTTGGCCTCGACAGCAGACGTGCCTTCCTTGACCGTGATCAGCTTCTCGCGCGGCGTCATGATCTGGTGCGCCTTGACGTCGTAACGGGTCTCAAAGCGCAGATCCCGGCTGGTCACGATGCCGATCACCTTGCCGCCGTCGCACACCGGAAAGCCCGAAATGCCGAGCTGCTCCGACAGTTGCAGGATCTGCAGCACGGTGTGCTCGGGCGTGATGACCACGGGATCCCGCACCACCCCGGACTCGTAACGCTTGACCCGGGCCACCTCGGCGGCCTGCTGCTGCGGTGTGAGGTTCTTGTGAACGATGCCAATGCCACCCTCCTGCGCAATGGCGATGGCCAGACGGGCTTCGGTGACCGTGTCCATGGCGGCCGAAACCAGTGGCAGGTTCAGGCGGATGTTTCTTGAGAACTGGGTGGAAAGCGAGGTGTCCTTGGGCAGGACCTGGGAGAACGCTGGCACCAACAATACGTCGTCGAAGGTGAGCGCTTTGCCGAGTAGGCGCATAGGGATAGCTCCAAAAACACGATTGTACCCGCGCCGGTCGGTACAAACCCTAGCGCTCGCGGGCTTGCTGCCGCGTTACAAAAAAGGCTGACCAAAGGGGCCGCATGATCCACCCGCCCCTACCCCCCGCAGCTACACTTCAATCATGCAACTGCACATCACTTTCATGCGCCTCGCCCTGATTCTTGCGAGCTCGACTTTTGCCCTGAGCGCAGCCGCGCAATGGCAGTGGGTAGACAAGGATGGGCGCAAGGTCTTCAGCGATCGCGCGCCTCCCTCCGACATCGCACAAAAGGATATCCACAAGCAGCCTGGAAACCGCGGACGCCTGAATGCGATCACCATCGACCAGCCGGCTGATTCACCAGCTGCTGCTCCGGTGGCCGCGGCATCGGCAGCCAAAGCCAGTGCCCCCAAGCTGTCGGGCAAGGACACAGAATTGCTGGCGAGGAAGAAAAAACTGGAAGAGGAAGAAGCAGCGAAAAAGAGGGCCGATGAAGAGAAGATGGCCAGCGCCAGAATGGACAGCTGTGAGCGTGCAAAAAAGGCGTTGGCCACGCTCAAGTCGGGCGTCCGCATGTCTACAGCCAACGCCCAGGGCGAACGCGAGTTTCTGGATGACAACGCCCGCGCTGCAGAAACAAAACGGCTGCAGGCTATCGTTGAGAGTGACTGCAGGGCATCGTAGTCAGCGCCTGCGAAGCCGGTCAATACCCGGCTTTCGCCCCAGTCCGCCTGTTGGCAAACAGGCCCGACTTTTTCACGCCCTGCCTGGTAAAACGCTCGCGCCTGGCGACTTTGGGGTCGACCCGCAGGGGACGGTAAA
>JAKFXR010000145.1 GCA_021731285.1 Polaromonas sp. | reverse complement strand
AAGAAGAGCCGCTGGCCGTCCTCGCGCACGGTGATCTTCCAGCTCAACAGGCCGTGCGGCGTCATGCGCGAGGCGGCCAGCACTTCGCCGCGGTCCAGCCCCACACGCGCCAGCGCGCGCACCCGGCCTCGGCCCTGGGGGTGCTCACCGCAAAGTGCACCAGTTGCGGTCCGTTTTTCGCCAACACATGCTGCATGGCTGGATCATCCAGGTCAAACCAGCGGCGGGCCCTTTGTTCGCGGGAATACGTTGCTCCTTTATTGATAGCAATGATTTCGAAGTAAACATCCGGGTAAGCCGGAGAGGCGACCGTGAAGAGCCGGTTGTGTGTGCCCATCAGCGGGTGTTCGCCGCCCGGCCCCGGCGTGATGCCCAGCACGCGCTCACACCACAACACGCCTTCATCCAGACTGGCGGCCGCAACCACGATATGGTCCACCCGTGAGGACAGCGCAGCAGAAGGGGCGAGTGAAGTTTGCATGGTTACAGGGTCACGGAGCCGTCAATGCAGGTGACCGATTCACCCCCCACCCACACTTGCCCGGAGGCGTCACGGCTGATGTGCACCTGCCCCGCGCGGCCCAGGCAAATGCCTTGAGACGCCACATAGTTATCGGGCGCGTGGCCGTCAGCGATCAGCCACTGGGCCAGGCTGGCATTGAGGCTGCCGGTGACCGGGTCTTCGTTGATGCCCAGCGGCGCGGCAAAGGCGCGAACTTCAAAGTCGGCAGCATTTTTTGCGGGCGAGCTTTGCACCGAGCCCGCAAAGGCCCGGGCTTCGCGGTTGGCGCGCGAGATCAGGCCGGGTGCCGATGGCGCTGCATGCGCACCCACCACGCCGGTCTTGAACCCCAGCTTTTTCAGTGCCAGGTGGTCGGGCTCCAGTTGCAGCACGGTTTGCGCGCTGTCGACCAGCACGCCCAGCCAGACCGGCCCGTTGTCCAGCAACTGGGCCGCAACAATGTCGTTCGCCTTCAGGCCCAGGGCGGCCGCCACTTGCGAGAGCACCACCGGGCTGGGCGCCGATCGCTTGAGGGCGGGCGCGGCAAAAGCCTGGCGCGCGCCCTCACGCCGGATGTTGATCAGCCCGACCTGGCATTGCTGGATAACCATGTCTTTGCGTTTGGGCACGCCACCGGCTTGCAGCCATGCGTGGCAGCTGCCCAGCGTCGGGTGGCCTGCAAAGGGAAGTTCACCCCCTGGCGTGAAGATGCGCACGCGGTAGTCGGCAGACGGCTCCGTGGGGGGCAGGACGAAGGTGGTTTCAGACAGGTTGGTCCAGTTGGCAAAACGCAGCATGGCCGCATCGTCCAGGCCGCTGCCGTCCAGCACCACCGCCAGCGGGTTGCCAAAGTAGGCCTGGCTGGTAAAAACATCCACTTGTTTGAACGCTCTGGTTTTCATGAGTAAAGACGGGTAAAAAAATCAGGACAAAGCCATGTCCAGCACGCCCATGCTCGGCTGGCGCGCCCGGATGCTGTCGTACCAGCGCTCGACGTGCGGCCGGCTTTGCCGCGGCTGCGGCAGGCCGAACCAGCGGTGGACTTCGCAGGCCAGTGGAATGTCGGCCATGGTGAAGCGCTCGCCCACCATGAAGCTGCGCTGAGCCAGATGCGCGTCCAGCGTGGCCATCAGGGATTCGACAGCGGCATTGGACTCGGCAATCACATCGTCCTTGCGCTGCTCGGGTGGCGTGCGTATCAGTTGCCAGAAGGCCGGGCGGCTGGCCGGGTTGAGCGTGGTCTGCTGCCAGTCCATCCAGCGCTCGGCGTCAAAGCGCTCTTGCAGGTCGGCGGGATACATCGAACCCATGGCATGTTTTGCGCACAGGTAGCGCACGATCACATTCGACTCCCACAACACGTAGCCTTCATCCTCGATCATCGGTACCAGCGAGTTGGGGTTCAGGGCCATGTAGTCGGGCGTCTTGACGACGCCAAACAGGCCGCCGGCTTCCGTGCGCTGAAAGTCCAGCGCAAGCTCCTGCGCTGTCCAGACGACTTTTTTGACGTTGATGGAGCTCATGCGCCCCCAGATTTTCAGCATCTACTTGGCCTCCTGGGTGGCCCCCACGCTCCCCACGGCGTGTGGTTCGCTGCCCCCCGAGGGGGCTGTGCTTGCTCGGGGCGGCCCTTCGCGGCGCACGGCGGCGCCTGAACCCACTGCGTTTGCCTGCGCGGGCCGGCTCTCGCGTATCGCTGCGGCAAGCGCCGCCACACCGGTGTTGATCTGCTCGACGCTGGCGGTGACAAACGACAGGCGCAGGGTGCGTGCATCGGCCTGGTCGGCGTAAAACGCGGCGCCGGGCACAAAGGCCACATTCCTGTCGACCGCCTTCGGAAGCAACTCCACGGCGTTCATGCCCTCGGGCAAACGCGCCCACAAAAACATGCCGCCATCGGGCTTGTTCCAGCTCACGTCCTCAGGCATTTCGCGCTTGAGGGCCGCCAGCATGGCGTCGCGTTGCGATTTGTACAGCGCGCGTATGGTCGGCACGTGCCGGTCCAGAAAGCCGCCCTTCATGACCTCGGCAATCATGCGCTGGTTAAAACCGGGGCTGTGCAAGTCCGCGGCCTGCTTGGCCTGCAGCAGTTTGGGGTACAGGGCCCTGGGCGCAACCAGAAAGCCCAGGCGCAAACCGGGCGCCAGCACTTTGGAAAACGAGCCCAGGTAAAGGCAACCATCCGGATTGCGGGCGGTCAGGGGTAGCGGCGGCGGGTTGTCAAACCACAAGTCGCCATAGGGGTTGTCTTCCACAATCGGCAGGCCCAGTTGCGCCGCGCGGGCCGAGAGCGCAGCGCGACGCGCTTCGCTCATGGTGCGGCCGGTGGGGTTCTGGAAGTTGGGCAGCAGGTACAAGAACCGCGCGCCCCCAGCTTTCCGGGCGAGGTCGTCCACGTCCAGGCCTTCGTCGTCGCTGGCCACGCTCACCACCCGCGGCTCCATGGGTGTGAAAGCCTGCAGCGCGCCCAGGTAGGTCGGCGTTTCAACCAGGATGGTGCTGTCCTTGTCGATCAGTATCTTGGCCAGCAGGTCCAGCCCCTGCTGCGAGCCGGTGGTGATCAGCACCTGTGTCGGGTCGACCTTCCAGGGAAGAAAGTCGGCGACCATCTCGCGCAGCGGGCCATAGCCTTCACTGGCCGCGTATTGCAGCGCTGCCTGACCGTCTTCGCGCAGCACTTTGGCGCAGGCTTCGGAGAATGCAGTGATGGGAAAGGTTTTGGGCGAGGGCAGGCCACCGGCAAAACTGATGATGCCGGGTTTCTCGGTGACCTTGAGGATCTCGCGGATCACCGAAGGATTCATTTTTTCTGCGCGTGCGGCCAGTGTCCAGTCCATCATTTCTCTCCTCCTTGCGGGCCGTAGAAGACGACCCAGGTCACAAAATCCCTGCTGAAGTTTTCAAAGCGGTGATCTGCTCCGGCCTCTACAAAAAATGCATCGCCAGCGCCCGCATCAAAACGTTGTCCATTGATGATGATCTCACCCCGACCGCTGTGCACAAAATAAAGTTCGTCCTGTTTGTGCGGTTGCTGGCGGTCACGCCCGTCTTGATTGCTGCCGGGTGCAAACACCTCCACGCTCATGCTGCCATGGGTCAGAACCTGCGCAAAGGGAACGCCCTCCGGGTAGGCGCCGGTCGGAGCGCCGGGCAGGCTTTGAAGTGCTTGCAGGATGCTGGCTTTCATCTCAGTCCACGATAAACAGTTTCGCACCTTTGGGCGCGGTGGAGCGGTGCGCCTCTGCCTGGTCCGCCACCTGGTAACTCATGCCGGGCCGAAGCACATGCTGGCTGCCGTCTTCAAGCTCCGTATGCAGTTCACCCTCCAGGCACAGCAGGATGTGGCCCTTGCTGCACCAGTGGTCGGCGGTGTAGCCCGCGGTGTACTCGACCATGCGTACGCGAATGTCGCCGAACTGCTGGGTGCGCCAGAAAGCCTGACCGGTGATGCCGGGGTGCTCGGTGCGCGCGATGGTGGACCAGTCGGTGGTGCCGAAGGGAATGTTGTCTATCTTCATGGCCTTACTCCCTGATCGAAACAATGGCTTCGATTTCCACCGCAAAGCCGCGTGGCAGGGATGCCACTCCGATGGCCGAGCGCGCGTGGCGCCCGGCTTCGCCAAACACCTGCACCAAGAGATCAGAGCAGCCGTTGATGACTTCGGTGTGCTGCATGAAATCGGGCGCAGCGTTGACCATGCCCAAAAGTTTGACCACACGGCGCACCCGTGACAGCTCGCCCAGAGCGGCCTGCATGGTAGCGATCAGGTGCAGACCCACCTGGTGGGCGTGGCCACGGGCTTCCTCCAGGCTGATCTCGCGGCCCACCTTGGGCACTGCGGTCAGGTCTGCGCGCTGGGGCCAACCCTTGCCCGACAGATACAGTGTGCTGCCGTCCAGTACCCAGGCATTAAAGCTGCCGCGCGGCGCGGTCAAGGCGGGAAGAGTCAGGCCGAGTTGCTGCAGGCGTTGTTCGGGTGTCATGTTCATGCGTGTGCCCGCTGGTTGGGTGTGATGTGCGCGATCTTGCCGTCGCCGTAAGAGCGCAACACTTGCGAGATGACGATGTGAAATCCCTTGTACCACCGGGTGTACTGGCGCTTGGCTTCGAGGTGTTTGGGGTGCGCCGAAAATGAGCGCAAGGCTTCCTCGGTCTCCCAGAAATAGGTCGCGTTCCTGAGCACCCCATCCGGCGAGCGCCACAACTCCGCACCCAAATAGCCCGGGGTCGCCAGCGCGGCTTCTTCAATCAGCGCATCCAGGGTGTGAAAGCGCTCGTCATAGGTGCCCGGTTCAAAAATAAAGGCGGCTGAGTACATCAGGGCTTCCTGGCGTTGAGCAACGGGTGGGTGCCGGCTGCCGGCGTGGGGGAGGGCTGGTGTACCGGCATCTTTTTGCCGATGAACACCGTGGCGATCACCGCCAGGCCAAAACCCACGGTGACGGCGTCCAGGCTTTCACCCAGCAGCGGCACGGCAAACAGCATGGACAAAAACGGCTGCACCAGTTGCACCTGGCTGACGCGCACCGTGCCACCCAGCGCCAGCCCGCGGTACCAGGCAAAAAAGCCCAGCCACATTGAAAACACCGCCACATAGGCAAAGCCCCACCAGGCGCTGGCCTGCACCGGCGCGGCCGGCCAGCTCCAGGCTGCCAGCGGCAGGGTCAGCGGCAATGAAAACACCAGCGCCCAGCAAATCACATGCTCGGCCTGCATGCGCTGCGACAGCCGCGCGCCGTAGGCGTAGCCGATGGCGGCGCAGCCCATGGCCGCCAGCAGCAACAGGTCTGCAAAGTGGATGGACAAGCCCCCGGCATTGCCCGGGCGCAGCATGGCAAACACCACCACCAGCGCACTGCCCATGGCGGCGCATATCCAGAAGCCAGGGGAAGGCCGTTGCCGGTGCAGCAGCGCGCCGGCAGCGGCAGTGGCCAGCGGCAGCACGCCAACGATCACACTGGCATGCACGGCCTCGACATAACGCATGGCGACCGAGGTGAACAGGGGAAAGCCGAACACCACACCGCCTGCGGTGATGGCCAGTGGCCAGGCGTCCTGGCGGCGCGGCCAGGGCGCGCGCGTGGCCAGCAGAAACAGTGCCGACAACCCGGCTGCCACCACGGCCCGGCCCATGGCGATGAACAGGCCGGCCATCTGCGGCGCATCCGGCGTGCCAACGGCCAGCCGCGTCATCGGCAGCGTGACCGAGAAAATCACGATCCCCAGCAATCCCAGCCACAGGCCCCGGTTGATGGTTTGTTGCGGGCTCATAAGAAAAGCATCCAGACGGCCGTGGCGGCGAGCACCAGCGCCATGAAGCGGTTGAACCAGCGCAGGCGTACGCCTGTCCCCTCAGGTCCACTCAGCCAGTTGCGCAGCAGCGAGCCGGCCGCCGCATAAGCCAGGTTGCTGGCCAGCGCGTAGGCCAGCATGACGGGCAGCACCACCGCAAAACGCAGGCCCGGGTCACTGCGGCCGGCGATCCATCCGCTGACGATGGCCAGTGCCAACATCCAGGCCTTGATGTTGACAAACTGCAGCGCCGCACCCTGCCAGAAGCCCACATTCGCCGTGGCATCAGCCTGGCCAAGCTGGTTGGCGCGCGCAATTTTTGCGGCCAGCCACAGCAGGTAAGTCACCCCGACCAGCTTGATGGCCGAGCTGAGCAAGGGCACGGCCAGCACCAGTGTGCCCAGGCCCAGGGCGCACAGGCTGAGCAACACACCCCAGCCCACAGGGACGGAGAAAACAAAAGGCAAGGCGCGGCGCAGGCCGTGGTTGGCCGCGAGCGCGGTCGAGAGCGTGGTGTTGGGCCCGGGCGAAAAACTCATCGCCGTGGCCAGCACCAGCAAAGCCGTAAATTCTTGCCAATTCATGATGCAGACTTTATAGTTGAAGCCAACACACGAGCAGTACAGTTGTGGCTACAAAATTTCAAACTGTACTGTTTGTCTTGTCAACACACCCACAGAGGCCTGCTTCGCCATGCTGATGAAAACCGCTTCGCAATCGCTGACCGAGCAACTGTGCGCCCGGTTTGCCGAGCGCATTCGCAGCCGCCTGCTGGCGCCGGGTGCCCGCCTGCCCTCGGTGCGCTTGTGTGCGCAGCAACAGGGGGTGAGTGTCTCCACCGTGGTGGCCGCCTATGACCAGTTGCTGGCGCAGGGATTGGTGGTGGCCAGCAAGAACCGCGGTTTTTTTGTGCGCGAGGCGCCGCCCGCACACGACCGGCCCGCCCTGCCTGTGCCCATGGCTCAGGCGGACGCGGATTCGGCCAATGTGTGGAGCACCTCCGCCTGGATGGCCACCCGCCGCGCGCCTGTGGATGCCACTGCGCTGATACGCGGCATGTTTCACCGGGTCAGCAACAAACCGCAGCCCGGCATGGGCGTGTTTCCTGCCGAATGGCTGGAGACCACCTTCATGGCGGCTGCGGTTCGCAGGGTCACCAGCGCCAGCGCGCTGCGCGAGTTTTCGCTCAGTTATGGCGAGCCTATGGGCGATGGCGGCCTGCGGCGCGCGCTGTCGCAAAAGCTGGGCGCGCTCAATGTGCATGCAGCGCCCGAGCAGATCATCACCACCGTGGGCGCGACCCATGCACTGGACATCGTCAGCCGCACCCTGCTGCGCCCCGGCGACTGCGTGATGGTGGAAGAGCCCGGCTGGGCCGTGGAGTTTGCGCGGCTGGATGCCATGGGCATGCGCATCTTGCCGGTGCCGCGCCGCGCCGATGGCCCTGATCTGGAGGTCATGGCGAAATATTGCGAGATTCACCAGCCGAAATTGTTTGTCAGCGTCAGCGTCTTTCACAACCCGACCGGCTACTGCCTGCCGCCAGGCAGCGCGCACCGCGTGCTGCAACTGGCCGTGCAGCACAACTTTCACATTGTTGAAGACGACACCTACAGCCACCTGGCGCCCGAGCACGCGACGCGGCTGTGCGCGCTGGATGGCCTGCAGCGCACCATCTATGTCAGCGGTTTCGCCAAAATTCTCGCGCCGGGCTGGCGGGTGGGCTTCATGGCCGCGCCGGCCGATCTGGTCGAGCGGCTGCTGGACACCAAGCTGCTGGCGACCTTGACCACACCCGCCTTGCTGGAGAAGGCGCTGGCCTGGTGCATAGACCAGGGCCAGTTGCGCCGCCATGCCGAGCGCATACGCACCCGGCTGGACGCGGCCCGCGCGCGCAGTGTCAAGCTGGCGCTGGCCCATGGCTGCACGTTCGCGGCCGAGCCCGCAGGCCTGTTTGGCTGGGTGGACACCGGTGTGGACACCGATGCGCTGGCGCAGCGCATGCTGGACGAGGGCTACCTGATCGCGCCCGGCGCGCTGTTTCACGCGGTACGTGCGCCCAGCACGCTGATGCGCATCAACTTCACCACCACGCAGGAGGCGACGTTCTGGAAAGTGTTTGCCCGCATGCGTGACGGCATGAAGTAAGCCGGGTTTGACGCCTCTCCCTTTTTGACAAACAACCCAGCGAGAACACCATGCCCGCCAACAACTGGTACACCAACGCCGCCAAGTTCGCCTCACGCTACGCCGGCCGGCCCACCACCTTTTTTCTGGCGCTGTGTGTGATCCTTGTCTGGATCGTCACCGGGCCGCTCTTTGGCTTTAGCGACACCTGGCAACTGGTGATCAACACCGGCACCACCATCGTCACATTCCTGATGGTTTTCCTGATACAGAATTCGCAAAACCGCGACACCGAGGCCATTCAGATCAAGCTCGATGAGCTGATACGCGCAACCCAGGGCGCTCACAACGCGCTGCTGGACCTTGAAGAGCTGAACGAAGCCTCGCTGGACGTCTTCAGGGCCAGGTATTGCGCCCTTGCCGAGGCGGCCCGCAAGGGGCTGCTGGAGGGGGAGCGGGACACTGACACGCCGGAGGCCTGAGCAGCACCGGGCTGCGCTGAGGGGGTCAAAGATGTGTGCCGCAAGCACCTCCCGGGCAGGTTCACCGGGATGGTGATGATTTCGGCATCCTGCCCTTATAGTGCGGCAATAGTTTGCTACCAAAAGTAGAGCAATTCACACGAGGACGGTTTGCCATGCGAGTTCCACAACGGATGTCTTTCTGGCTTGTGATGGTTGTGACTGCAGGTGTTGGTGCTTCAGCTGCGGCACAGGGCCGGGACGTGAGCCGCGCAAGGCAAACCATGTTGCACCAGGGCATGGAGCGCAGTTATGTGGTGCGTGCTCCGCAGGCCACCGCACCGGGCCAGCTGCTGCCGCTGGTTCTGGTCTTGCACGGCGGTGGAGGCAACGCCGCCAATGCGGAGGAAATGACGGGGTTTACCGCCAAGGCCGCGCGAGAAAATTTCATCGTTGCCTATCCGGAGGGCAGCAGCCGTTTCAAGGGCAGCTTGCTCAGCTGGAATGCCGGTCATTGCTGTGCTCATGCAATGCAACAGCGGGTCGATGATGTGGGCTTGATCAACGCCTTGCTGGACAGGATGCTGAAAGACCATCCCGTCGATCCCCGGCGAATCTACGCAACCGGCATGTCCAATGGCGCCATGATGGCGCACCGGCTGGGCCGCGAACTGCCGAACCGGTTTGCAGCGATTGCGCCTGTGGTGGGGGCGGTGTTTGGCGATGAGCGCTTGCCTGCATCCCCGGTTGCAGCACTCATGATCAATGGCATGCTCGACAAGTCGGTTCCCTGGCAGGGTGGCGCGCCGGGCGGACGCTTCACCGGGTCATGGGATGGCACGCCCGTCAGGCCGGCGCTGGACCAGGCCCATTTCTGGGCCAGAGCCAACGGCTGCAGTCCCGTCCCTGAGGTTCAGGATAGACCCGCTGTGGTGTGGTCACGTTTTCGCTGCCCTGCGGGCAAGTCCGTCGAGGCCTGGCTCGTCAAGGACAACGGCCACGCCTGGCCGGGCGGGCAGGCTGGCAGCCGCCGTGGCGACACACCGAGCTCATCGCTTGAGGGGACAGACGTGATCTGGGAATTTTTCAAGGCGCACCCACAATAGCCGCGACATTATTTTGCTATTGAATATATAGCAAACTATTTGCGTGATCAAAGGGCGGACTGCCCAAAACATCAACAATCTCCAGCGGTACCAGTGTTCTGTCCCGCAAATAAGGTGATGAAGTGAAATTGTCCAGTCGGCCGTCAGGCAAGGCGAGAGGAGGCGACATAGCCGTAGCTATGGCAACGACGAGCAACGCCGCATGGCGGCTGAATGGGCGATTTCATATCGCCTTTATTTGTGGGACAGGACGCTAGAGCATCTCTTCAGGCGCAAAAGGCCCGATCAGCTTGAGCATCAGCTTGAGCGCGAAGCTGGCATCGGGCTCGATGCGGGTGTCCTGGAGCTGCGAGCCCTGTGGTGCGCGCCAGACAAGCTGGCCGTCTGCAAGCTCTACCTTGTAAGCGCCTTTGGCCATGGCGGGCTCAATCAGCTGCGTGGTCTCTGCGGCAAGTTTGCGGCTGCGGATCACCAGCGCCACCTCGCTGTTTTGTAACTGGGAACGCAGATCCAGATTCATCGAACCGATCACCAGCAACACATCGTCCAGCACCACAATTTTGGAGTGCAGGCTGGCGCGCGAGCCATTGGCCGAGCCGGTACTGCCCAGCCCGCTGAAGCTGGACAAGGTGCCCTCCTGCTCGGCGCGCATTTCATAAATTTCTATGCCCATGCCCAGCAAGTCCTTGCGGTAGCGGGCATAACCCACATGGGCAGCCGGGGCGTCGTTGGAGGCGAGCGAGTTGGTCAGCACGCGGATGCGCACGCCTTTTTGCCGGATGGCGGCAAACTGCGCCAGCATGCGGTCACCCGGAACGAAGTAGGGCGAGACGATCAGCAAATTGCTTTTGGCATCGCCCATCAGTTGCAGCAAACCGTCGACCGTGGTGTCCTGCGACTGCTCCACCTCGTCGGCGTCGGCGGCGATCTTGGAGGCCTTGTCCACCAGAAGCACCGACGGCGCCCAGGTCCAGTTGAGCTTTAACAGATTGGTGGTGTCGGGCAGCGCTGGCACCGCGGGCGCTGTTTTTGCAGCCGATCCGTCGGCCGGAGAAACCTCCGGGCTGGGGCTGGGTTTGCCGGCGGCGGACGCGGCAGGTTTGGCGGGCTGCTTCAGGGCTTCGATCTGCGCAGCCGTCATCAGCGACTGCACCGGGTAGGCCAGCGGATTGTTCCAGTACTGGTCGAAGCTGCGCGACAGCTCGCGCACAATGCGCCCGCCCGCCAGCACGTCGGCATCGATGAAATTGGTGCCCTGGCCCTGGCCGAAATAGGTCTCGCCCAGATTGCGGCCACCGGTGATGGCCACCGCGTTATCGGCTACAAAAATCTTGTTGTGCATGCGCCGCTGCATGCGGTCCGCATCCTTGAGCGAGCCCAGAATGCGCAAGAACAGCGAACCGCGCGAGCCGGGCAAGGGATTGAAGAGGCGCATGCTGATGTTTTTTTCAAACGCCAGCTTGAGCACCTGGGCGTTTTTGCCCGCAGTGTTGAAATCATCGAGCAGGATGCGGATGCGTACACCACGCTCGCCTGCGGCACGCAGGGCATCAAACAGGCGCTCTGTCGTTTCATCGGCATGGATGGCGTAGTACTGGATGTCCAGCGTGTGCTGGGCCGCATTGATCAGTGCCATGCGGCTGGTAAAGGCCAGTTCGGCGCTGTTGACCAGCGAAAAACCGGAGTCGTTGCGTGTGCGGGCAGCGACAGCGCTGGCCTGCATGGCCTGCCCCAGGGCCGTGTCTTGTGGCGAGGCCAGGGCGAGGGTGACGGGCCGGTCCACTTCGCCCGGCAGGGAAGCGCAGCCGCTGATCCATACCGCCAGGAGCAACACACCGAGCCGGCGCCAGAGTGCGCAGGCGGGCCCTGTCAAGGAAGTGCTGCGGGGCTGGATGGAAGGTAGGCTCATGGGTGCAGCCACTGTAGCGTAAGCAGCTGTCTCATGAGCCCTCGAATCCCCTGACTTGAGCGCGAGATTTTGTAGGCGCTTTGCCCGACAGGCCCTGGCTAGGCGGACAGACTTTCCCAGCGCTGCAGTGCATCCATCAGTTCTTCCTCGAGCTTGCTGTTGCGCGCGTTCAGCTCGGCCGCCCTTTTGGCGTTGCTGGTGTAGATCGATCCGTCAAACAACTCCTGCGCAATGGCTTTCTGTTGCGATTCAAGCTGCTGAATCAGGGCAGGCAAGCCATCAAGCTCACGCTGCTCTTTGTAGCTCAACTTCTTTTTTGATAGCGAAGAGGCCGCGTCCTTTGTGGGCGAAACGGCTGTTTTGCCTGAAGATTTCGCACTGGAGGCGCTGGCAGGGCCGGCCGGCGTTTTGGTGTTGCCGGTGATTTGCGCTGCACGCCTGGACTGGGTGATCCAGTCCGTCACACCGCCTTCGTACTCGCGCCAGAAGCCCGGGTTCTCGGGTGTGCCTTCGTAGGCGATGGTGCTGGTCACCACGTTGTCGAGAAAGCGCCGGTCATGGCTGACCAGGAAGACGGTGCCTTCGTAGTTCTGCAGCAGGTCCTCCAGCAGTTCCAGGGTGTCGATGTCCAGATCGTTGGTGGGCTCGTCCAGCACCAGCACATTGGCCGGCCGCGCAAACAGGCGCGCC
Source organism: Polaromonas sp. (assembly GCA_021731285.1). Classification (GTDB taxonomy): domain Bacteria; phylum Pseudomonadota; class Gammaproteobacteria; order Burkholderiales; family Burkholderiaceae_C; genus Polaromonas. The sequence continues at coordinate 5,048 of JAKFXR010000145.1, read as the reverse complement.
AGCAGCAGGCGGTTGCGCTCGCCGCCCGACAGCGTGCGCACGGGTGAGTTGGCGCGCGCCGGCGAGAACAAAAAGTCGGTCAGATAACTCTTGACATGTTTTTTCTGGCCGTTGATCTCGACCCACTCGCTGCCCGGGCTGATGAAGTCTTCCAGGGTGGCGTCCAGGTCCAGGCTGTCGCGCATCTGGTCGAAGTAGGCCACCTGCAGATTCGCGCCCTGGCGGATCTTGCCGGGCGGGGTGGTCACGTCGGGCTGCAGCTCGCCCAGAATGAGCTTGAGCAGTGTGGTCTTGCCGGCACCGTTCGGCCCCAGCAGGCCGACCTTGTCGCCGCGCAGCAAGGTCCCGCTGAATTTGTTGACGATGATTTTTTCGCTGCCCGGGTGGCCGAAGCTTTTGCTCACGTTGGTCAGCTCGGCGACGATCTTGCCGCTTTTCTCACCGCTGGAGACGTCGAGGTTGACCCGGCCCACCGCATCACGTCGCGCGGCGCGGTTGTCGCGCAGGGCTTCGAGCCGGCCTATGCGCGCCACGCTGCGGGTGCGGCGCGCTTCCACGCCCTTGCGGATCCAGACTTCTTCCTGCGCCAGCAGCTTGTCGGCTTTGGCATTGATGACGGCTTCCTGGGCCATCTGCTCTTCTTTCTGAATGAGGTACTGCGCAAAGTTGCCGGGGTAGGTCAGCAGCTTGCCGCGGTCCAGCTCGACGATGGCGGTGGCGACCTGGTCCAGAAAGGCCCGGTCGTGGGTGATGGTGATGATGCTGCCGTTGAAGTTGACCAGCAGCTCTTCCAGCCAGGCGATGGAGTCCAGGTCCAGGTGGTTGGTCGGCTCGTCGAGCAACAGCACATCCGGCTTGGCGACCAGCGCCTGGGCCAGCGCCACGCGTTTTTTGGTACCACCCGAGAGCGAACCGACGATGGCGTCCTTGTCCAGGTGCAGGCGGTGCAGGGTTTCCTCGACCCGCTGCTCCCAGTTCCAGCCGTCCAGGGCTTCAATTTCCGATTGCAGGGCGTCCAGGTCGGTGTGTTCGTCAGCCGCCAGGTATTGCTCAACAATATGCCGGGTCCTTGCCAGTCCTGCGCTGGCCGCTATGAAAACTGTAGCATGCGGGTCCAGGCTGGGCTCTTGCGGGACGTAGGCAATGCGCAGGTTCTGCTGCAATTGCAGGGTGCCATCGTCGGGTTTTTCCAGCCCCGCCAGAATTTTGAGCAGCGAGGACTTGCCGGTGCCGTTGCGGCCAATCAGGCCGATGCGCTGGCCGGTTTCGAGGGAAAAGTCTGCGTGGTCCAGCAGGGCGACGTGCCCAAAAGCAAGTTGGGCGTCTAGAAGTGTAATTAAGGCCATGTTGTCAGGGATTATCCGGGTGCGGCATTTCGCATGCTGGTTTTCAGGCTTTTGCGGGTCATGGCTCATCGCTATAGTGCAGTGTCAGTAGCGGATCTGGCAGACGCCTGACCCGCTGACAACTCCGGAAAGTCCTCTCGATGGAACTACAAATCAACGGCAAAGCCGTGCAGGTCGATGCCGAGCCGACCATGCCCCTGCTGTGGGTGCTGCGTGACCTGCTCAACATGACGGGCACCAAGTACGGCTGTGGCGTGGCGGCCTGCGGCGCCTGCACTGTCCGGGTGGATGGTCAGGCAGTGCGTTCCTGCGTGACGCCGGTCGCCACCATGGCCGGCAAACGCATCCAGACCATCGAGGCACTGGGCAGCCCGGGCAAGCCCCATCCGGTCCAGGCTGCCTGGATTGCGGAGCAGGTTCCGCAATGCGGCTACTGCCAGTCGGGCATGCTGATGGCTGCGGCCGCGCTGCTCGACAAGACGCCCAAACCGTCGGACGCAGACATTGACGCGGCCATGACCAATATCTGCCGCTGCGGCACCTACCAGCGGGTGAGGGTGGCGATCAAACGCGCAGCCGGCATGCCCGCCGACGGGCCGGCCGGAAAACGCCCATGAAAAGAAGAACCTGGCTACTGGGGGCGGCGGGCCTGACGGGCGCGCTGATTGTGGGCTGGGGCATGCTGCCGGCAAGGTCCCGCACGGGATCGGGGCGGGTGTGGCCGCCCAAAGAGGGCGAAATCGCCCTCAACGGCTGGATCAAGATCCTGCCCGATGGATCTGTGGTGCTCGCCATGCCGCGCAGCGAGATGGGTCAGGGTGTGCACACGGCTTTGCCCATGCTGGTGGCAGAAGAGCTGGATGTGCAATTGTCGGCCATCCGCATCGATCAGGCTGGCAGCGACACCATATATGGAAATGTTGCCCTGCTGGTAGCCAGCCTGCCTTTTCATCCGCAGGAGTCCGAAGAGCGGCCGACCAAAGTCAGGGTGGGCGAATGGGTGGTCAGCAAGGTGGCGCGTGAGCTGGGCATCAACGCAACCGGTGGTTCCACCAGTGTCTCCGACGCCTGGACCGTGCTGCGGACGGCGGCGGCTACTGCGCGGGCTTCGCTGCTGGGCGCGGCTTCCCTGCAGTGGCGCTTGCCGGTGGCCGAGCTGACGGTCAGCAACGGGGTGGTGTCGCATCCGTCCGGCAAGTCTGCTTCTTATGGCGAGCTGGCAAAGTTTGCCGCTGCCACGCCGCCCGGCACGGTGACCCTAAAGGACCGCAAGGACTGGAAAGTAATAGGCCAAAACGCGCCGCGTACCGATATTCCGGCCAAAGTTGATGGCACTGCGCGTTTCGGGATGGACGTGCGTTTGCCCGGCATGCTGTATGCCGCCATCCGCCTGTGCCCCATGCTGGGCGGCTCGCCGGGCGCCATCGACGCCACAGCCGCCATGGCCATGCCCGGTGTGGAGCGCCTGGTGCGCCTGCAGGCGTTTGCGGGCTCCACCGCCGGTTTTGCCGTCGTTGGCAACAGTTGGTGGCGGGTGCAGCAGGCGGCCGAAGCTGTCAAGGTGAACTGGCAACAGCGTCCGGGCGGCGCTCTGGACTCGCGCCAGATCGAGCGCGAACTTGAAGCCGCCGCCAAAAGCAGCGAGGGTGGATTTACCTTTTACGAAAAGGGGGGCACAGACCAGGCCGAGGCCGCTGCCACCCGTCGGGTGGAGGCGGTGTACCGGGCGCCTTTTCTGGCCCACGCTGCGTTGGAGCCATTGAACTGCACAGCGCAAGTCAAGGATGGGAAGGTGTCCATCTGGGTTCCGACCCAGGTGCCCCAAATGGGCGCGGCAGTCGCAGCGCGCGTTGCCGGGGTGGCGGTGGAAGACGTGAGCGTGACCGTCACCCTGTTGGGCGGCGGCTTCGGCCGGCGGCTGGAGGTGGACTACATCGCACAGGCGGTGCGGGTGGCCATGGATTGCGGCGGCCGGCCGGTCCAGCTGGTCTGGTCGCGTGAGGAAGACACCACCCACGACTTTTACCGCCCCATGCATGTGGCCGTGCTGCGTGCTGCGCTGGATGCACAGGGCGAGCTGGCGAGCTTGCGCATCCGTTCTGCCGGCGACGCCATCAGCCCGCGCTGGATGGAGCGCGGCATCCCCTTGCTGGCCGGCCCGGTGGACACGCCGGACAAAACCACATCAGAGGGCCTGTTTGACCTGCCCTACGGCATCGCCAGCCAGCACATGTCTCACGTGGCGACACGCAAGGGTGTGCCGGTAGGCTTTTGGCGCTCTGTGGGACATTCGCACAACGCCTTCTTCTCGGAGAGCTTTATCGACGAGCTGGCACTGGAGATGAAGAAGGATCCTGTGGCGCTGAGGCGGCATCTGCTGCGCGATGCGCCACGCCATCTGGCCGTACTCAATCTGGCAGCCCTGAAAGCGAACTGGGGCAGTTTGCTGCCCGTGGGGCGTGCCCGGGGCATGGCGCTGCACGAGTCGTTTGGCTCCATCGTGGCGCAGGTGGCCGAGGTGTCCCTGGTCAATGGCCAGCCGCGGGTGCACCGGGTGGTTTGCGCCATGGACTGCGGCACCGTGGTCAACCCCGGCATTGTTGCCCAGCAGATGGAGGGTGCGGTGGTGTTTGCGTTGACCGCCGCACTGCATGGCCAGATCGATATCCAGGACGGGGTAGTGCAACAGAAGAACTTCCCCGGCTACCCCATGCTGCAACTGGCCCAGGCGCCTCTGGTGCAAACTCACCTGATTGCCAGCACCCGCCCTCCAGGCGGCGTGGGCGAACCTGGGGTTCCGCCTTTGGCACCCGCCCTGGCCAACGCCCTGTTTGCCCTGACGGGCAAGCGCTTGCGGTCCTTGCCGCTGCGTCTGTAGCCCGGAGCGTATCGGCGCATGCTATAGTCATGGGCTCTGCTGATGAGGCACCACCTGAAAAGGCGCTCTTCAGAAGTCGGAGCAGGGTCTTGGGATCAACAAACAAAATTTTCAATTTGTTTGACGGGTATGAAAAAACCGGTATAGAATCTAAGGCTCGACTGATCACAGTCAACAACCTCAAAGCAGGCCGCAAGCGCGAATGCCATTCCATTTTTACCAATGGAAGACGGCGATCAAGACAAGTGGCCAGCCAGCAAAAATTAAATTTTTTGTTGACGGGAATGAAAAAACCGGTATATAATTTGAGGCTCTGCTGATTACGACAAAGCAAACAAAAGCAGCGAAGTTAATTCGCCGCAAAGTTTGTCAGACGGATCAAAAGAAATGTTTTCTGAGTGGCGTGGTTGTTAAAACCGTGTCATAATTGAAGGCTCAGCTGATTACAGCTAACCGACCAAATCAAAGCTGCCAAGCGGCCTTGAGAGTAGTCAGGATCATTAAAAATTTACAGCCGATAAGTATGGGCGTTTGAAGGCGATTGCCAGACGACTTTTGGTTAACTTCGGTTGACCGGGAGAAGTCAAAGTCTTTTGACTTTAAACGCTCATAGAGATAGAAAATGTGAAATCGTCAAGATTTCTCATCAATTCCGTTTTTATGAGTTTTCTTCGCGCAGCAATGTGCGGAGTTGAAATATTGCAGTGATTAAACTAAAGAGTTTGATCCTGGCTCAGATTGAACGCTGGCGGCATGCCTTACACATGCAAGTCGAACGGTAGAGTAGCAATACTCGAGAGTGGCGAACGGGTGAGTAATATATC
>JAKFXR010000114.1 GCA_021731285.1 Polaromonas sp. | reverse complement strand
CCCAATTGATTGCCCTGATCGATCGCGTGGCCCTTGCCGATGAACTGGCGCTCAAAGAGCTTTACGAGCTGACTTCGTCCAAGCTTTATGGCGTGGCGGTGCGGGTGGTGAGCAACAAAAGCTGGGCCGAAGATGTGCTGCAGGAGGCTTTTCTCAACATCTGGCGGATCGCAGGCGACTACAAAGCCTCGCTGTCGCCGCCCATGGCCTGGTTGTGCCTGATTGTGCGCAGCCGGGGACTGGACTTTTTGCGCCGGCGCACCTCCGAACGGGCTGACCAGGGCGTTGAGCTTGACGATGTGCTGAGTGACACGCTGGAGGGCGATTCGGCCAACCCGATGGATACCGCCCTGGCAGGCGAGCAGGCCTGGGCGCTGCACCAGTGCCTGAGCCAGCTGGACAACAAGCAGCGCGAGGTGGTGAGCCTGGCCTACCTGCGTGACCTGAGTCACGGCGAACTGGCCGAGCAGCTCAAACTGCCGCTGGGGACGGTGAAGACCTGGATACGGCGCGGGCTGGAGCAACTGCGCGGCTGCATGGCCCGGTTTGCATGAGCGCCGGTCTGTGGGATGTTGTTTGTTCCGGTGGTCTGCCACTGGAAACTTCTGAAGAAGGTGATGTATGAATTTGATCCGCAACCCGTCCCTGCTGGACCAGCTGGGAGCCAGCTACGCGCTGGGCACCCTGCGGGGTGGCGCACGCCGCCGTTTTGAGGCCCTGGCGCGCGTGCATGCGCCGGTGCGTGCGGCCGCGCTGATCTGGCAAAGCCGTCTGGCGTCGGTGACCGAATTGCAGCAGCAGGCAGCGCCCAGCCCGGCGGTCTGGAAACGCATCCAGAACCTGGTGCAAGCCGAGAAGGAAGCGCAGCGCATGCTGGCTGCACGGCAGGCGCCGGCCCCTGCAAGCGGTGGCTGGTGGAACAGTCTTGGCCTGTGGCGCGGTGCCACAGGCGCTGGCGCCATGGCGGCTGTGCTGGCCGTGGTGGTGGGCGCCAACCTGAGCTCACAGCTCAATGGGCAGGTGCGGGAACTGAGCGCCAAGTTGGCCGCCACCCCGGCCATCGAATACGTTGCCGTGCTGGCTGATGACAAGGCGTCGGCCTCCATGCTGGTGACTTTTGACCCCAAGAACAACAAGCTGGTGCTCAAGCGTGTGGGTGCTTTCCAGGAAAGCGCCGACAAATCGCTGGAGCTGTGGGCGCTGCCACAAAGCGGTGGGCCCAAGTCACTGGGCGTGTTGGGCAGCGACAGGGTGATCCGCCTGACTGCAACGGACAGGGACGTCAGGGAAGTACCGGCGCTGGCCATCACGCTGGAGCCCAAGGGTGGCGTGCCGCCCGGCAGCGGACCGACCGGGCCGATTCTCTTCAAGGGTGCGCTGATTCAGACCACGCTTTAAAGGGCAGAAGCAGGCAAAGAAAAAGGGCTGCAGTTGCAGCCCTTTTTTGTGCCCGGCGCCTGGTGGCGCTTAACGCCAGTGATGGCCGTGCCGGTGGTGGCCGCCACGGCTGTAGCCGAAATTAAAGGACAGACCCACCGGTGGGTAATAAGGCCGTGAGTAGTAGCCAGGGTGAGGGTAGACCACCACAGGTGCCTGCTGCACATACACAGGCTGCACATAGGCTGGCTGTTGCGTATAGACCTGCTGCTGGGGCACCGCCTGGTTGTAGGGCTGCACATAACCCTGCTGCGGGTCCGCCTGCGGCACGGGCACGGCGCCTACCGGTGTCACCTGCAGCCGCACATACGGGCCGGGGTCGTTGACCATCTGCGCGCTGTACTGCTTGTCGGCGTACTGGTAGACCACGTTGTAGTGCGAAACACGGTTTTCGTAGGAGGTCTGCACGCCGCACTGCTGGACGTTTTGCACCTGCTGGTTGCTGCCTTCGATGTTGTTGCCAATCATGGCGCCGCCGACCAGGCCAATCATGGTGGCCAGCGCCCGGCCGCCACCGTCGCCGATGGCATTGCCCATCGCACCGCCTGCCAGCGCGCCCATCACGGCGCCTGCACCCGAGCGCGGAGACTCGGTGATCATGGGCTGGTTGCTGCAGACCTGGCGCGGAACGCTGACCTGCTGCACCACCGGCGTGCTGGAGATCACGCGCGCCAGAATGTCCATGGCCGAAGCGTTGACAGCGGACAAGCTCAGGGCTGCTGCGGCAGTGGACAGAACGATTGCTTTTTTCATGTTTGAAACCTCTTTCGACCCGGTACAAGGGTTGCTGGCCAGGGCGGACAGAATGCTATTGCCAAGTTTAATGAAACAGAGTGGTTTTGCCACCCGCAAGTTCGGTAAATCACTGTAAAGCTGGCCTGCTTTACACAGCGCGACGGGCGCAAGCCACACGCTACAGGCGTGCCTTCCAGCTGTTGGCGTCAAAACCCACACTGACGGGCCCATCCGACCCCGACCATTCCACCACCGGCCGCTTGATGACGCTGGCGTGTTGTTGCATCACTGCGAGCGCACTGGCAGCGTCAACAACCGCCGCCTGCTCCGCCGCCTCCAGTTTTCGCCAGGTCGTGCCCTTGCGGTTGAGCAGCTTGTCCCAGCCCAGGGCTTTTTCCCAGACGGGAAGTTTTTCCACGGGCAGGCCCTGCTTTTTGAAGTCGACAAAGGTGTGCGCCACCCCCTCCTGTGTCAACCAGGCGCGCGCCTTCTTGACGGTGTCGCAGTTGGAAATGCCGTAAACAGTGATCATGGAGCCATTTTGACACAGCTTGTGCAATCAAATCACGATCTGGCCCTTTGTTGACGGGAGAAGTTTGCTATTGATTAGATAGCGGATGCTGCGTCGTGGCTGCGCTCCCGCCACTGGCACTGTCGGGTCTGCGGCGACAATACAGCCCTCTATGGACAATCTCACTACCCTTGACGACTGGCTGGCCTATTGCGAGCGCCTGCACCCGACCGCGATTGACCTGGGGCTGGCCCGTGTTCAGTCGGTCGCAGTGCGGATGGGCTTGCGTTTTGACTGCCCGGTCATCACCGTGGCGGGCACCAATGGCAAGGGCTCCAGTTGCGCCATGCTGGAAGCCATCCTGCTGCAGGCCGGCTACCGCACCGGGGTTTACACCTCGCCGCACCTGGTTCACTTTGAGGAGCGCTGCCGCATTCGCGGCGAAATGGCGCAGGCTGCGGAGCTGGTGCCGCATTTCGCCCGGGTCGAGGCCATGCGCGGCGAGACCTCGCTGACCTATTTCGAGTTCACCATGCTGGCCATTTTCAGCCTGATGGCGGCCTCAAGGCTGGACGTGGTGGTGCTGGAGGTCGGTGTGGGCGGCAGGCTGGATTCGGTCAACATCATTGATGCCGACTGCGCGCTGATCACCAGCATTGACCTGGACCACACCGAGCTGCTGGGCCCCGACCGCGAGAGCATTGGCCGGGAAAAAGCCGGCATCATGCGGGCCGGCAAACCGGTGGTGGTGGGCGACCCGGTGCCGCCACAAAGCGTTCTGGACCACGCCGCCGAAGTGGGCGCTGACCTGTGGCGGCTGGGGCATGACTTCAATTTTTCGGGCGACAAGCAGCAATGGGCCTGGGCAGGCCGGGGCAGACGATATGCCGGGCTGGCTTACCCCGCGCTGCGGGGTGCCAACCAGCTCGTGAATGCCTCGGGTGTGCTGGCGGCGTTGACGGCTGTGCGGGATCAACTGCCGGTGACTGCGCAGGCGGTGCGCAATGGCCTGGCCATGGTGGAGCTGCCGGGGCGCTTTCAGATCATCTCTGGCCAGCCGACCCTGGTGCTGGATGTGGCGCACAACCCGCATTCGGTGGCGGCCCTGGCCGCCAACCTGGATGCGATGGGTTTTTATCCCTGCACCCATGCGGTGTTTGGTGCCATGGCCGACAAAGACCTGGGGGCGATGCTGGCTCGGGTGGGCCCGCTGATGGACCGCTGGTATTTCACTGACCTGCCCACGGGCCGCGCCGCAGCCGGAGCCGATTTGATGGCGCAATGGCAGGCCATGAACACCCGGCCGGATGTCCGTGCCAGCGCCTGGGGCGGGCCTGCCCAGGCGCTGCAGGCAGCCATCGCTGCTGCAGACCCCGCTGATAGAATCGTGGTATTCGGATCGTTCTATACGGTGGGCGGGATTCTGAAAGACGGCCTGCCCCGAATTTTTGCACCGCATGCCCCGCCGCAGCGTCACGCTTCATCAACCGATACCTAAACAATGCCGCTTTTCAACTTTCGCCGGAGCTCATCGTCCAACAAGGCTGCCGGCCCGGCTACCGCGGTCGAGAGCGTGGAGGTGATGCGCAAGCGGGCCAAGCACCGGCTGATAGGCGCGGGTGTGCTGGTTCTGATTGGGGTTGTTGGTTTCCCCTTGGTGTTTGATACCCAGCCCCGTCCGGTAGCAACCGACATTCCGATAGAAATTCCTTCCAAAAACACGGTCAAGCCCTTGGTCATACCGGCTGCCCCGGCGGCCAGTGGCAAGGTGGCGGCGCCGGCGAGCCTGACGCCGCGCGAGGAGATCGTGGCGGAGAAAAAACCCGTTGCCGTGGAGCCCGCGCCCGAGCCCAAAAAAGAGGCCAAACCGGAGCCGCGCCCCGAGCCGAAAGCAGAGCCCAAGCCCGAACCCAAGGTGGCCGCCAAACCGGCACCTGCCGTTGATGAAGCCAGCCGCGCCAAAGCCCTGCTTGAAGGCAAGGCCGCTCCGGCGGAGGCGGAGGGGCGCATGGTGGTCCAGGTGGGCGCGTTTGCCGATGCCGACAAGGCGAAAGAAGTGCGTCAGAAGCTGGAAAAAGCCGGATTGAAAACCTACACCCAGGTGGCAGAGACCAAAGATGGCAAACGCATTCGCGTGCGGGTTGGGCCTTTTGCGAGCAAGGCCGAAGCCGACAAGGCTGCCAGCAAGATCAAGGGGCTTGATCTGCCGGCGGCCATCCTGATCTTGTAAAGGTGGCTGCCGCCGATTTGGCTTTGCTGGGGGTGTTGGCGGTGTCGCTGATCCTCGGCGCATGGCGCGGGTTTGTGTATGAGGTCTTGTCCGTGATCGGCTGGGCGGCGTCGTTTTATCTGGCACAGTGGCTTGCACCCGAGGTGGCCACGCGCTTGCCGCTGCAGAGCGCGTCCAATCCGGTGCGGTATGCGGCGGCCTTTGCGCTGGTTTTTATCGTGGCCGTGTTTGTGGCCGGGCTGCTGGCGGTGTTGATCAAGAAGCTGGTGGAGGCCGTGGGCCTGCGGCCGGTGGACCGGACACTGGGCGCCGCATTTGGTGTGGTGCGCGGCCTGATTTTGTTGCTGGCGGCAGCGGTGGTGATCAACATGACCGCGTTCAAATCCAGCGCCTGGTGGCAGGAGTCCAAAGGCGCCGAAGTATTGACGGCAGCACTCAAAGGCCTCAAGCCGGTGCTGCCTGAGCAGTTTGCAAAGTACCTCTGATGAATGGCAATGTGATGAACGGAAACATATGTGCGGAATAGTCGGCGTTGTCAGCAACGCCCCGGTGAACCAGCTGATATATGACGGGCTGCTCTTGCTGCAGCACCGCGGGCAGGATGCTGCCGGCATCGTCACCCAGCAGGGCCGCAAGTTTTTCATGCACAAGGCCAAGGGCATGGTGCGCGACGTGTTTCGTACCCGCAACATGCGCGCCTTGCCGGGAACCGTGGGCCTGGGGCAGGTGCGTTACCCCACCGCCGGCAATGCCTACAGCGAAGATGAAGCCCAGCCCTTTTATGTCAACGCGCCTTTTGGCCTGGTGCTGTCGCACAACGGCAACCTGACCAACGCGGCCGTGCTCAAGGCCGAGCTGTTCAACACCGACCATCGCCACATCAACACCGACAGCGACTCCGAGGTGCTGCTCAATGTGCTGGCCCACGAGCTGGAAAAAACCACGCGCGGCCTGCCGCTCAACCCGGTGGATGTGTTTGCCGCCGTGCGCGGCGTGCACAAACGCGTCAAGGGTTCCTACGCCGTGGTTGCGCTGATTGCAGGCCACGGCTTGCTGGCGTTTCGCGATCCGTTTGGCATTCGCCCACTGTGCCTGGGCCGTGGCCAGAACGAAAGTGGCAACACCGTCATGGTGGCCAGCGAATCGGTGGCCCTGGAAGGCACATCGCACCAGTTTGTGCGCGACATCGCGCCCGGTGAAGCGGTGTTTGTGGACCTCGAAGGCACGGTCCATGCCGAGCAGTGCGCTGACAATGCGCAGCTCAAACCCTGCATCTTCGAGTTTGTCTATCTGGCCCGACCCGATTCGGTGCTCGACGGTATCTCGGTCTACCAGGCGCGTTTGAACCTGGGCGAAACACTGGCCAAGCGCGTGGTCTCCACCGTGCCGCCCAACGAAATTGATGTGATCATTCCCATCCCCGAGTCCAGCCGCCCGAGCGCCACGCAACTGGCGCATTTGCTGGGCATTCCTTACCGTGAAGGGTTTGTAAAAAACCGCTACGTGGGCCGCACCTTCATCATGCCGGGCCAGGGCGTGCGCAAAAAGTCGGTGCGCCAGAAACTCAACGTGATTGCCAGCGAGTTCAAGGGCCGCAACGTGCTGCTGGTGGACGACTCCATCGTGCGCGGCACCACCAGCCGCGAGATCGTGCAAATGGCCCGTGACGCCGGCGCCAGGAAGGTTTACCTCGCCAGCGCTGCGCCGCCTGTGCGTTACCCCAACGTCTACGGCATCGACATGCCAACCGCCGACGAGCTGGTGGCGCACGACAAGACCGTGGAAGAAATCCGTCTCGCGATTGGTTGCGATGCGCTGATTTACCAGGACGTCGAAGGCATGAAGCGCGCCATTGGGTCGCTCAATAAAAACCTCGATGGTTTTGATGCGTCGTGTTTTGACGGCGTGTACATCACCGGCGACGTCACGCTGGAGACCATCGCCAAAATGAATGCAGAGCGGGTGGACAGCAGCGAAGAAGGCGATGTCGATGTGTCGCGTCTGGCGCTGCCCAATCCGCAAGAGGCCTGAAGCATGGCGTCAAAGAAATTACCTGCCAACCTGCACCGCGACACGCTGGCCGTGCGTGTCGCGCTGGAGCCCAGCCAGCATGGCGAAAACTCGGAAGCGCTGTACCTGACCAGCGGTTTTGTGCAGCCCGATGCGGAAACCTCGGCGCGGCGCTTTGCCCACCCGGAAGAGGGCTACACCTACGGCCGCACCTCCAACCCCACGGTGACCAGCTTTGAGCGCCGGCTCGCCGCACTCGAAGGCACGGAAGCTGCCATTGGTGCGTCAACCGGTATGGGCGCCATCCTCATGATGTGCATGGGTTTGCTCAAGTCGGGTGACCATGTGATTTGCTCGCGCTCCATGTTCGGCTCGACCATTGCATTGATTGGCCGTGAGTTCGGGAAGTTCGGGGTTGAAACCACCTTTGTGTCGCAAACCGATGTGGGCGAATGGAAAGCTGCGCTGCGGCCCACGACCAAACTGCTGTTTGCAGAGACACCGACCAACCCGCTGACGGAGGTCTGCGACATTGCCGCGCTGGCCAGTCTGGCGCACAGCGTTGGGGCCTTGCTGGCCGTGGACAACTGCTTTTGCTCACCGGCGCTGCAGCGGCCGGTGGAATTTGGCGCCGATTTGATCATCCATTCCGGCACCAAGTACCTCGATGGCCAGGGCCGTGTCATGGCCGGTGCCATCTGTGGTCCGTCCAGACTCATCGTCGACGTGTTTGGCCCCATTGTGCGCACTGCCGGCATGACACTGGCGCCCTTCAATGCGTGGGTGGTGCTCAAGGGCCTGGAGACCCTGGGCATACGCATGCAGGCCCAGAGCGCCAATGCGCTGGCCGTGGCGCAGTGGCTGGAAAAGCAGCCCGGTGTGGCGCGCGTTTATTACCCCGGTCTGGCTTCGCATCCGCAGCACGAGCTGGCGATGCGCCAGCAGTCGGGGCAGGGCGGTGCCGTGGTTTCTTTTGACCTGCGTGGAAGCACGCCTGAAGTGGCGCGCGCCAACGCCTTTCATGTCATCAACAGCACCCAGGTGATGAGCATTGCCACCAACCTGGGCGACACCAAAACCATCATCAGCCACTCAGCCACGACCTCGCACGGACGCCTGAGTGAAGAGCAGCGCCAGGCCGCCGGCATCGGGCAGGGCCTGATCCGCGTGGCGGTCGGGCTGGACCATATTGAAGACATCAAGGCCGACCTGTTGCGTGGCCTGGACACCCTGGCATGACCTCCAAAACAAGAACGCGCTTCGCCCCTTCCCCTACCGGTTTCATTCACCTCGGCAACATCCGCTCAGCGCTTTACCCCTGGGCTTTTGCGCGTGCAACCGGTGGCGACTTCATCCTGCGGATTGAAGACACCGACCTGGAGCGCTCCTCGCAGGAGGCTGTGGATGTGATCATCGAAGGCATGCGCTGGCTGGGCCTGGACTACAACGAAGGCCCGTTCTATCAGATGCAGCGCATGGAGCGCTACAAGGAAGTGCTGGCCGGTTTGCAGGCCGCCGGGCATGTGTACCCCTGCTACATGAGCATGGCCGAACTCGATGCCCTGCGCGAGCAGCAAATGGCCGACAAACAAAAACCGCGCTACGACGGCACCTGGCGTCCCGCGCCGGGCAAAACGCTTCCGGCCATACCTGAAGGTGTGCAGCCGGTGCTGCGTTTTAAAAACCCCCAGGGCGGCGCAGTCGTCTGGGAAGACAAGGTCAAGGGCCGCATCGAGATCAGCAATGGCGAACTCGATGACCTGGTGATTGCCCGGCCAGACGGAACGCCGACCTATAACTTCTGCGTGGTGGTGGACGACATCGACATGGCGATCACGCACGTGATTCGCGGTGATGACCACATCAACAACACGCCGCGCCAGATCAACATCTTTCGCGCCCTCGGCAAAGAGGTGCCGGTGTACGCGCATCTGCCCACCGTGCTCAATGAGCAGGGCGAAAAAATGAGCAAGCGCAACGGCGCCAAGGCAGTCACGCAATACGCCGTCGAAGGTTACCTGCCCGATGCCATGGTCAACTATCTGGCGCGTCTCGGCTGGAGCCACGGCGACGACGAGATTTTCAGCCGCGAGCAGTTTTTGCAGTGGTTCAACCTCGACCATCTTGGCAAGAGTGCTGCGCAGTTTGACGAAGCCAAGTTGCGCTGGGTCAACGCCCAGCACCTGAAGGCCTTGGCCGATGATGTTCTTGCGCAGTGGGTAGCCCCCTTCCTTAACGCGCAAACCCTGGCCGGGCTGGATGAGCCGCGCCGCGTCGCGGCCTGCGCCCTGTTCAAGGACCGCTGCAGCACACTGGTGGAACTCGCCGAGTGGATGGGGGCGCTGGTGGGGCAGGAACCCGTCAGTGCGCATGACATTCAGACCCATGTGCCTGCCGAAATTGCGCCGGCCGTCGCCAAACTGGCAGGTCTGTTGGCCGAGTGCGAATGGAGCAAGGCGGGCATTGCCCTGGCCATCAAGCAAGTGCTCACCGAGACCGGCCTGAAGATGCCTCAACTGGCCATGCCGGTGCGTGTGTTGATTGCCGGTCGTCCGCAAACGCCGTCGGTCGATGCTTTTTTGGCCTTGATGGACCGCGATCAGGTGATTGCGCGCCTTGGCCGCTTGAGTGGCCCCTGAATTTCGGGCTATAATTCAAGGCTCGACAATTGCAGGGAAACCCGCATTGCAGGACGGTACGGGGGTATAGCTCAGCTGGGAGAGCGCTTGCATGGCATGCAAGAGGTCATCGGTTCGATCCCGTTTACCTCCACCAATCATCTGTCCTGAAATAGTGTCGAAAAAGTTTTTGAGTGAGTTTTTTTTGAGCAGGTTTGCAAAGACCTGTTTCCGGAAGATCCAAGGTTTAGACCCCATCGTCTAGAGGCCTAGGACACTACCCTTTCACGGTAGGTACCGGGGTTCGAATCCCCGTGGGGTCGCCAGCATTCTTCACACCCGTGTGAGGCACAAGGCACAAGTCGTTAGCACTTGGCTCGCAAGAGCAAACGCTATCTACCAGGAGCGGTAGTTCAGTTGGTTAGAATACCGGCCTGTCACGCCGGGGGTCGCGGGTTCGAGTCCCGTCCGCTCCGCCAGAAATCCCAATCGGGGCAATCACTTAGCAGTGGTTGCCCCTTTTGCTTTTTGGAATTTGGAATTGTTTTTGGAATATGACTGACGGGGCCTGCGCATGCGGCGGGACCGAAGCGCGCTGCATCCTTTTGACATTAGTGCACAACCAAGTGGCCTTGCGTTTCTCTTGTTGTGGCCCAGAAAGCCTGCTGAGAGGTCGCGCTGCCAATCGGGTCTTGTAGTTTGGATGCCAAGCGATTTCTAGCTGGCCCTGCCGGCGTGCCTTTTAGCCCACCCAAGGCACTGGAGACAGCAGGCAATGCAAATGCTGACCATTGATAAAGCCCCCGGTGACCACGATATTTGCAGGGGCTTAAACGAGAGGGTTTTTGATCATTACTCTCCGCAGCCAAGGGTCGTGGGTGCCTGTCCCGCCACAAAAAAATTCTTCAGCTGTTCTCGAAAACCTCTTAACCGGCGGCTAAATTGACTGAAGTTGGACTCGCGGCCACCGGCGTCGTAAACAAAGGCGAAAGTGTGCCTTGCGGCACTGGCCCGCAAATGAAGAGTGCCGGGCAATTCGGGCAGCTGAATGACGAAGGATTCGCCACGAACTGACCTGCACGGATGCCTCCGAGGTGGGTCTCCATGTGCCTGCGGCGGGTCTCCATCTCTCCTGCCTTTAAGGCGAGTGGCAGAAACTTTTGGTCGGCAAGATACACCAGTTCGACCTTGGCACCTGAGAATGCTTCAGAGGCAGCAGCCAGGAATGCGGCGGCGCCAATGGACTTGCCATCCTCGCTACGGCTGTGCCCTGTCGACACGCGCCGAACTGTTATCGAACCGTCTTCTCCCACAAGTACGTCATCGGGCGTGACGACAATTTCCTCGCCACCGTATTGCACGCGTAGTGCCTGAGGCTCCTTGGACTGGAATCCTTTGCGCGTGGAGCTGAAAAACTCGATCATCGCGATGGCGAAGTCCCGGTAGTGATCGAAGTACCCGTGTTCCTGCAGGCCTTCGTCACACAAGGCTTGAGTGACGTCTGCCACCAACTGAGTTCCTGAAGAATTGAGTTCGCCAGCTACGACCTTCTTGAACAGCTTTCGGACGCCATCGTGCATCTGCATGAAAGGCGTGACTGTCCGTTTGCCTCCGGTCTGCAGGACGTACGTATAGAAAAATCTGCGCGGGCAGCGCTCAAAGGCCTCGATTTGATGCGCTTCGAATCGTAAGGAGCCCTCCAGGTGCAATGGCACCGGCGCATCATCTGCAGCGGGAGGAAGCGGGCGCGCTGGCGTCACACTGCTGCGGACGAGACCTGCTCCCAAGCTAGTCAAGTAACCTTCCGAGAGCTTGCGCTGCCTGCCGCCCTTATTCGCCGCCGCCGCGTATAACTGCAGCCTATCCTTGGCGCGAGACAGAGCCACATAAAAAAGGCATTCCTTCTCCTCCAAGCGGGTGCTTTCAAGGTAGTCCTGCACAGAGCCCGACGCGCCCTGGATCATACCGATCGGGAGTGGACAGGCAGGGGATTTTTGCCGATAGCCTGGCAAAGTATCCTCATTCAGTCCAGGCAAGTGCACAGCAGCGAACTCCAATCCCTTCGCTCCGTGGATGGTCATCAAGCGCACGGCATCGATGCCCTGTGCTGCCGCCGGTAGCTGACGCAAGTCTCGCTCATCGCCCAACCGCAACAGTCGACGAATGCGCTCCTGAAGCCGGAATACGGGCAGCCCAGATCCAGAAGGCTGGACGCGCACGAAATTCATGAACTGCCAAATGGCAATGCCTTTGGCGCGGGAGCTCACTGTTTGGGCGGTATTGATCTCAGCACCTATGCGGGTGCGGTCCAGCAGCACCGAGGCCAGCACAAGCCATGGCGGGTCGCTTGCGCTGAACCCAGAGAAAAGCACCTGCAGCTGCTCCAGAACTGCTTGGCCTTTGGCCGAAAGTCCCGGGATGTCGACCATTGAAAGGAAGGCAAGGGGTTGTGCTTTTGCAGTTCGGAGGTGGCGCAGTACGGCTGCCACGTCGGAAATCGGCATCTGGTATGCAGGCAGGCAAGCGACTCGAACCAGGCCCATGGCGCGAGGGTCGACCAGTAGCGACGACACCGCCAGTAGGTCCTTGACCTCCGGCCGTTCGAAGAGGCTGCCCAGGAACAGCACGGGGACGCCGAGGCTTTCCAGGTCTCGGCCGAGGTTTGCGAGCTTCTCGTTGCCGGTGCACAGCACGGCCTGATCGCGGTAGGCGACCCCTTTCGCCTTCAGTTCCTCGATGCAATCTGCAATCGCGACCGTCTGCTCGTCTGCGCCTGGTGTCAGCCGAAACTCCAACGCGTGCTCGGCGTCTTCGCGATCGGGTTCGAGTCCACTTTCGGACCCGCCTGAGCGCATCTGCTGCGCGAAGGCTGAGTACGCTTTGACAATCGTGGGCACAGAGCGGTAGTTGGTATCCAACTTGCAGACTTGACCATCTGGGAAGTCTGTCTTGCCAAAGCCCGATACGTTGAACGACGACGCCCCACGGAAGCGGTAGATGGATTGCTTTGCGTCGCCGACCACCCAGAGGTTCTCGCCGGATGGGCACAGGGCCTTCAGCAGACGCACGCTGCTACGGTTTACGTCCTGATACTCATCCACCAAGATGTGGTCATACGCCGCGGCCAAGTGGCTTCGGACCGCATCGTTGCCCTCGAGCAGTTTCACGGGAAGATACACGAGGTCGCCGAAATCAACATAGTTGCGCTCCCGTTTTAGTTGCTCATACGCCTCGTAGACGCGAGCGACCTCAACGGCTTTTTCGGCTGCGAGCTTGTCTTCGTCCGCAGCCGCTGCCGCGCGCATACCTTCTGCCAACTGCATGTACTGCGCTGGACCAACTACCTCATCTTTTGCGCGCGAAATGGCCGACAGCATGTCGTAGATGACCTGCGTGGGGTCGTACAGATTCTGATAGTGCTGCAGGGCCAGTCGGGGGAACTCATATTCGAGAAGTTCGACAGACTCTGTTCGGTCGATCATGCGCGGGTCTTTGGGCAACCCAATTGAGTCGTGGAATCGGCGGACGATGTCCAGTCCGAAAGCATGGAACGTTCCGACCCAGAGCGCGGCTGCGGCGTTGGGTTGCCTGGCGCCAATGCGGTCTGCCATCTCACCGGCCGCTTTGTTGGAGAACGTCAGGAGCAGTATTCGCCTCGGGTCCACGCCCTCTTGCAAGAGTCCCTCAACTCGTGCCACAAGCGTTTGCGTCTTGCCGGTACCGGGGCCAGCTGAAACGAGAAATGCGCAACCGCGATGGTTCGCCGCCGAACGCTGCGAGGGATTGAGGTCGTACTCTTTCGCTTCGTTCTGTGTAAGATGGACTTCCGGCAGGAGCAATGCATCAAGCAGTTGCTGCGCGACCACCTCATATGGCGCATCTAGCTTCGTCGCGATATCACGGGCGCCCAAAGCTTGATCCAGGTGCAGGGCGCGAACGTGCGACCTTGGGATGAGCAGCTCCCTGGCGAAGAGGTCCATCTGGATCTCGCGGCGTTGCCTTCGACCGTAGTCGACAACACGTTCCTCGCCTACAGGCGACACTTCTGCGGGACGCGAGAAGTCTACGTCCTTTGCCGGCGTGGAGTCATCCGCATCGCCCAGCAGCGCATGCCCAATTTCGTGCGCGACCAGCAGGGCGCGCTCGAAAGGGGTGCCCTTCCTCTCATGGAGGATCAATTCTCCGCTGGGAAGCAGTTTCGCTCGCCCGCCATCGAGCATTGAGGCCCCAGGCGTCAGGTCTTCGACGTCATAGCCATGGTGTTTAGCCTCGGCGATGGCGAATTCGTACGGCTTCCAAGGGTCGCCCCCGCGTTGGACAGCTTGGAAGTGGAGTTCTGCCGCACGTTGACGGGCGAGTTCGACAGCGTCCATAGAGTTCAGCCATCCTCTCGCATGAGCTCGGCTATCTCCTCTTCACTCATTGCGGCTTCTCTTAGGAGCTGTTCAAACGGTACTTGGACGGGAGTGCCTGGAGCGTCATCCGACTTGTATTGGGGTACGCCCGCAGAAATCACCGGTGTCGATAGCGCCAAACGAAGCGCATCGACCCCCGCTCCGAGTTCATCGGCCAACCGCTTCAGAAATCGGACTGGAATCGACGAAACGATTGCGCGATGTTCCGAAAGTGCGGAAAAAACGCTGCGTTTGATTTGTAGTCGACTCGCAATCTCTTTTTGGCGTGCCGGGGCGAGCGCGGCAAAGGTCGCTGACGTCTGTTTGGCGATTTGAATGCTGGTCAAGGCTCCTTTGATGGCATTCGTCCCCCGCTCGTCAAGGCTCTGGGGGTTCAAGCCCGCTGCAGCCAGGTATTCGTCGAGTTCACCGACCTTTGCGTTCGTCAGGAGCGCAATTTGCGCGTCAAGGAAATTCTCGTCTGGCGTCTTCTTGATAATCATGTTGTCACTCCTTGGGACTGAGCTTCGTAGCGGCGCGCAGGATACTTTTCCATGCATTACGGTATTCGGCCTCTTCAGCGCCGACTGCGGCCATCACCTGTTGGTGGTTTTCGAAGCTGGTCCTTCTCAGTTCGTCTAGGATTCGGCCAGGCAACTCGTCTGGTCCGTAGTTCGCTCGCACGCAGGCGAGTTGTGCGGCACCCAGCGCGTCTTCTTCACGCGCCAGGAGCTCTTCCACCGGGCCCTGCGAGTGGCCTGCAATGGCCTCAAGGTTCAATGGCTCCCCGTCCTCCCTCGCGGTCGAGAGCTCGCTTTCCAGTACGAGCCCAGGGTCGTCGCGCTTTCTCTGCTTCTCGAGATTGTCAGCCCAGCTCCGCATCACCCCAATTACCGCGCCGTTGAAGTCCACCCTGCTTCTGGGCCAGGAGCGCTTGCCAATGCCAAGCCGGGTCAGCGCGTCCTGGAGCAAGTCTTCGGGCTCATATTGACGCTTCAGATGCGGCTTCGTCCTGAGGATGAGCGCGGCGATACCTATGAGCTTCCTCTTGCGGGTCTTATCACGCAGGAGTTCGTTGATGGCCTGTTCTATGTCAGCAAGGCTGGCCACCACGTCGCCTGGCTGCAGCAGCTCTGGCTCATCTTCATCGCCCTTGGGCAGGTGGTCGTCATTGTTGTTCTCCATTTCCACGTTCCTTCCTCCTTGTCATGCTCTGAATTTGGCCGGACTTGCCATATTTTAGAGGGGTGACTCTAAATTTGCTCGAGCGTGGCAAGCGGAGCTCGAAACACAGCCTTCAGTAGGTGAGGGGGAAAGGTTTCCCCTGATAAAGGAAACACCTTGAACCAGCACTCCAACTCCCAAGTCCGCGTTGCGGACGACACCCTGACCTTCCGCGACTTTGTCGTGCCCCATGCCGATCCCACCGGTGCCCTGATCCTGCAGGCCGCCGGGGTGACCGAGCCAACTGCTCTGCTCCTGCAGCGGCTGCCATCCGGGGACCTTGAGAGCATCCGGCTTTCGGAGACGCCGAACCTGAAGGCGAGCAACGAATTCATCGTGAGCTTTGGCGACCGCACCTTCAACTTCGTGGTTAACGCCTCACAAATGGTCTGGCATGCGCCACACATCTCCGGCGCAACTCTGCGACGGCTGGCCATGCTGGAAAACAGCGTTGACCTGCTCTTGCTGCGCCCCGGCGCCGAACCCGAAGAGGTGCAGGACCACACCATTGTGGATCTGGCCAGCCGTGGCGTTGAGAAGTTTGTCACGCGCCCACGCAAATGGAAGCTGCGTGTTCAGGCTGTGACACTCGACTTCGATGTCCCCGAGGTGAAGGTTGGCGATGCGATGACCATCGCGGGCTTCGACCCGAAGAAGGCCTGGAACATCTATCTCTTGGTGGCGGGTAAGCCCAAGAAAGAGGTGGACGTGAACTACATCGTCGACTTGCGAACACCCGGCATTGAGCGCATCCGCTTGATGCAGCGCAACGTCGACAACGGCGAGGCGACTGCGGCCGCGGCAACGGTGCGGCGCGAGTTTGCGCTCCTTTCCGTGGACGTGAAGTTCCTCGACGGCACCGGCCTGAAATGGGAGACGGTTAAAGCTGGCGAGCGCCGTTGGCTGGTCATCAAGGGCTACGAGACGCTTCCGGGTTACCAGCCTGCGAGTGTGACCCTGGCACTGGACATTCCGAAGGACTACCCGCAGGCGCAAATTGACATGTTCTACTTTTCGCCGGCGGTGTCCCGTTGCGACGGCGCCGCCATCCCTAACACGCACGTCACCGCAACCATTGACGGCGTGCAGTTTCAGGGCTGGTCGCGTCACCGTACCGAGGCCCATAAGTGGGATCCGAACAGCGACAACGTGGGAACGCACTTCGCTCTGGTCGAGCACTCGCTGGCCCGGGAGTTTGGCGAATGATGCCCGCATGCACTCTCACCATGACGCAGCAGGTGCACCAGCGGCTGCGGCACCACCTCTTCCCGGGTGACGGAAAGGAGGCGGCAGCAGTCCTGGTGTGCACGCGGGTGCCGGGCGCGCGCCTCCGCCTTCTCGCCCGCGATCTGATTGTCGTGCCCCACGACAAGTGCAGCCAACGCGAGGAGGGTTCGCTCACCTGGCCATCTGAATACATCGAACAGGCCATCGACCTCGCCGAACCCCGGCAGCTGTCAATCGTCCTCGTGCATTCGCACCCGAACGGCACCCCGCAGTTCTCCCCCGTAGACGACCGAAGCGACCGGGAAATCTTCCCGTCCATTTTTCAGGCATGCGGCAGCGTGCACGGATCGGCCGTGATGCTCCCCAGTGGAGTCATCTTCGCACGGGCGTACACGCCGGATATGCAAGTGACTCCCGTCGATCTCGTCTCGGTCGTGGGGGCAGACCTGCAGTTCTGGTGGGGCAAGCACGGTCATCGGCCAGCCAAGCGGCCGATGCCCTTCACAAGTGGCATGACCCAGGAGCTCGGCGGACTGACGGCGTGCGTCATCGGCGTTTCCGGAACCGGCTCGGTTGCGGCGGAGCAAGCCTGCCGACTTGGGTTCGGCCGGGTCATCCTCATTGATCATGACAAGGTTGAAGAGAAGAACCTCAACCGAATTCTCAACACGGTCAAGAATGACGCCAATCGCAAGCTCGCAAAGGTGGACGTGTTTGCGGCCCGCGTCAATGAGTACCGCGACGAGGAGTACGCGGTGCCGGTCAACGCGAACATCCTGACGCGCAAAGCAGTGCTGGCAGCAGCTCAGGCCGATGTGCTCTTTTGCTGCGTGGATACGCTCAGAGCGCGAAGCGTCGCAGACTTGCTATCCAAAGCCTTCTTGCTGCCGCTGTTGGACGTTGGCGTCGCCATTCCCACCCGCGCAACGGCAGATGGCGAGCGGGCCGTCGATGAAGCAACCGGCCGAATCGACTACGTCCATCCGGGCGGCAGCAGTTTGATAGACCGCGGCATCTATTCCGCAGCGACCTTAGCTGCGGAAGGATTGGCTGAATCCGACCCACAAGCCCATGCCGACCAGGTGCAGCGGGGGTACATCGATGGCGTGCCGGAGCAGGCGCCGGCAGTTATTTCCCTGAACATGCGGGCCGCCAGCGCGTGCGTAATGGAATTCATCGCTCGAGCCTACCCCTTCCGCCACGAGAGCAATAGCTTGTACGCGCGCAACAGGTCCATGATTGCAGAGGGAAT
>JAKFXR010000076.1 GCA_021731285.1 Polaromonas sp. | reverse complement strand
CCTGCCGCTGCCGGCGGAATGGCGGTGGATGCTGGACCGCGCGGACAGCCCCTGGTATGCCAGCATGAAGCTTTACCGGCAGCCAGATCCCGGTGACTGGGTGAGTGTGCTGAATCAGGTGCGGGCCGACCTGAAGACTTTGGCAAGCGCGGCTTAGATCGGTTTATCGAACACCGAAGCCATAAAAAAACGGGGCGCAAGGCCCCGTTTTTTGACTGACTCATTGGCGGAAGAGGCGTCTTTCTCCGTCGAACTCTCAGGTCGTCTCAAACCGTCCAAAAAAGCGTTTTCACCAATGAAAATATAAAAATTCTTTGTCTCGCCTTATCTCATGAAATCCCGTAAAATCGCAGTTTGTGACGGGGGTAAAAAGGGGGTAAATCATGGCAAGGCGAGTTCGAATCCTGCTTTCGAAGCAGGTTGAAAAAGAGACCAGGCCGGGCTACCACTTTGACGGAGCAGGGCTCTACCTACAGGTTTCACAAGGCGGCTCCAAGTCCTGGATCTTGCGCTATGTGTTGGGTGGCAAGGCGCGTGAAATGGGCTTGGGCTCTTTGGTCACTTTCTCCCTGGCTGACGCCCGCATGCGCGCCACGGAGCAGCGCAAGCTGATTGCCGACGGTATCGATCCGATTGAAGCCAAGCGCTCCAGCCTGCAGGAAAAGCGCCTGGCCAGTGCCAATACCATCACCTTCGACAAGGCTGCTGACGCTTTCATAGCGGCCAACGAGTCTGGCTGGCGCAGTGGCAAGCACGGCGAGCAGTGGCGTAATACCTTAAAGACCTACGCCAGCCCGGTGATCGGTGATCTACCCGTGAGCGCCGTAAACACCGCGCTTGTCCTGAAAATCTTGCAGCCCATTTGGGTGACCAAGACCGAAACCGCCACGCGTGTGCGCGGTCGCGTTGAAAAGGTGCTGGACTGGGCCAAGGTGCAGGGCTATCGCAGCGGGGACAACCCAGCCGCTTGGAAAGGGCATCTGAGCGAAGCGCTGCCAAAGCCGTCCAAGGTAACAGCTGCAGGGCACCATGCGGCTCTCCCTTGGGCTGAGATAGGGCCGTTCATGGAGGCGCTGCGCGCCATGCCCGGCACAGGCTCTTTGGCCATGCAATTGATTATTCTGACCGCCACCCGCACAAGTGAGGTAATTGAAGCTAAGTGGGCTGAGTTCGATCTGGAGGCAGGCTTGTGGGTGATTCCGAAAGACCGCATGAAGGGTTTTCGAGAGCATCGTGTTCCATTGAGCAAGCAGGCACTTGCCGTGCTGGCCCAAGTCAAGTGGGACAACAAAACCTCGGAGTTCGTATTTCCAGGGGTCAAGCTCGACAGGCCCATTTCAAACATGACCTGTTTGGCCGCGTTAAAACGCATGGGTCGGTCAGACTTGACGGTGCACGGATTCAGGTCCACCTTCCGAGACTGGGCTGCTGAATCGACGGCCTATCCGCGCGACGTGTGCGAAATGGCGCTGGCTCATGCCATCGAAGACAAGTCTGAGGCGGCGTACCGCCGGGGTGACTTGTTAGAAAAGCGAGCGCGGCTGATGGCTGACTGGGCAGAATTTTGTGACACGGAGCGCGGAAGTGGGGCGGTGATCCCTCTGACCCGGGTGGCATGATCCGGCTTCGACGCTTAATAGGCTCAATTCAATTTTTTATTACTTAATGGTTACTAACCCAATCATCCGCTCGAATTTCACGTTCGCAGAACTCGCGGCCCATTGGCAATGCAGCGCAAACGATCTACGGGACGCTATCGCTAGCCAACGATTGGTGCCAAGCCTCCATGTAAAAGCGCCTCTGTGGGAGTTTACTGTGGATGCCTCAGGTACACGCACACGGTCGCCTCGTGCGGTTTTCGTTAACGAGTTGATGTTTCTGGTTGGCGTGGCACGAATAGGCGCATCCGATTGCGCGTTCAATTACTACTCTCGCAGTCCGGACGTATCGCAAAGCGACTCGCTGTTCAAGGCCGACGGCAGCGGGTACGTCGACATCCGAAAGCGTATGGCAGATGTCGAGAAGGATGGCCGCTTCACGGTAGAGGAAGTCGCTCGCTCTGAAGCTTTATACAAAGCTATGAGATGTGTGGTTCCCACGCCGCCGGCGGGTAAAAAAAGTCCGTGGTGGGCGACCGATCACGATGTTATTAAGCTGGCTGATGCCATAAAGGAAGAATGGTGTGCATCCGATAGAGCTGTCAACCAGTCGGGGCCTCGACATGGCCAATTCAGCCGTGCAGCTATCGCAGAGGCCATAGCCAAGAAGATCGAAGATGCTGAAAAAGATACGGGTACCAAGCGATCTATCGGCGCTAAAACGATCTCGAATTACCTAAGCGACAACGGCTGGCATTAGCAATAATCCGGTAAGAGATGGGAATTCTCAATTTCTTTGTGAATTCTTTCTGATGCCTCTATCCATGCGGGTTGCTGGACCGTTTGGAACGTGATTTCCGGCTGATTTCCAAGCCTGATATCGACTCCGAATCAAGGAGTCCAGATGCAAGCCAAACTACCCCAGTCCAACCCGCTGCCTAGCGCGTCCGTACCACCCCCCAGCCCCGGATCTGTCCGCCGGGTTGACATCTCACACTTCGACAAGCTGCCCGACGCAGCCATGATCAGTGTGAAGGCACTTGCCACCGTGGTTGCCAAGGGCGTCTCCACTGTCTGGCGCAATTGCCAGGAAGACCCTGACTTCCCTCGGCCGATCCGTTTGGGCCCGGGCTGCACCCGCTTCAAAGTTGGCGATATTCGCGCCTACCTTGCTGCAAAGGCTACCGCTTCCCAGACCCCCAAACGCGCGCGGCGCATAAAAGGGCAGGTGGCAGCATGAGCGAGCGGACCGCACTCATTGCTGATACCCATGCGGCGGCGCAACGCCCTCTGGCTCTGCACATTCGGATGGCCAAAACAACGGCAAAAACGGCGCGTTTCGTAGCAAGCTTCCTGATCGCGGTTTTGGGAGCGCTGGTATGAAATGGCCGCATGCATCTCTCACCGATGATCAAGCGGCCGCAATGTTTTTTGTGGTGCCAGAGCTTGGCATTGAATTCGCACTCGGGAGCAACGGCTACAAGGACTTCTGTGTCCAGCGCTCGCACGCTCGCTCATTGAGGGGTGAACTGCAGATGATCGGCTGGCCGGACGGTACAACCATCACTTATAGCCGTCCTGACGCATCACAGGCTCTGGATGTGGTCAATGTAACGGCGACTTACCGCGCAAGCGCCGCAATGTACCGGGTGCGCCAGAAAGGTGCTGTGATATGAAAAGGCCAGCGCTGACCACAGTTGTTCAAGGTGTCGATCCTCGCGTTGCTGCAATGGAGCGCGTCCTGGCTGAGTTTCCGGCGGAGTTGATCGCTCTGCCTCAGTGGGTTCTCTGGAAACTCGAAAAACGCGGCGACAGGGTGACGAAAATCCCTTATCAACCCAATTGCTTGAAGGCCGACAGCACCAGCGGTCAGACCTGGTCTGATTTTCAGACCGTGAAGGCGGCCTTCGTAAAAAACCCAAACTACAGCGGAGTTGGGTTTGTTTTCAGCGTTGATGACCCGTATGTTGGCATCGACCTGGACAAGTGCAGAGACCCAGTCACCGGCGTTGTCGAGCCGTGGGCCGCCGAAGTGCTGGACCGCATCAGCAGCTACACAGAGCTGTCTCCAAGCGGCACGGGCTTTCACTTGATCGGAAAGGGCAAGCTGCCCCCAACCGGCCGGCGAAAGGGGCAAGTCGAGATGTACGACTCAGGCCGTTATTTCACGGTCACTGGCGACCGCTATGGGCAATCGTCCATTGAGGCGGTCGACATACAAGCCTCTCTGACCGCGTTGCACGCCGAGGTTCTGGGCAAGCCGGCCAAGCCAGTGAAGATGCGACCAACGGCCAATGCGCGAGCCCTAGCCCCATCTGTATCTCTCCCGGTTGAGGACCAAGACATTGTGGACAAGGTCCTGGCATCCAATGATGCCCAAACCTTCAGGCAATTTCAGGCGGGTGACTGGGCAGCGTTAGGCTACCCATCACAAAGCGAAGGCGACCTGGCGTTGGCCGGCATGTTGGCCCGACACGCCGGGCCGCACGCGGAACAGATTGACCGCCTGTTTCGTGGCACTGGGATGATGCGTGAGAAATGGGATGAGTCACGCGGCGGCAATACCTACGGCGAAATGACAATCGCCAAATCCTTGGAAAACGCAGCCAACGACGCAGCTGCTGATGCGTTTGTGGCTCACATGAATGAGCGCTACGCCGTGATACAAAACGGCAGTCAGGTAAAAATCCTTGTCGAAGAGCAGGGCGACGCGACATTCGGTCTGCTTTCGCAAGGCGACTTTGCACTCCTGACGTCCAACACGCCGTCGCCCCATGACAAGAAGTCTGCAGCGAGCGTCTGGCTGCGCAGCCTTGGCCGGCGCGCCTACAGCGGTGTGGTCTTTCAGCCAGGTGGCAGCGTTGCGGGCAAGTACAACCTCTGGCGCGGCTTTTCAGTCAAAGCGCAGCCAGGGAGTTGCCCCCTGTTCTGGAGGTTTGTGAATGAGGCCATCTGCGGGGGGTCGGCCGAAATTTATGGCTATGTACGCCGCTACTTTGCCCACATGGTTCAGCGTCCATGGGAGCGGCCTGAAGTCGCCATTGTGTTGCGCGGAGGGCAGGGTACCGGAAAGAACACATTCGTTGATGCTATGGGATCGCTGGTAGCAGGACACTTTTGCGAGGTCAGCAGCGTCGACCAGCTCACCGGAAAGTTCAATGCGCACATGCGCAACGTCATCCTCATGCATGCCAACGAGGCCACCTGGGGGGGCCATAAAAGCGAGAGCGGTAAGCTCAAAGCCATGATCACTGACAAGACCCTTCCCGTAGAGATGAAGGGCCAAGATATCCTGCACATCGACAATTACCTGCGTCTGGTGGTCAGCTCCAACGAGTCATGGCCGGTGCCAGTTGATGCGGATGACCGCCGTTTCTTGATTCTTGATGTCAGCCCGGTGTTCAAGCAAGACACTGCTTTTTTCGGAGCGCTTCATGCCGAGTTGGCGGCAGGCGGCCGTGAAGCGTTGATGCACGACCTGGAGACGGAGAATTTGGAAGGCTTTTCCCCTCGTAACAAGCCAGCGACGCCATTCGGGGCTGACATGAAAATTCGCAGTGCTGACAGCCCCGCAAGATGGCTCCACGAAGCCCTCAGTGGCAATGCCTGGCCGCATGGCGGGATCGAGATTTTCCCCGGCTCAAACCTCGTCGTATCCTTTCCCAAGACCGCCTTGTCTTCGGACTATCAGCAGTGGTGCCACGCCACCTCCGAAAGGTTCCCTGCGCCTCGTGACCAGTTTTTCAAGCGCGTTCGTGAGCTGCTGGGGACATCGATCACCGATACCCGCCCCACAGCGCTACGTGGGCAGACACGTGAACGCGTGTTCCGTCTGGCGAGCATTGAGGATTGCCGTCAGGCTTTAGCTGCCGGTTTAGGCATAACAGGGATAGTCGAGTGGGATGCCGCCTGATAGGGAGCGCGGCTTGGGGCAGCTACTTCTGTCCAACCTGTCCAGGCAGTACAGCAAACACAGGCGGGGGGATTTTCCGGGCGCTGACGCATATCGCTGCTATTTCTTTTTCAATTCTGAAATGAGAAGAGGGTGGACCAGTTGGACTGCTTGGCCCAAGACAGTGCGACCCAAGGGAAATCCCCTATGCATAGGCATTTTTTGCGTGAATTTTTCACACAGGTACGCATCCCAGCTGTGAGACTATGGTCGTCCACAAACAAGGGGAACGACGATGGCGGGTTATTTTGAGCTCAAGGCGGCTGCAGGCGGTCAATTCATGTTCAACCTGAAAGCAGGCAACCACGAGATCATTCTCACAAGCGAACGCTATGCGTCGAAGCAAAGTGCCACCGGCGGCATTGCTTCTGTACAAAAGAATGCGCCCAGTGATGCGCGCTACACGCGCAAGGTCGCTTCCAACAATTCGCCTTACTTCGTGTTGTCTTCGACCAACGGCGAAACCATTGGAAAGAGCGAAATGTATTCGTCTGCCGCATCAATGGAAGGCGGGATCGCCTCAGTGAAGGCCAATGCGCCTACGGCCACGACCAAAGACCTCACCTAACTCGCCAGCCGCCTGCGCCGAACCCTGGTGGGGCAGTGCGGATTGCGGTCGGGTGTAGGCCTAGCTAGCCTTTGCCATCATGGAAACCAATTCATGGTCTGGCAGCCCGGCGTAAGCAGCCACAGTCGCAGCGGCGCCCGGATTGACCTCAACGCGCTTTAATTCGGGCGCGTAAAAACCCAGCATCCGGCCCAATTCCCGCGCGCCTGACACCATGGCCATTGGGTTGGACTGCTGGCGAGCCATCTCCACGGCATCCAGAAGGCCCTGGATGACCCCGTGACGCGTAATCTGCAGGTCTTTGGCCATCTCCGCCTGGCGGGCCTGCAGCACGGCCAGAATGTCGGGTTTTGTCAGGTTCTCGTGGGCGATTGAGCGGGCGCTTTTGGGGCTGTAGCCGGCCCGCACGGCGGCAGCTGCGCCATTGAAGTCGATCAGGTATTCATCGATCCAACGGAGCTGCCTTGTTGTGAGTCCCGACGCTAGTTGCGGCATGTCTATATTTTAGGCACTTTGGCTGCCAATGGGAATGATTTTGGGATCAAGCAACGGTTCAGGCACACCCTGAGCGGCCACTACGGTTACGTCTGAATTCGACCGCATACACTCCCCACATGGCCAACCCGAATCCCAACCTGTCTTCATTCATTTGGTCGGTAGCAGATCTGCTGCGCGGCGACTTCAAACAATCAGAATACGGCAAGGTCATCCTCCCTTTTACCGTGTTGCGCCGTCTGGATTGCGTACTCGAATCCACCAAAGAGGCGGTGCTGCTTGAGAAGGTCAAGCGAGAAAAAGCCGGGCTCAATCCAGAGCCTTTTCTGCTCAAGAGTTCAGGGCAGTTTTTCTACAACACCTCGCCGCTGGACCTGAAAAAGCTCATGGGCGATCAGGACCACATCGGGGAAAACCTGCGCGCCTACATGCAGGCATTTTCGCCCGCCGTGCGTGACATTTTTGAGAGCTTTGAATTCCACATCCAGATCGACAAGCTCGCCAAATCCGGCCTGCTGTACATGGTGACCGAGAAGTTCTGCACCATCGACCTGCACCCCGATGTCGTCAGCAACGCCGAAATGGGCGCGGTGTTCGAGGAGTTGATCCGCAAGTTCGCCGAGCTCTCCAACGAAACCGCTGGTGAACACTTCACCCCGCGCGAAGTGATCCGCTTGATGGTCAATCTGCTCTTCATCGAAGACGACGAGGCTCTGACCAAGCCCGGCGTAGTGCGCTCGCTGTACGACCCGACAGCGGGCACAGGCGGCATGCTAAGCGTGGCCGGCGAGCATCTGACAGGCCTGAATCCGAAGGCGAGGCTGGTCATGTACGGGCAGGAACTGAATCCCGAGTCCTACGCGATTTGCAAGGCCGACATGCTGATCAAGGGACAGGACATTGCCAACATCATTTTTGGCAATACCTTGTCCAACGACGGGCTGCCCGGCAGACACTTCGACTACGCGCTGTCGAACCCGCCTTTTGGTGTGGAGTGGAAAAAGATTGAAAAGGAGATCCGTAAGGAGGCCGAGCAGCAGGGCTACAACGGCCGCTTCGGCCCCGGCCTGCCGCGCGTCAGCGACGGCTCGCTGCTGTTTCTTCTGCACCTGATTGCCAAGATGCGACCGGCAGTGGATGGTGGCAGCCGCTTTGGCATTGTGCTCAACGGTTCGCCGCTGTTCACCGGCGGCGCCGGCAGCGGCGAAAGCGAAATTCGCCGTTACGTGCTTGAAAACGATCTGGTCGAGGCCATCATCGCCCTGCCGACCGACATGTTCTACAACACCGGCATCAGCACCTATGTGTGGATCGTCAGCAACCGCAAACCGGCCGCACGCAAGGGTAAGCTGCAACTGATCGACGCCAGCGGTTTCTGGCAGAAGATGCGCAAGAGCCTGGGCAGCAAACGCAAGGAGCTCAGTCCCGCGCACATCGACGAAATAACCCGCCTGTTTGGCAACTTTGAGGAATTGACCCGAGACGGCGTGCCCATTAGCCGCATCTTTAACAACGAAGCCTTCGGCTACCGCACCATCACCGTCGAGCGGCCCGAGCGCGACGCGGAGGGCAAGATCGTGCAGGGCAGCAAAGGCAAGGCCAAAGGCAAGCCCCTGGCCGACGTCAGCCTGCGCGACACTGAAAACGTGCCGCTCAGTGAAGACATCACCACCTACTTCAAACGCGAAGTGCTGCCGCATGCACCCGATGCCTGGATCGACGACGAGAAAACAAAAATAGGTTACGAAATCCCATTCAACCGCCACTTCTACGTCTTCAAACCGCCGCGCCCGTTGGGCGAGATTGACGTAGAACTAAAGGGGGTGACCGACCGCATTTTGACCATGATCAACGGGCTGTCGGCATGAGCTTTCCGCGTTACCCGAGCTACAAGGACAGTGGCGTGGAGTGGTTGGGGAATGTGCCAGCGCATTGGGGTGTTCGCAGAGTCCGTCGAATTTTCGAGATCAAAAAGCGCATTGCGGGTGAGCTGGGACACGATGTTTTGTCAATTACGCAGCAGGGCATAAAAATCAGAGATATCGAAAGCAACGATGGTCAACTGTCCATGGACTATGCCAAATACCAGTTAGTTGAGATCGGTGACTTCGCAATGAATCACATGGACTTGCTCACCGGTTACGTAGATGTCTGTTCGGAACGCGGGGTAACGAGTCCAGACTATCGTGTTTTCACAATCAAAAATGCTGATATTTGTAATAGCCAATATTTCTTGTATTTGCTTCAGATGGGATACAAGAATAGGATCTTTTTTGCCTTTGGGCAGGGCAGCTCACAGATGGGAAGATGGCGTCTTCCTACAGATCAATTTAACGACTTTTCCTTTCCCCTTCCCCCACTTTCTGAACAGGTCAATATCGCGGCCCTACTAAATAGCGAGACTGCCAAGATTGATGCGCTAGTGGAACAGCAGCGGCGCCTGATGGACCTCCTGAAAGAAAAGCGTCAGACCGTCATTTCCCACGCCGTCACCAAGGGCCTGAACCCCGACGCCCCCATGAAGCCTTCAGGCATCGAATGGCTGGGGGATATTCCAAAGCATTGGGTGCAGTCGCGTATCAAATACAGCCTTCGTGGCCTAATTGACACTGAGCATAAGACAGTACCGTTTTTCGACGATGGGGAATATTTGGTCGTTCGAACTACAAATATCAAAGACGGGAAGCTGGTTCTAGATGGAGGCAAATATACAAAATTAGAAGGCTATGAAGAGTGGACGCGTAGAGGCAAGCCCCAGCCGGGAGATATTATGTTCACGAGAGAAGCCCCGGCTGGAGAAGCGTGTTTGGTACCCGAAGATATACAACTCTGCATGGGGCAACGCACCGTCCTGATGCAAATTGACCATGACACGCTTGTTTCCCGCTTTGCCTTGTGGTCGCTATATGGTGGGTTGGCTTCAGAATTCATCACGATCTTGTCGCAAGGTTCAACAGTCGCTCACTTCAACATGAGCGACATCAGCAATATACCAATCATGTTGCCGCCAGTTAGCGAACAGGTAGAAATAGCTGTGTTTCTTGAGTCCGAACTCGCCAAATTCGACGCTCTCACCACCGAAACACAGCGCGCCATCTACCTGCTGCAAGAACGCCGCACCGCCCTGATCTCCGCCGCCGTAACCGGCCAGATCGATGTCCGTGGTGTCGTCCACGCGGACGCCCAGGAGTTAGCTGCATGAGTCTCAGCCAAGCCATTGTTGAATTTATTGACCACTTGCATCCGCTTTACATTCACGATGAGATCGACGGTGTAACGTGTGCGCGGAGCCTGAATGACGGAACATTGATCCTGCCCTTGGATGAACATGAAGAAAACGAGAACGGGCTCGTGACGGTGCATTGGCAGGGGGACCCAGCTCGTCAGACCGTGGTGCCCGGGGTGTACATGGCCAGCCTGGCCGTGGCCAGGTACGTGGAGCTGCGCCATATGGCGGAGAACGCCAAGGGCACCCGCGATGAAATGGAGCGGCTGTCGCATCACTTCGCGGTCAAGACGGGCGAGTCTCTCATTTTTGAGGCACCTGAGTCGGGGCTGCTTGATCTGGTGGGTAAGGCGGTCGGTAAAGTTGGTGAAATGGCGGTGATTGAGATACTGAAAAAACAAGTCGGCCTTTAAGCCGACAAA
Source organism: Polaromonas sp. (assembly GCA_021731285.1). GTDB lineage: Bacteria > Pseudomonadota > Gammaproteobacteria > Burkholderiales > Burkholderiaceae_C > Polaromonas. The sequence continues at coordinate 7,529 of JAKFXR010000076.1, read as the reverse complement.
GTACGGGGAGTACACAGCGTGAGCCTGCACAAAGAAATCAGCTTCGAGAACGAAATCTGCCAGTACTTGTCGAACCACGGCTGGCTCTACGCCGAAGGTGATGCTGCAGGCTACGACCGCGCCCGCGCCCTGTTCCCCGCCGATGTACTGACCTGGGTACATGCCACGCAGCCCAAAGCCTGGGACACGCTGGCCAAGAACCACGGCAGCAAGGCCGAGGAAACCCTGCTGGCGCGCCTGCGCGACCAGCTCGACCAGCGCGGCACGCTCGATGTGCTGCGCCATGGCATCGAGCTGCTGGGCCTTAAAGCGCCGCTGAAGCTCGCCGAGTTCAAGCCGGCGCTGGCGATCAACCCCGACATCCTGGCGCGCCATGCTGCGAATCGGCTGCGCGTGGTGCGGCAGCTGCGCTACTCGCTGCACAACGAGAACAACATCGACCTAGTGCTGTTTCTCAACGGTCTGCCGGTCGCGACGGCGGAGCTGAAAACCGACTTCACCCAAAGCATTGGCGACGCCATTGACCAGTACCGCTTTGACCGCCACCCGCGCCCCAAGGGCCAGGCGGCCGAGCCGCTGCTGACTTTCCCCAACGGTGCGCTGGTGCACTTTGCGGTCAGCAACAGCGAGGTGGCGATGGTGACCCAGCTGGCCGGCCCGGCCACGCAGTTCCTGCCCTTCAACCTGGGCAACGACGGTGCTGCCGGCAACCCGGTGAATCCGGCGGGCGGCCACCGCACCGCCTACCTGTGGGAGCAGGTCTGGGCGCGCGAAAGCTGGTTGGAAATCCTGGGCCGCTACCTGATTGCTCAGCGCGACAGCAAAAAGCAGATCGAGAAAATCATCTTTCCGCGCTACCACCAGCTCGACGTGACGCGCAAGCTGCAGGCCGCCGTGGCGAAGGACGGACCGGGCGGCAAGTATTTGATCCAGCACTCGGCAGGATCGGGCAAGACCAACTCGATTGCCTGGACCGCGCACTTCCTGGCGGAGTTGCATGATACGCAGCACCACAAGGTGTTCGACACGGTGCTGGTGGTGTCGGACCGCAATGTGATCGACGCGCAGTTGCAGGAGGCGCTGTTTGACTTTCAGCGCACCAGCGGCGTGGTGGCCACCATTAACAACAGCGAGGGCAGCAAAAGCAGCAAGCTGGCCGAGGCGCTGTCGGGCGACAAGAAAATTGTGGTCTGCACCATCCAGACCTTTCCGTTTGCGCTGGAAGCCGTGCGCGAGCTGGCGGCCACGCAGGGCAAGCGGTTTGCGGTGATTGCCGACGAGGCGCACAGCTCGCAGACCGGCGAGGCGGCGTCCAAACTCAAAGCCGTGCTGAGCCCGGAAGAGCTGCAGGAGCTGAACGACGGCGGCGAGGTCAGCACCGAAGACATTCTTGCGGCGCAGATGGCCACGCGCGCCGAAGAAGGCGGCATCACCTTTGTGGCCTTCACCGCCACGCCCAAGAACAAGACGCTGGAGCTGTTTGGCACCCGCCCCGACCCGGCGCGCAAGCCGGCGCCGGACAACCTGCCCGCGCCTTTCCATGTGTATTCGATGCGGCAGGCCATTGAGGAGAAGTTCATCCTCGACGTGCTGCAGAACTACACGCCTTACAGCCTGGCTTTCAAGCTGGCCCACGAGGGCAAGGAGATGGACGACAAGGCGGTGGAACGCAGCGCCGCCATGAAAGGCATCATGGGCTGGGTGCGGCTGCATCCGTACAACATCGCGCAGAAGGTTGAGATCGTGGTGGAGCACTTCCGCGAGTTCGTCTCGCCGCTGCTGCAGGGCAAGGCCAAGGCCATGGTGGTGGTCGGCAGCCGGCTGGAAGCGGTGCGCTGGCAACTGGCGGTGGAGCGCTACATCAAGGAGCACGGCTACGCCATCGGCACGCTGGTGGCGTTTTCGGGCGAGGTGAACGACAAGACCTCCGGGCCGGACGGCTTCACCGAAAACAGCCCGGCGCTGAATCCCGGGCTCAAGGGCCGCGACATTCGCGAAGCCTTCAAGGGACTGGAATACCAGCTGCTGCTGGTGGCCAACAAGTTCCAGACCGGGTTTGACCAGCCGCTGCTGTGCGGCATGTACGTGGACAAACGCCTGGCCGGCATCCAGGCGGTGCAGACCCTGAGCCGCCTGAACCGCGCCCACCCCGGCAAAACCACCACCTACGTGCTGGACTTCGTGAACGACCCGGCCGACGTGCTGGCCGCCTTCAAGACTTACCACACCACGGCAGAACTGTCCGCCACCACCGACCCGCACCTGGTCTTCAACCTGCGCGCCAAACTGGACGGCGCCGGCCATTACGACGACTTCGAGGTGGAGCGTGTGGTTGCGGTGGAGCTGAACCCGAATGCGAAGCAGAGCGAGCTGATTCATGCGCTGGAGCCGGTGCTGGACCGCCTCATGAAACGCTACAAGGCCGCGCAGGAAGCCTTGAAGCTGGCGAAGGACAAGGACGACGCCAAAGCCATCAAGGCCGCGCAGGAAGAACTGGATGCACTGGTGCTGTTCAAGGGTGACATGGGCGCTTACATCCGCCTGTACACCTTTCTGTCGCAGATCTTTGATTACGGCAACACCGCCGTCGAAAAACGCGCCATCTTTTTCAAGCGCCTGCTGCCGCTGCTGGAGTTCGGCCGGGAGCGCGAAGGCATCGACCTGTCCAGGGTGGTGCTGACGCACCATCACCTCAAAGACAAGGGAAAACGTACGCTGCACCTGAACGAAGGCGAGGCGATTGCGCTGGCGCCCATCACCGAGGCTGGCAGCGGCTTGGTGCAGGAGCAGCAGAAGGTCTACATGGCCGAGCTGATTGAAAAGCTCAACGAACTGTTCGGTAACGAAACCACCGACAACGACCAGCTCAGTTACGTCAACGGCACCATCTTCGGCAAGGTAGTTGAGTCCGGCACGCTCAGGCAGCAGGCCGCCAGCAACACCAAGGAGCAGTTCGCCAATTCACCGGACCTGAAAACCGAACTGCAGAACGCGATCATGGAGTCTTACGACGCCCATACGTCGATGAGCACACAGGCGCTGAACTCGCCGGTGGTGCTGCGTGGCATTTTGAATATCCTTCTGAACCATTCGAGCTTGTATGAAACGCTGCGGGCGAAGGCAGGGGCCTGAGTACGCACGAAGCCGAGGTCTGCGTTTTCAGCAGTGGTGCGTTCGAATCGACTGTGCCCCCTAAGAGGATAGCAGGCTAAACCGATGCGGACGTACCGCCCATCTCCATAGCGACACTATCAAGAAAATGATGAACAACGGCTGCAGCTTCACCAGGCCGATAACCGCTCTCCAGCCACATCCCAACCAAAAGTAGAGGGTAGCCTTCAGTGGGCGATGTCCTTATCAATTTGTTGCCAGCGATCTGAAAGTCAACTCCGGCTTTCTGAGTTCCTTCCGTCGTCATATTGGACAGTCTCGGAATGATGTTTTCTCGCCTATGGAAAAAATCAGCCAATATCTGACCGCGCATTGCCTCAGTCATATTCCCCATCTTTTGTTGAGCGCTTTCTAGCTGCTGCTTCATGACTCGACCTGGACTTTCGGCAGTAGCTTGCTTGAATGAGTCAAATATTCCCATGAGAGTCCCCTGTTGTTAAAGATTTATCGACCGAAAGAACCTTGGTGACGGGCTGTAAACGCGAGCAGTTGCCGGCTTTTCATTGCCCGCAAAGCACACTGCAGCGCCTCATACTGCTCCCGCTTGCCATTTCCACGATTTGCCAGCCAGCCGGATCCGACGCCGGCGATCAACCCCAGCCACCATGTCTGCGTGGCCACCAACACCAGCTTGCCAGCGATGCCGGATGCTCCCGCCCTGGCCGAGCGTGTGCCAAACGCAGCGCCTTTTTCGCGCAGGCTTGCGCCGTTGCCCATGAAAACCGAAAGCGCGATCACCGCCAACCCTACGGAAGAGGGCACCAGGTCACTTGCATCAAATGCTGAACCCGCCTGTGTGGCAGCTTCCACCTTGGCTTGCAGCAAAGCTTCACTGATGCCGCTGTTGTGCACGTTTTGCGCCAGCCCGAGCGCCAGCAACTGGGCATGCACCTCTGACGTTGTGCTCACGTCAATGCCGGGGTATCGCTCCAAGGCTTCTCTGACATATTGAACAGACTCGGTAGCCTTAGCCTGCAGCAACTCGCTAACCTGGCCGCTCGCATCTGTGATCTGAATATCCCAGCCCGGCTGCGTCGCAGATTCGGCCATCGTTGCCTCCGAACCAGCGGGCAGGCCGCCGCTGTTGAGGTGATCGACCAACTCCAGCTCAAACAGTTTGCCTTTCACTCCGGACACCAGACCGATCAGCTGGTCGCTGGACATCCGGTCAACAGCTTCCGAAAACGATTCGGTTTGACTTAGCCCGGGGTAGGCCAGCTGGAAAGCCTGTTCCACTTCCGCAGGCACACTGGCCGGGTCCCGAGCTGCTTGCGCCAGGGTGATGCCACCTACAACCAGCAAATCAAGTAACTCATCTTTTCGACGGCGCGCCTGAGCGCTATCGATATCGCGCAAAAGCTTTTCGGATCGCTGTTGTTCTACTTGGCCCAGCGCCCGGAGTTCCACGCGCATTGCATCGATACGCGAGGCAGGCAGGGCGGCAGCGTCTAGCGCATTGGACGTCACCTCTGCGGCACCGCGCACGACGCCGCCAAGTGCGCCGCCCACTGCGGGGGCTGATCGCTCAGTGATGCGGCCAGTGGCCGCTGCGGCCTTGCCCACCACAGTTGCAGCATTGGCCGCCAGCCCAACGGTGTGCGTCGCCGCTTTGGTCAACCCCCAGGCCAGCAGTCCGGCACCTTTGCGCCATCCGCTTGCCGGGCCCGTGCCAACGATTGAGTTCTGCGCTGCATCGGCAAGGCGGCTGGCACTACCATGCAGAGTCTTGCCTGCTCGTTGCGTCGCTACCGCAACGCTGCGGCCGGCTTTGTCGAGGGTCGTGCCGACAGCTTGCGTTGCCGCTTGCGCACCATCGGCCACTGTTGCGTCATGGCGGGCGATCAGCGCCGTCACCTGATTAACGCCATTCGCGGTGGCTTCAGCCGCGCTCTTGGCCAGCACCCCAGCAGCCCTCCCTCGGGCTTTCCATTTGTCGGTCATTTCCTCTGCTCCCTGTCTTTTTCTCCGACTTTGACAGGGCTTGGTGAAATGATCAATACAAATTTCTACCGCGCGAAATTTCAAAAAATATTTTTGTTTCTATCTGACAGGATCCGGATTCGTCCGCGCAGACTCTGTACCACCGGGTGTTTAAAAGACGGGTATGGCTTGGGACCGTAAATCATGCCCAGAATAAGGAGCCTATGACGCTCACTGTGCTGCGTGCACATTTATTTAAGCAAACATTTATTTGATTGAACTCACGCACGCACCACCAGCATGTCGGCCCAGCATGTGGTGTACCCCGGTGTCCTGCGCTCCTGCTTCATTGACCATGCGCGCCTGTCTCCGGCCAGCCCTGCACTGGCCATGTGCACCGTACCCCTGCCGTAGCGGTCATTGAGCCCATCTAAAGCCTGCATCAGGCTGCCGCGCTCTGGCACATCGTCTGCCCCCAAGTCCAGCTCACCTTGCTGCACGGTATCGGGCTGCAGGTCCAGCAGCATCACCCCCGCCTTCGCCAGATTGAAGCCGGGCCTGTAGATGGCCTTCAAACCGGCCACAGCAGCGCCGACGAGGGCGCCTGTGTCAGAAGTGGGGCGACGCAGGGGCAGGGTGATGGACCGGCTGTATTGGGGATCGTCCCGGAACGGGCTCGTGCGGATGAAGCACATCACCTGATTGGCAAGGCTGGCTTGCTTTCTGAGTTTGACAGCCGCACGGCTGGCGAACTCGGTCACGGCTTCGGTCAGGTCCACCAATTCTGTAATCGGCCGGCCGAACGAACGGGTGCTGGCGATTTCCTTTTTGGGTGCGGGCTCGTGCTCCAGATCTACGCACTGCGTTCCTTGCAACTCGCGCAGAGTGCGCTCCAACACCACTGACCAGCGGCTTCGCACGGTGGCTGGATCCAGGTGAACCAGATCTAGCACGGTGTTGATGCCGCCTTCGTTGAGCTGGGCTGCGATACGGCGGCCTATGCCCCACACCTCGTTGACGGCTGTGGCGGCAAACACGGCGTCCCGTTCGGTGGGGGTGAGACCGGCCAGATTACAAACTTGGGCCAACTGCGCCGGGTAGATGCCTGGCTTGCGCTCTGCAGTTTTGGCGATGTGGTTGGCCAGCTTGGCCAAGGTCTTGGTGCTGCCGATGCCGATGCCGCAGGGGATGCCTACCCACTGCAGGATGCGTGAGCGCACCTTGTGGCTGCGCGCCACCAAGTCGCCCGGCACGCCGGTCAAGTCAATAAATGATTCGTCTATGGAGTAAATTTCTTGCTGTGGCCCCAAGCCTGCGGCCAGGCTCATCATCCGGTCGCTCAGGTCGCCGTACAAGGCGAAGTTGGCAGACAGGGCCATCAGGCCTTCGGACTCAGCCATATGCTGGATCTTGAACCAGGGTGCGCCCATGGCGATGCCCAGAGCTTTGGCTTCGTTGCTGCGGGCGATGGCGCAACCGTCATTGTTCGAGAGCACCACCACCGGGCGCCCATTGAGACTGGGGCGAAAGACGCGCTCGCAGCTCACATAGAAGTTGTTTCCATCCACCAGCGCGTACATGGCAACCAACTCACACAGGGAATTGTTTGATAGTGCTGGTCACGACTCCCCAGACCTCAATCGTCTGACCTTCCTTCGGGATGATGTCGGGAAAGGTCGGATTGGCCGCCTTGAGCTTGATGCGTCCAGCGCGCTGGTACAAATGCTTCACGGTGAAGTCTCCGTCAACGATGGCGACGACGATGTGGTTGTGGCGCGGTTTGATGGCGCGGTCCACCACCATGATGTCGTTGTCAAAGATGCCGGCCTCGACCATCGATTGCCCGCTTGCGCGAAGAAAGTAGGTGGCTTGTGGGTGCACCACCAGCATCTGGGTCAGGTCGATCCGCTGGGCGCCCAGATCCTCAGCGGGGGAGGGGAAGCCGGCGCAGACACGGTTTCTCAGCAACCTGGCCAGCAGCGGCACGTCCGAGAGGCGCACCGGGATGCTGGCTGAGATAATACTGTTCATATGTACAGTATATTGGCCGCGCGGGCGATGAACGAGGTTTTTCGGGATTTAAAGTCAAGCAAAGGCGAAGCATGGCGCAAGGCCATTGATGTCTTTTTACTTTAATTCGTTATTTTGCAAAGATGCAATTCAGGCACTGCGATCGCGGTGCAAAACATAAAAAGGGAATTGCATGGCGTCACGCCAAGAATTTGCGCTTGCCTTTAAAGCGGCATTGAACGTATCCCGGCAAGAGCTGTTTGGGCAGCTTGAGGACCAGCAAGTGCCCAGGTCGTTGGCAGACGCTGCGCAGACTCCCTATTTGGGCTTTGTGGGTCAGGGGTACAAGGCGGGGGACACCTGTCTGATTGCGGCAAATCCAGGAGGGGGCGGGGACGGGCAAGAGAAGACACCGGAGGATGCAGCTC
>JAKFXR010000103.1 GCA_021731285.1 Polaromonas sp. | reverse complement strand
TCAGGTCCTGCAGCATCTGCGGGCCCGGGGCCAGCAGGCTTGCATCCCCGCGGAATTTGTTGAGCACAAAACCCCTGATCAGTTTTTTCTCTGCGTCATCCAGCATCGCCCAGGTGCCGTAGAGATGGGCGAACGCACCGCCGCGGTCAATGTCGGTCACCAGCAGGCAGGCAGCGTTGGCATGTTGGGCCACGCGCATGTTGACGATGTCGCTGCTCTTCAAATTGATTTCTGCCGGCGAGCCTGCACCTTCGATCACCACCACATCGTTTTCGTCCAGCAATTCATCCAGCGCCCTGGCCACCACCGGCCAGACGGAGGCGCTGCGTCCTCGCCAGGCCATGCGCGAGAGTTCGGCGTTCACCTGGCCCATCAAAATCACCTGGCTCTGCGTGTCTTTTTCGGGCTTGAGCAGCAAGGGGTTCATGCGCACATCAGGTACAGCGTTTGCGGCCAGCGCCTGAAAGTATTGCGCGCTGCCGATCTCTCCTCCTGCCACCACCCTTGCGTTGTTGCTCATGTTCTGCGCCTTGTAAGGCGCGACCTTGAGCCCCTCCCGTGCGTAGTAGCGGCACAGCGCGGTGGTCAGCCAGCTCTTGCCGGCTCCACTGGTCGTGCCCAGCACCATCACGCTTTTTGCAGTCACTTTGATTTCCCGAGGATGTCCTGCATGGCATTGTGCAATGCGTCTTGCGAAGCCGGTGGCATCACACTCAGACGCAGGTGGCCCGGCAACCCAAAAGACGCGCAGTCGCGCAGCTTGATGCCACGCTGGCGCAAAGCGGCGATGAGGCCCGGGTGTGCGCCGCGGCAAACGAAAAAATTGCCATCACTGGGTAGCACGTTCCAGCCGAAAGATTCACACACCGCGATCTGGCTGGCCTTCCATTGCCGCAGCGTCGGCAGGCAGCTTGCCAACCAGGCCTGCACCTCGGGCGTGGTCCAGGCCTGCAGCATGGCCACGCCGTGCGCGCCCACCACCCAGGACGGCGCCAGCCGCTCCAGTTGCGCCACGTCTTCTTCTGCGCCCAACGGCGCGATCACATAAGCTGCGCGCACGCCGGTCAAGCCAAGCGCTTTGTTGGGCGTCCAGAGTTGCCAGAACTTCTGCAGCAGCTCCTCAGACGCGGCAAGCGCAGCACTGAGCCGCAGGGGTTCATAGGCACGGTCGAGTACGCACAGTGCTGCCGGGCCCGGCAGTTGCTCGAGCGAGGCATGCGCCGCGCCAAAAGGACTGGAAGGATCACAGGCCCAGCGCAGTTGCGCCTGTGCCGGTTGCGCCACCACCGGCAGCCTGAAGGCCAGCGCGGCCTGGGCGTAGTCGCCATAACTGTGCGGCGGCAGCCAGACACCGCTGGCACCGCGCTGCGCGGCCAGCGCGGTGATGCGGAAGATGAACTCGCTGGCGCTGCCAGCCAGCAACACACGCCGCAAGTCCACGCGATGAAACGCGGCCAGTTGGTCGCGCAGAGCGGTGTAGCTGGCGTCGGGGTACTGGCTGGCATCAGCGCCCTGCACTGGCGCCCATGCAGCGGGGCACGGCCCGCAGGCATTGCCGTTGCTTGAAAAGTCGTGCAGCGGCACGCCCAGGTGGTCGGGACCACCGTGCATGCGAGCGCCAGACAAGGGACTGGTCGCCATCAGCTCATTTCCATTGCTATCAATACCATAGCTACAAGTGCAGATGGAACAAGGGCGAGTATCACTTTTGATGCAACAGTTGTGGCCAGGGCAGTGTCTGCGGCTTGCGGCGGTCTGCCCCCGCTATTCAAGGTGTAGACGCCCGGCTTGCCCAGGCGCACACCCAGCGCCAGGGCCATGGCGGCCATGGGCCAGCCGCTGTTGGGCGAGGGGGTCTGGGCAGCTTCGCACCGCAGGGCGGCGAGTGCAAAGCCTCCAGTCACTCCCCACATCAGCACCGCCGTCAACCGCGCAGGCACGTACGACAAGACATCGTCTGCGCGCGCGGCCCATTTGCCGGCCCACTCCCAGTTTTGCCCACGGTGCTCGCCGCGGTAACCCCACATCGCGTCAGCGGTGTTGGCAAAGCGGTAGACCACCGCGCCGGGCAAGCCCAGCAGCACAAACCAGAAGATGGGCGCAACCACCGAGTCGTTGAGGTTTTCGGCCAGCGATTCGATGGCACTTTCACGCACTTCGCTTTCGCTCAGGCTGGAGGTGTCGCGGCTGACCAGCCAGGACAGGCGCTCGCGGCCGGCTTGCAGCGACTCCTGCAACGCAGCCTCCACCGCTGCGACTTCGCTGCGCAGCATGCGCCACGACAACATGCACTTGAGCAGCCAGACCGCAAGCGCAAGCAGCGCAAAGGCGGCGAGACAACCCGCCACATCTGACCCAAGCAGCAGACGGGAAAGCTGCAGCACAAGCAGGGTTTGCGCTGCCCAGGCCAGTGCACCCACTGCCAGCGCACCCAGACACCAGGCCAGCGCACCCAGCACAAAGGCTGCAACGGGTTTGCAACGGACTGCGACACTGCCGCAGACCCGCAGGTAGCCGCCCATCCAGACCACCGGGTGCAAGCGTGGGCGCGGCTCCCCAAAAAGTTGGTCAATCCACAAGGCCAGCAGCAAGACCAGGGCCAAGGCACACGCAACACTGACAACACCTAAGCTCATCATGTCACCCACGTGCCGCCGTCAAACCAGCCCGCCGCCAGCGCCGCGATTGCTGCCACGCGCCCAGCGCCAGCAACAGGGCCACGCCCCACAAAGCCGCCAGGTTGTGCACCACCGATGCAGGCGTTTTGACTTCTGGCGCCTGTGGCTCCAGCTTCAGACCACGCACGGGCGCGGGCGTGGTTTCATCGGGCGGATTCGGTTTGACCTCGTTGGCTGGCTCGCGCACTGCCGAGGCCTGCGCGGAGCTACTGTTGGCAGATGAAGCCTGAGCTCCAGCAAAACGCTGCACCGCCAGATTGCTCTCACGCAGCCCGGTGGCCTTCAGCGCTTCCTGATACGCCTGTACCAGCTCCTTCTTTGTAGTCGCATCGGGCTGCCAGTAATTCAGACGCATCGCGTCCAGCATGCGCTCCAGCGTCTGGGCAAAGGCGGCCCGGCTTTCACCTTCCAGCCACTCGCGTGTGCCCAGTTTGTACTGATCGCGCACATACACATTGTGCAAAGACTGCCAGTGGTCCTGGCGCACGGCCTGCGGCGCAGTGACCTGCCAGCCCCACAAAAACTGCGCGGTTTTCAGCACCTGCAAGGTGCCGCTGTAGCCCTCGGCTTTTTGCGCGCTGATCCATTGCGGGTGCAGATAACGCGTCTGCATTTCCTTGGCGATGGCGCTGCCAGCGCTTTCGGTGATCACTTCCGTGGTGTCGCGCAAATTCTGCACATACAGCGCCGGGTCTTTGCCAGTGAGCTGGCGCACCGCTTGCGCAATGCCGCCCAGGTACTGGAAGGGATCGTCACTGGAAAGTACGCCGTAGGTATGGGATGTGCGTGACAACAAGGCAGCATCGACCTGCGCCAGATTGCGTGCATAAGCTTTCTCGAAACCTTTGGGCCGCGCTGCGCCGGTCAACCCATCGCCATAGGCGTGGCCCATGCGGTCCATGTAGAGTTGCGACATTTCTGCATCACCGCCGCCCTTGTTGGCGGTTTTCCAGACATCGGTAGCTTGCGCTGCCTCACTCAGGCCGGTGCTGTAGCTGCCCTGCTCATTGGAAAACACCCGCGCAGTGGACCAGCGTTTGGCCTCCAGCGGGCTGGCACCCTGGGCTGCAAATTCTTTGGCCAGCTTTTGGGTGTTGCGAGCCACCCGGTTGTCGGCTTCGTTCAGCGGGGCCACCTGGCGCACCGCTTCGTCAATCCAGCGCATCACCACCGGAAACTGGTCGCGGTAGGAACCGGTCACATTGATCAGCACATCCAGACGCGGCCGTTTCAACTCGCCGGGCGGCACGGTCTCCAGCGCGGTCACACGCCCGGCCTCGTCCCAGCGCGGCTTGACGCCCATTGCATGCAGGGCCTGTGACTCCATCACGCCCTGATGCCGCATGGTTTCTCCGGCCCACAGGGTGAAGGCGATTTTGTCGGGCCATTGGCCCTTGTTGGCTTCACGGTGCTGCTTCATCCAGACATCAAAGGCAGCCACACCGGTGTCCCAGGCTTGCCGTGTCGGCACGCGGCTCGGGTCAAAGCCATACAGATTGCGGCCGGTGGGCAGGCTGTCGGGGTTGCGCACCGGGTCACCACCGTAGCTGGCCTTGATGTGCTGGCCATCGAGCGCAGCCAGAAAGCCGCTGATCTCTTCGTTGCTGGCCAGGGCCTTGTCCAGTTGCTGGGCGCGTTGGGCCAGCACCAGCAGCACTTGAGGGTCCAGCTTTTTGGCTTCGGCACGGTTGGGCACCGAACTGTGGCTTCCCGTTTTGGCCGCTTCTGCTGCATCCTGCACCCGCAAGTCCAGCGTGCTGGCGGCCAGCGGGTCTTTCAGCGCCACCTGCAGCCAGCGCGCCGGGCGCGAGTTGATGATCTTTTTCGAATCCAGCAAAAACACCTCGTCAATGTCTTCGCCCAGCGCTTCAATCAGCGGCTTGCGCAGGGTCTGCATTACCGTGCCAAAGCGGCGCTGCGCATCGGGCACTTCACCAAAGGCGGCCAGGCCTTGCGGCTGGGCGGCCTGCGCAATGTCATCCAGGTAGGGGTGCAGCAGTTCCATGAAACCTGCAAAGTCGGCGCTGATTTTTTGCGCGCTCCAGCCCACGTCGCGGTGCAACTGGTGCTCGACAAACAGCGCCACCAGCCGTTTTTCCAGCTCTTTTTTCACCGGACCGGGTGCCACGGTTTCCCAGTCGTGCATAACGTCGTGCATCTCGTGCACGCCGGGCCGAAAACCCGCCGGCGAAAACATCGGCGTCGAATGGCTGACCAACACCGCGCGGCCACGCCGTTTGGCCGTGAGCGCCTCGCCCAGGTTGTCCATGATGTAGGGGTAGATATTGGGCAGGTCGCCCAGGGCCAGCAGCGGGTCGTCCTGGCTGGACAACCCGCGCTCCTTGCCGGGCGCCCATTCCAGCGTGCCGTGGGTGCCCACATGCACCACCGCGCTGGCTGCAAATTGCTCACGTATCCACAGATAGGTGGCCAGGTAGTTGTGGCTGAGCGGCACTTGCGAGCGATGCCCTATGCGCTTTTTGCGCACCTCGGCGGCTGTGCCGGCCGTGACCTCATGGCGCAGCGGCTGCGGCATGACCACCACATTGCCAAGCAAGACGCGGGGGATGATGAAGCCAGCCTCTGCCTGTCCGTTGGGCCCAGCGGCTTGTGGCCGCAGCATCAGTGCTTTTTCAGGCGGGCCCCAATACGCCTCGATGCGGCTTTGCGTGGCGGGTGGCAGCGCCCGAAACCAGCTCAGGTAACGGCTCAGCGGCAGCACATCGGCCAGGCCCTGCGCCGGCAATGAGCTTAAGGTTTCTGGCTTGTAAAACGCCCCCAGGGTGGCTTGCACCTGCGGCGTGATCTGGTCAGCGCCAGGCGTTTGGGTCTGGTAGCCGGCGGCCTTCATGGCGGCCAGCATGTTCTGCAGGCTTTTCGGCACATTCAAAAAGGACGCGCCAAAGTTGCCCTCGCCCTGCGGATAGTTGTAAACCATCATCGCCACCCGGCGCTGCGCAGCCGGGGTTTGCTGCAGCCGGGCCAGCGCAGCGGCTTTGTCTGCCACAGCGTTGATCTGCGCCTCAATCGGGTTGAGCGCGCCGGTTTTGGCATCACGCGCGGTGATCAGCATGGCGTCCACCATGCCCGACAACTCGCTGGGCGTGTAGTAATAGGACACGTCGCTGAGGGCGAGGCCGTCCTTGCTCTGCGCCCATTGCGCGGCGTCCATGGCCAGCGCAGGCATGGTTTGCAGCACCGGCACGCCGATTCGCTCCAGCTCGGCCTTGCGCTCGGTCGGGTTAAAGACCAGCGCCGAGTTGATGATGACGTCTGCCACGCGGCGCGGACCGTCTGCGGCAGGTGCATGGGTCATCTGGAAAAACAGGTCTTTCTGCTGGCGCGGCCCATAGAAGGCATAGGCGCGCAGGCCACGCTGCTCCAGCGCGGCAATGAGGGTGTCCAGCCAGGGTGTGTCGTCCGAGGTGAAGGCCGCATTGTTGACGGCAATTGCTACTGTTTTAATAGCTGCTTGCACGGGTGGGGAAAGGGCTGGGGCCAGATTTTCCTTGGAACTATCAGGGGAAGGCAACCGGGCAAGTGTTTGGACATCACTTTCGATGCGCGGCCACCGCGGGTGATAAAAACCCCGCATCGGCAACTCAACAGCCGGTGCCAAGGTAGCGACGTTGTCAGTGCCCTGCCCGTCTGCCGAGGCTCTCAGCGCTTCCATCGCCAGCCGCATGTTCTGCGCCCCGCCGAAGCGCCAGTACTCGCGCAGGCGCTGCGCCCAGGCTGCACCCACCCCGCGCTCAGCCTGCAGCGGGGCAGCGGCCTGCGCCTGATTTTTTGCCACCGTGCTGAACTCGCCGATTAACACATAAGGTGTGCCGGTTTTGTTCAGCATCTCACCGAAACGCGCTGCAACGGCTTGCGCCACGCTGCTGTGCGGCGCATCAATCACCAGCAGGCGTGCTCCTCGCAGGGTTTGTTGCAAGGCCTCTGGTGTGCCCTCTTCCGCCGACAGGGTCTGCAGCGGCACACCGGCCTGCTGCGCCGCTAGGCGCAACTTGGCCGCGCGGGCGGGCGACACCACATAGGTGCTCAGCACGATCACACTTTCCCCGCTCGGCGCAGGCTGCGCTTGCGCATGGCCCAGCCCACCAGCCGCCAGGGTCAGCCCGGCGAAAGCAGTACACAGGCGCCAGCAGATGCTCATGGTTTGGCCGTAGGCACGTAAACCATGGTGCCATCTTTCATGCGGTAGGCGGTGCCGGCTTTTTCGCCGTCCCCTTCACCCGAGGCACCACTGGCCTTGAAACGGGTGATCTTCTGCCCGTCCTTGGTGATGATCTCCATGTTGGGCTGGCCTTCGTTGCGGATGATGGTCAGCTTGTCATTGGCAAACGGATTCATGGGGTTGTTGATGACCGCGATCAGCAGCATGCCGATGACCACCAGAAACACATCGATCAGATTGATGGTGGACAAGACCGGGTCGTCATCGTCTTCATCCAGAATGCGCAGGCGCGGCCTGGCCGCTTGGGACGGGTTGACTGGCCGGTTCACGCGGGCTGGCCCTCCAGCACGACCAGCATTTCGGCCAGCAGCCAGCGTCTGCGCACGCTGTACACCACAAAGGTGATGGACGCGGCCACCAGCGCGACGATGACGGCGGCAAAGGCCGGCGCCAGGCTTTCAGCCACGCCTTGCGACTGGCCCGAGGCCACCGCCACCAGCGCGGGCCCCATCGGAATCATGGTGGCAACCAGACCCAGCATGGGCGCGACACGGCTGCACAGGCGCAGGCCTTCCAGCTCCCTGAGCACGGCCAGCTCCAGTGTTTCTGGCGAGGCCGCGCCGGCACCCGCCAGTACCAGCACCCGGCCAGGTTGCCGGCGCCTGCGCACCCACTCGAGGCCAAACGCGCCCAGGCTCATGACGGCATAGGCGAACGCGGCCACCACCAGGATGGTGACCGGCCACAGAAACATCTGGGCAAGCTGGAACAGGGTGTTTTCAAAAGGCATAAGGATTTTTCTCTCAGTTCTCTCAGAAATAGGCTGGGCTAATAGCTCAAACCATCAAACAGAAACCGGGTCAGACACTTGCGCAGCCCGACCCCACACATCTTCAAAAAGCATATCGGCCAGCGGAGCGCGGCGAGCCCACTTCTCGGTCTGCAACATGGGTTCATCGTAAAAGGCCTGCACCGGCCCGAGGCACAACACGGCGACGGGCTTGCTGCCTGCAGGCATCTGCAGCAGCTGCGCCAGCTGAACCGGGTCAAAGAGGGACACCCATCCCATACCCAGCCCCTCTGCGCGTGCGGCAAGCCACAGGTTTTGAATCGCGCAGGCGGCTGATGCAAGGTCCATCTCGGGCAAGGTGCGGCGTCCAAACACATGCTGCTCGCGCCCTGGCGGCAAGCTCACCACCAGCACCTCGGCAGCATCCAGCACGCCCTGCACCTTGAGGTTCATGAACTCCTGTTCACGCTCGCCCAGAGCCTGCGCCGTCAACACCCGCTCCTGCTCAATCAGTGCATGCAGGCTTTCGCGCAACTGCGGGCTGCGCACGCGGACAAACCGCCAGGGCTGCATGAAACCAACGCTGGGTGCATGGTGCGCTGCCGACAGCAGGCGCTGCAATACCGCATCGGGCACGCTGCCGCCGCTGAAATGCCGCATGTCGCGCCGCCCATGGATGGCGCGGTACACCGCTGCTTGCTCAGCGGGGCTGAATGCGTGTTCTGTCGGCATGGCCCCTAGTCCTCAATGCCGCGCTGCGCAGGTATGCCGGCGTTAAAGGCGTGTTTGACCTTGGTCATCTCGGTCACGGTGTCGGCCATCTCGATGATCTCAGGCGGGCAGCGCCGGCCGGTCAGCACCACGTGAACGTCTTTCGGGCGGTTCTTCAGCGTCCGCAACACGTCGTCCAGCGGCATCCAGCCATAGATCAGCGGGTAGGTGATTTCGTCGAGCACCACCATGAAGTTCTCGCCGCCCAGAATCGCGGCTTTGGCTTTTTCCCAGCCGTTGCGCGCCAGTTGTGCCGAGTGTTCCAAGTCATGGCTTTTCCAGCTGAAGCCATCGCCCAGCCCCTCAATCGGAATACCCAACTGCTCAAACATGCGGTGCTCGCCAAAACGCGCGCTGGGCACTTTCATGAACTGGAAAATCTTTACCGTCTTGCCGTGCACATGGTGCCTGCCATGGGCGCGCAAGGCCAGGCCGAATGCAGCGGTGCTTTTGCCTTTGCCATCGCCGGTGTTGACGATGACAAGGCCGCGGCGCTCACCTTCCGGTTTTTCATACGGTTTTTCGCTGGGCGGTGTTTCGATTTGCATATCAATCCTTCAAATATTGGGCAAGGCCACCCACTGTCCGGCAAGTTGATGTACGGCAATGCGCTGGCTAAACACCTGTTCCAGTGCGCGATGAGTGTTGAGGTCACCGCAGGCGCCGTGGTGGGTAACGCGGCCATCGGCCATGACCACCATGTCATCGGCATGCAGCGCAAACGAAATTTCGTGGAGCACGCTGATTACGGTCTTCCCGCCGGCCACCAGCTCGCGCACCATGAGCAGCCAGTCTGTCTGGTGCGGCGGGTCGAGGTTGGCCAGGGGCTCGTCCATGAGCAGCACCTGCGCCTCTACCGCCAGCGCACGCGCCAGCAGCACGCGCTGGCGCTCACCGCCCGAAAGCTGGCCCAGGGCACGCTCGCGCCAGTCCCAGGCGTGGGTCGCGCGCATGGCGCGCTCAACAGCGGCATGGTCCGCTTCGCTGGGCGGCGCCAACCACGGCTGGTACGGCAGGCGGCCCAGCATGGCCACGTCATAGGCGACCAGATCATCAGCCGAACTCTCGTTCTGGCCCAGCCAGGCCAATTGCTGCGCCCGGTCGCGGGCGCGCAGCGTGGCCAGAGGCTGGCCGAGCAAGGCCACCTCGCCGGCGTGTGGCAGTAAATGCGCGAGCACCTTGAGCAGGGTGGACTTGCCGGCGCCGTTGGGGCCGACGATGCTGGTCCAGCGACCTGCAGAAAAACCCACCGAGATGTTGTGCAGGACTTCAACGCTCCCGAGTTCGGCCCTGATGCCGCGGGCCTCCATCGCCAGAGAATGCAAAGTGCTCACAGGCCCGCCCCGCGCCCGGTATGCCGGTGCATCAACCACAGCAGGTAGCCACCCCCCAGAACGGCAGTCAGCACGCCTACCGGCAACTCCTGCGGCGCCACCAGCCAGCGCGCCAGGATGTCGGCCGCAGTAAGCAGCACAGCGCCCATCAGGCAGGCCAGCACAATCAACCGGCCATGCGTAGTCTTGATGACCGAGCGCACCAAATGCGGCGCGGCCAGGCCGACAAAAGCGATCAGGCCCGTCTGCGCCACTGCCGTGCCCGTGGCCAGCGCCAGAACCGCCACCAGCGCCGCGCGCATCTGCGGCAGTCTCAGGCCAAGGCTTTGCGCCGTGGATTCGCCAAGGGCCAGGCCGTCGAGCACATGGCTCATCATCCAGGCCGCGATCAGGCTGACTGCGAACACGGCGGCCATCACCGCGCAGGCGGTCCAGCCCACAAAGGCGGTGCTGCCCAGCATGAAGGACTGCATGGCCTGCATGATGTCCGGCGTGAGCAGCAGGATCAACGAACTGATTGCGCCCATCACCACGCCGACAATCACCCCGGCCAGCAGCAGGCGCAGCGTGTGCTGCACGCCCTTGGCCAGCAGCAAGGTCAGCAGCACCGCAGCCACCGCCCCCACAAAGGCCGCGCCTGTGAGACCCACACGCGCCACCCAGTGCGTGGCCAGCGGCGAGACTCCAAACAAGGCCATGGCCAGGGCCACGCCAAGCGAGGCGCCTGACGCACTGCCCAGCAAATAGGGGTCGGCCAGCGGGTTGCGGAACAGGCCCTGAGCCACGGCGCCGGCCAGCCCCAGCAAGGCGCCTGCCAGCCACGCACCCATCGTGCGCGGCAGACGAATCTCGCGGATGATCTGCAAGGCCTGCGCATCGCTTTGCATGTTCAGCAGGCTTTCAAAACCGGTGCTGCCCACACTGACGCCTACCAACAGCAAGGCTGCGCTGGCCAGCAGCAGCACACCCATCAGCCACAAGGCGCGGTGGTGGGTGCGGGAAGCGGCGTGGTTCATCGTCCGCGCCCTTCGGCATATTTTTCAAGGCAGGCGGCCATCAGCCGGGCGGCTTCGGCCATGCGCGGGCCAGGGCGCACCACCACGTCGGACTCGTCAACGCCAAACACGCAGATGCGCTGCTCCCTGACGGCCTTGATGCTGCCCCAACCGGGGTAAGGCACCATGGCCTGCATGCTGCGGTTGCCGATCATGATGATGTCCGGGTTAGCGCGCACCACGTACTCGGGGTTCAGACGCGGAAAGGGGCCGAGCGAGGCCGGCACGACGTTTTGCACACCCAGGCGCGTCAGCGTTTCGCCAATAAAGGAAGACTCGCCCGCTGCATAGGGACCGCGGCTGACTTCAAAGTACACACGTGCCTTGCGGGCATGCGGCGAGAGTGACTGGGCGGCCGCCGACACGCTGGCGTCAATGACGCGCCACAGCCGCGCAGCGCCCTGATCTTCGGGGACCTCCAGCAACTGCCCCAGCTTGAGCAGCACACGCCGCACATCTTCATGGCTCTTAGGTTCCAGCGCGATGACCTTGATGCCCAGCGACTCCAGCCGCGTGATGACGCGTGACGAGATGGCCACCAGTACCACGTCGGGCCTGAGCGCCACAATGGCTTCGATGTTGGGGTCCACGCCGCCGCCCAGGGCAGGCAGTTGCCGGACCAGTGCCGGGTGGTTGGAGTACCGGTCACGCCCCACGAGGCGGTGGCACTGCTCCATGGCGCAAACGCTTTCGGTCAGGGACGGCAGCAGGCTGATGATGCGCTGCGGTGTTCGCGCAAAGGTGACGGTCACGTTGCGGTCGTCGGTCAGCTGCAGGGCCTGGGCTGGCAGCGTGAAAAGGGACAGCGCGGCAAAAAATGCGGCCAGAGCTTTCACGGCAAGCCTTTCAATGTGAGCGGCAAGCCGGCGGCCATGAAGGTCACGCGCTCGCAGGCCTGCGCCACGGACTGGTTCAAATGCCCCAGCGCATCCACAAAGGCGCGCGTTTCCCGCCCCATGGGAATCACTCCCAGTCCGATCTCGTTGCCCACCAGCACCAGCGGCCCGGCTGCTCCGGAAATTGCTATTGAAAGAGTAGCAAATTCTCCTTGCACATTGGGGGCGGAAGCCTGATTTTCCTTCAAGCTTTGGGCCGGCATCAGCAAATTAGTGAGCCACAGGGTCAGGCAGTCCACCACCACCAGGGTGTCGGCGCGGCTGTGCTGCGCAATAGCCTGCGCCAGTTGCAGCGGTTCTTCCACCGTGGCCATGGCGGGCACACGCTGCGCCCGGTCCTGCTGATGGCGCTGGATGCGCCGGCGCATTTCATCGTCCCAGGGCTGGCCGGTGGCAACCATCACCGCCCTGCGCTGCGCGGACTGGGCCAGCCAGTCGCGCGCCAGCATCTCGGCGCGGCGCGACTTGCCGCTGCGCTGGCCGCCGAGGATGAATTCACTACTCGCCAGATCAGCCATGAGCCAGACTCCAGTCCAGGATGATGCGGTGAATTTTTTCAATGCCATCCGTCAAGGCAGCCGGGCCGGGCTGCAGGATCTCGGCCGACTTGATTTCAAACAGCTGCCTGTTCTTGACGGCGTTGACGTTTTCCCAGCCCGGACGCGCCAGCACATGGTCGGGGCGGAATTTGCGGCCACACCAGGAGCCAAAAATAATGTCGGGGTTGCGTCGCACAATTTCACCCCCGTCGGCAATGATCCGCTCTTTGCCCATGGCTTTGGCAGCCAATTCAGGAAAGCAGTCGTCGCCGCCGGCAATGCCCATGACTTCCGACACCCAGGCAATTGCACTGATGTGGGGGTCGTACCACTCTTCAAAAAACACGCGGGGTCGGCGCTTGAGTGTGGCCGCGACTTTCTCAATGGCAAGCAGGCGCTGCTGCATGCCGCGGATAAGCGCCAGGCCACGCGCCTCCTGCCCCACCATGGCGGCGAGCTGGTACATCATGGAAAAAATTTCGGCCACGCTGCGCTGGTTGAAGATGGTGACCTGGATGCCTTTTTTGACCAGTTGTGAGGCGATGTCAGCCTGCAGATCAGAAAAGCCAATCACGCAGTCGGGCTGAAGCTCCACGATTTTGTCGATCTTGGCGCTCAGGAAGGCACTGACCCTGGGCTTTTCCTCGCGGGCCCGTGGTGGCCTGACGGTGTAGCCCGAAATACCCACAATGCGCCGCTCCTCGCCGAGCAGATACAGCCACTCGGTCGGCTCTTCGGTCAGGCAGACGATGCGCTGCGGCCCGTAAGCCGCACTGTGCTGGCTGGTGGCCAGCGCGCGCCAGTTGCCGGGATTGTCAGTCATGGCTGCCCTTCATGAAAAGCCGGGCTGCGGCCTCGGGGTTGGACGCAAACCAGGCGTGGAAATAGGTGGCCTGCACCGGACCGGAAACATACATGGCCTCGCCCTCCCCACGAAGTTTGCGCCCCGGCGCTGCCTGCGTGCGCGCCGTCACCGGCAAGGGCGTGACGCAGGTCGAATAATGGAAAGCATGGCCGCGCAAGACGCCTGCGGCCACTTCCAGTTGCTGCGGGCCCAGCGCTGCGAGGCGCTTGTGCATTGTGACGCTGCCGGGCAGCACGCCCCACATCGGGTAGCTGTGGCCATCCGCGGTGGTGAGTTGATCAAACAGCGCCATCATGCCGCCACACTCGGCCCAGACCGGCTTGCCGGCCTGCACATGAGCGGTGATGCTGGTTTGCATGGCACGGTTGGCGGCCAGGGTCTCCGCGTGGATTTCGGGATACCCGCCGGGCAACCACAAGGCGTCACAAGGGGGCAAGCCGGCATCGGCCAGCGGCGAGAAGAACACCAACTGCGCGCCCAGATCACGCAGGCAATCCAGGTTGGCCGCGTATAAAAAACAAAACGCAGCATCGCGCGCGACGGCAATGGTCGTGCCCTGCAGCAAAGCGGGCGGTGCTTCGCCAACGGGATCCGGCAGCCTAAAAGGGACCGACCAGGCCTGCAGTTCGGCCAGCCCCATCTGCCCCAGCTTTGTGCCCAGCAGGGCATCGGCGGCGGCATCGAGCCGCGCCACGGCATCACCCACTTCAGTCGACATCACCAGGCCAAGGTGCCTCTCCGGCAAGGTGAAGCCCTCGCTGCGCATCAACGCGCCCTGCCACTGAGCCGGATCGCGCAAACCCTGCTCCAGCATCAGGGCATGGCCTGCGGACGCAGCGCGGTTGGCCAACACTCCGGCAAAGCGAAGACCTTCCCGGTAGTGCTGCAAGCCCCAGGCCAGCGCGCCAAAGGTGCCGGCCATGGCGCTGGCGTCAATCACAGCCAGCACCGGCAAACCAAAACGTTGCGCCAGGTCGGCAGCACTTGGCTCCCCGTCAAACAGCCCCATGACGCCCTCGACAATAATCAGGTCTGCCTCCTGCGCTGCGGCATGCAGGCGCTGCGCGCAATCGGCGGGGCCGGTCATCCACAGATCGAGCTGGTGCACAGGCGCACCGCTGGCCAAACTGAGCCAGAAAGGGTCGAGAAAATCCGGCCCGCACTTGAACATCCTGACCTCGCGCCCCTGCCGTGTGTGCAGGCGCGCCAGCGCACAGGCCAGCGTCGTCTTGCCCTGCCCGGACGCCGGGGCGGCAACAAGAATGGCGGGACAGTGACGTTCAGGCTTCATGTCGGTGTCAACGAGGCGCCCATTTCACGCCAACATATCCAGTCTGTCCCGCCGTCTTGTAGCCGGCAGCCGTGGCATAGTCCTTGTCGCTGACGTTGTCCAAGCGCAGGACCAGACTCCAGTCCCGCGCAAGCGCCGTGCTGGCATGCAGGTTAATTAGCGTGTAACCCCCGAGTACCACGCTATTGGCAGTAGCCGTGTCAAAACGTTTGCCTGAAAACTGCGCGTCCAACCCAAGCAACCAGGTACCGGCGTAAAAGTCACCACCGAGGGTGCCATGCTGGCGTGCGCGCCGCGGCAGTTGTCTTCCCGTATCAAGGTCTTTCGGGTTTTGCACATCAAGCGAGCCGCGCACGTTGACAACGCCCAATTTATGCGCGGCAGTAAATGTGATTCCCTTGTATTGCGCGCGCGCAATATTGACATAACAGCCACGTGATGCCAGTGCCACCGTCAACGCACCATTTGGGCAAGGACCGGATCCCGTCTGGAAATTGAGCAGATCGGAAACCCGGTTTCGATACGCCGTCACGCCGAATTGCGTGGAGCCTTGGCTATAACGCAACCCCAGTTCTGTACTGTGGCCCAACTCGGGCCTAAGCGTCGGCGTTCCGTAAATGGTAAATCGCTGATACAGCGTCGGTACTCGAAAGGCTGTGCCCGTGGACGCAGAAACCCGCCACTGTGGCGTCAACGCAAAGGCGTAGGCTGCAGAACCTGTGCCTTTGCTGCCAAATTCACTGTCGTCGTCACGTCGGGCGTTGAGCTGAATGGTGTGCGCCGTATTCGACCAGCCATAACCCAGCGCTGTGGCACTTTGCGATTTGCCCCTGCTGACACGAGGCGTCCCGGTGTAGTCAAAAGTATCCTGACGCTGCTCGAGCGCGGCGCTCAGCGCGTGGCGATCGAATTGAAAATTGTTTTGCCAAAGAGCAGTCTCAATCCGGGTCCGCGCGTAGGTCGCGGGAATCACATCCTCACTCGAATCCGCGGCTCGGCTGAGGGCCACCTTCATCTGGTACTGCGGTGACCATTGCGCCAGCCACTGAGTACTTTCAGTCCTTAGCTTGTTGATGAGGCGATAGTCACGCGTCAATCCGCTGTCGTACTGCGCATTTGTAGTACTGTCCAGCAACGAGGCTTCCAGCCTGTGCGCTGAGTTGAACTGCAAGCCCACCCTTGCGTTGCCGCTGGTGCTGCTGTATCCGTCGCGGTCGATGTTTTGGCCCGGTATCGGACGAACGTTAAATCCTTTGCTCAACTCCTCATTTACACCAAAGGAATAGTCCACCGCGCCTGCAGCGCCACTGACCGACAGGTCTGTCCTGCGCGTCCCGTGTGTGCCGTAGCCCAGGTTTACGGCCGGGAAAAATCCGTTTTCGCCGCGCTTGGTGAATATCTGGATCACCCCGGCAACTGCGTCAGAGCCGTACACCGCGCTACTGGGGCCACGCACCACTTCTATCCTATCGATTTGCGACAGGGGAATGGCATTCCAGCTGACGCCACCGCTCGTGCTTTGAGAGTCAATCCGCACGCCGTCAATAAGCACCGCCGTGTGCTTGGTATCACCCCCACGGATATAGACGTCGGTGGAATTTCCAACACCGCCATTGCGCTTGATTTCAATGCCCGGGACACGGGCCAGAAGATCGGCAATTCCCACAACGCCGCTGCGCTCAATGGTGTCGCGGTCAATGATGGTCACGTCGGCTACAACGTCCCCGATGGGCTGCGCGGTGCGTGTGGCAGTAACTACGGTTTCCCGCAGTTGAGCACCGGACGAGGTTTGGGAAAAAACAGGAAATGCAGCAGCCAAAGCCAGCGGCAGCACGGCAAGACGTGCACTGGAAACACAGGTTTTCATGGAAGAAAGCAATCAACAAAATGCCCTCACCGGCTTCCCCGCCAGTGCATGAGCGTTACAGCCACAGTCCGCAGGGCAGACGTGTAACCACCTTGTTGGCCGGTATCCGGGCTGACGGAGCGACCCTCATCGCCTTCCCAAGCGTGTGTTCAAACGCTCAGTGGCCATTGATGAAAGCTGAACGCGTCTCTGGCTTGGCGCAGAGAGCAGCATTCGTCCGTTTTACCGTTGCGGGGGCAGCGCAGGTTAAAAATCGCGGCGCGCGGCACACCTGAAAGGGGTGCACCCAGCCTTGACTTCCTCCTGCTTCCCGTTGAACTGCGGCGTGTGAACCACACCGCGAGCACCAACAGGCAAGATTCTACGCGTCAAAACCCTCGCAAACCCTACAATTGACAGACATGGCGAACCAAACCCAAATCGACCAGATTGCGGAGCGCGTTGAGCGGCTCCTGTTGCGGCACGAGGAGCTGCAGCGCACCAACGCCTTGCTGAGCGAGCAGGTGAATTTGCTGACCCAGGAGCGCGACTCCCTGCGGTCGCGCCTGAGCGCCGCAAGGGCCCGCGTTGACGCCCTGCTGGAGCGTCTGCCCGACTCCTCCTCGCCGTTGTCGGTCGACATTGACAGAACATCCGTGGGGTCCAGCCGATGAAACAGCTCGACGTGCAAATCATGGGGCAGAGCTATCTGCTTGGATGCCCGGAAGGCGGCGAATCCCGGCTGCTCGACGCCGTCGGTAAAGTCGATGCGGCCATGTGCAAGATCCGTGACGCCGGAAAAATCAAGGCCAGGGACCGTATTGCGGTACTTGCAGCCCTGAACCTGGCCTTCGAGTTGTCCGAGCTGGAAACCAACGCACTGCTGGCTTCGCGCGCGGCCCCGTCAGCAGGCACACCTGCTCCCGCCACGCAGCGCGCCGCAAGCGGCAAGTCGTACGACGCAGCATCGCAGCCCGAACTGGCCGCATTGCTGCAGCGCCTGGACACTGCGCTCGGCAGTGACGGCCGCCTGCTCTGAAGCGCCCACAATGCAGGCCGCAAAGGCCTACAATTGTGTTGTCTGCGGTGCGCACCGGGCTTTATATTTCCTTGAACCAATGCTCTTAGAGCACGGGCTTGGTAAATTGTCAGGCAGGCGTGATCGTCTCGCGTTAGACGAACCCGAAACCTGACTGCCCTCGCCCACCTGAACCCTGGTTCAGGATGACGGTCCGGTGGCACTTGCAGACACCTTTTTCCCCTGTGATCCCGGGCCTGGCCCGGGGACACCATCCCCAGAAAACCCAAGCCTGCATTGCGGGACCGAGCCCGCAGCCAGACAACGCATGCTTCTTGAACCCCAACTGATTGCCGAACTCCTGCTGCTGGGCTGCGCCACCGGTTTCCTTGCAGGCCTGTTGGGTATAGGCGGCGGCATGCTGATGGTTCCTTTCATGACTTTCATCCTGACGGACAAGGGCTTTCCAGCTGACTACACCGTGAAGATGGCCGTGGCCACTTCGCTGGCTTCCATCTGCTTTACCTCGCTGTCATCGGTGCGTGCGCATCACAAGCGCGGCGCGGTACTGTGGCCCATCGTGCGGGTGCTGTCGCCCGGCATTCTTCTGGGCTCGATTGCAGGAGCTCAACTCGCGGTGGCTCTGCCTGGAAAGATTCTCAGCGTCCTGTTCGCAGGCTTTGTGGCATTTTCTGCCACACAGATGTTTCTTGACCGCAAGCCCAAACCCACACGCACCCTGCCCGGCCCGGTGGGTACCTTCAGCATGGGTGGGCTGATCGGCATGTTGTCGGCGCTGGTCGGTGCCGGTGGCGCCTTTGTGTCCGTGCCCTTCATGACC
>JAKFXR010000166.1 GCA_021731285.1 Polaromonas sp. | reverse complement strand
TGCCGCGGGCTTTTTCTTCCGGCGCTGCATCGATCTGGTCGTAGCCTTTGGCTTCGCCGCCGAATTTGGCTGCGAGCACTGTCGTGATCGCCGCTGTCAGGGTGGTTTTGCCGTGGTCAACGTGCCCAATCGTGCCTACGTTGACGTGCGGCTTGGTCCGCTCAAATTTGCCTTTTGCCATTTTTTTCGACTCCAAATACCTGAAGGATTTACTTACGAAACTGGTTTACAACACCGCCACCACCATCACAGCCAGCCCGGCAATCGCGCGGCCTGGTCCGCTGAAATGGTGCCCATTCCGGGAATCGGACCCGGGACCTCTCCCTTACCAAGGGAGTGCTCTGCCACTGAGCCAAATGGGCCAAATTCAAAACTGCACTACTGCACTGACTGTCATCATCGCCGGCGTTATTCTTGTTGGAGCGGGAGACGGGAATCGAACCCGCGTCATTAGCTTGGAAGGCTAGGGTTCTACCATTGAACTACTCCCGCATCGGCCGCCTTTTTTACGTTTTAACGCTCAAACAAACTCCGAAACTCGGCACTTCAACTATCCGCACTGCTTGCCCAACTGCGCCGGCATCTCAATTCATCGCTGGTGGAGAGGGCTGGATTCGAACCAGCGTACTCGTTAGAGGGCAGATTTACAGTCTGCTGCCATTAACCACTCGGCCACCTCTCCTTTGGCGAACCTCAGATTATGCCATGGAAACTTGACCGCCGACAATCAAAACCCTCTGTTCACCATCGAACGGGCTCTTGCCCGCGTCTTTGCAAAAACTCATTGACCGCGCTGAAATGCCCGCACCCGATAAAGGGCTGGGGTGGCCGCAGCGCCGAGAGGGGTGAAGGATGATTTGCACTTAAAACCAGATGGCGGCCGCAGTCAATCAGCGCACCTTTGGTCTGGGCATGTCCGCCCCACAGCAAAAATACAACGGGACTGGAACGGGCAGAAATCTCTCCAATCAACTTGTCAGTGAGCGCTTCCCAACCTTGACGCGCATGACTGGCGGGCATGCCCTCTTCGACGGTAAGACTTGTATTGAGTAGCAACACGCCCTGGCTGGCCCAATGCTCCAGGGAGCCGCCTGACCCCGAAGGCGTCACTCCTTCCCGGGCCAGCTCCTTGAAGATATTGCGCAAGCTGGGTGGAACCTTGACGCCAGCCGGAACCGAAAAAGCCAGCCCATGCGCCTGGCCGGCGCCGTGATAGGGATCCTGCCCAAGGATGACCACCCTGACATTGGCCAAAGGAGTCAATTCAAGCGCCCGAAAGGGCTGCGCCGGATAAATGACGGCGCCGTCTGCCAGCCGACCCGCCATGAACAAGCCAAGTTGCTGCCCCGCCGCGCTGGCCAGAAAAGCGTCCACCGGCCTGGCCCAATCCGGCGCGACCGGCCACTGCTCGGGATTCCAGCGCTCCAGATGTGTCGGCGGCCGGATGTCGCCCGCATCCAACGACGCCGGGTTATCGAAGACCAGACTGGCCTGCTGCCCTTTGGAGATGGACACTTCTTGCTACTTAATTTATAGCATTCGGAAACAGATTGGCCAGCGCCAGACCCGGCTCTTCGGCTCGCATGAAGGCTTCGCCGACGAGAAAGGCGCCTATACCAGCCTCGCGCAGGCGTGCCACGTCAGCAGGCGTGGTGATTCCCGATTCCGTCACCAGAAGTCGATCCGCCGGGACCTCTTTTCGCAAACCCAGGGTCGTTTCCAGCGAGACCTCAAAGGTTTTCAGATTGCGGTTGTTGATGCCTATCAAGGGGGTTTTGAGTTTGAGCGCGCGGTCCAGTTCCGGGCGGTCATGCACTTCCACCAGCACCGCCATGTCCAGCGACAAGGCCAGCGCTTCCAGCGATTTCATTTGCACATCGTCCAGACAGGCAGCTATCAGCAGAATGCAGTCGGCCCCCATGACCCGCGATTCGTAGACCTGGTAAGGATCAACAATGAAGTCCTTGCGTAGCACAGGCAGGTCGCAGGAGGCTCTCGCCTGCTTCAGAAAATCAATGCTGCCCTGAAAAAAGTCCTTGTCGGTCAGCACCGACAGGCAGGCCGCGCCGTTTTCGGCATAGCTCTGGGCGATATCTGCAGGGATGAAATCAGCCCGAAGGACGCCTTTGGATGGACTGGCTTTCTTGACCTCGGCAATCACGGCCGGCTTGCCCGCTGCGATTTTGGCGCGCAGGGCGCCGGCAAAGTCACGCGTCAGGACACGCGACTCGGCGTCCGCCCGCATGGCCGCCAGGGGCTTGCGCTTGATGGCCGCGGCGACCTCCTCCCGTTTGACGGCCACGATTTTGTTCAGGATGTCAGACATACAGCCCCCACGCTTGTCATTTCATGTATGGCGCTGCCCCCCGAGGGGGCCGTGCCTTGCTTGGGGCGGCCCGGCGCGGCGGCGTTCATGCTGTAGCTCCAAGTTCCTGTGTGGCGGAAACCAGTTGCTCCAGCTTGCCTTTGGCGGCGCCGGAGTCGATCGCTTTGCGCGCCAGCTCAATGCCGCTTTTGATGCTGTCGGCCACGTTGGCGGCATACAGTGCCACGCCAGCGTTGAGGATGACGATATCGCGGGCGGCGCCCGGCTCCTTGTCAAGCACCCCTTTGAGCATCTGCATGGATTGCTCGGGCGTTTCCACGCGCAAGGCGCGGTTGCTGGCCATGGCAAGACCGAAGTCTTCGGGGTGAATTTCGTACTCGGTGATCTCGCCATCCTTGAGCTCGCCCACCACCGTGGCAGCACCCAGGCTGACCTCGTCCATGCCGTCCTTGCCGTAAACCACCAGCGCATGCTCCGCGCCCAGGCGCTGCAAGGCGCGCACCTGTATACCCACCAGATCGGGGTGAAACACACCCATCAGGATGTTGGGAGCATCGGCCGGGTTGGTCAGCGGGCCCAGGATATTGAAGATGGTGCGCACGCCCAGTTCCTTGCGGATGGGGGCGACGTTTTTCATCGCCGGGTGGTGATTGGGCGCAAACATGAAGCCGACGCCAACCTGTTCGATGCACTTCGAAATCGCCTCGGGCTTGAGATTGATGTTGACGCCGAGCGCCTCCAGCACATCGGCGCTGCCGGACTTGCTGCTCACGCTTCTTCCGCCATGTTTGCTGACCTTCGCGCCAGCCGCAGCGGCGACAAACATCGAGCAGGTCGAAATGTTGAAGGTGTGCGAGCCGTCACCCCCGGTCCCGACAATGTCGACCAGATGGGTCCTGTCAGCCACATGGACCTTGGTCGAAAACTCGCGCATCACCTGCGCCGCGGCGGTGATCTCGCCGATGGTCTCCTTCTTGACGCGCAAACCCGTGATCAGCGCGGCCATCATGACGGGCGACAGCTCACCGCTCATGATCAGGCGCACGATCTTGAGCATCTCGTCGTGGAAGATCTCGCGGTGCTCGATGGTGCGCTGCAGCGCTTCCTGGGGGGTGATCTTGTTGCTCAGGGGCATGATGTGTGCTCTCAGTGGACAGATGGATTGTCAGACAAGGCCAGCTTCAGGCCAAATCCCATGAACATGACGCCGGCAATGCGGTCCATCCACCGCAGGCTGCGCTGCAAAGCACCAAGGCGCCGGACCAGCCATGCCGCGGCCAGCGCCCAGCCGATGTTGACCCACAAGCCGTTGAGGTTGAACAACAGCCCCAACAGCAAAAACACCAGCGCCGGGTTATGCACGCCGGGGGTGATGAACTGGGGCACAAATGCCAGAAAAAACAGCGCCACCTTGGGGTTGAGCACATTCGTCCAGAAGCCCTGAAAAAATATGCTTTTCAGGCCTGTGGCCCTTTCGTGAAGGGAAATGTTTGCTTCTGAATTGATAGCGAATCCGGACGGTTTGCTGCCCAGCAGGCGAATACCCACATACACAAGGTAGCCCGCCCCTGTCCATTTGAGCACCGCAAAAGCCGTGCGGGAGGCCGCAATCAGGGCGCTGACGCCGAGCGCAGCAGCCGCAATGTGTACAAAACAACCCGTCGTGATGCCCAGAGCGGCGACGATACCGGCCCGCACGCCGCGCCGCAATGCGTGCGTCACGATGTAAAGCACATCAGGGCCTGGCGTCAGATTCAGCAGTATGCCGGCGCCAATGAACAGGCCAAGGTTCTCGACGCCGCCCATCAGCGCTGCTCCAGGAAGTTCTTCAGCATCGCATGGCCGTGTTCCGTCAGGATGGACTCCGGATGGAACTGCACGCCCTGGATGGGCAGCTCCTTGTGGCGCACACCCATGATCTCTCCGTCCTCCGTCCAGGCGGTGACGGCCAGGATGTCGGGGCAGGAGGCCCTTTCGATGGCCAGCGAGTGGTAGCGGTTGACGGTGAACTGTGCCGGCAGGTCGGCAAACACGCCTTCCTGTGTGGTGCTGATCACGCTGGTTTTGCCGTGCATCAACTGCTGCGCGCGAATGATTTTTCCGCCAAAGGCAGCCCCGACCGCCTGGTGGCCCAAGCAGACACCCAGAATCGGCAGCTTGCCGGCGAAATGCTTGATGGCCGGCACCGAGATGCCAGCCTCCGCCGGCGAACAAGGTCCCGGCGACACCACCAGCAGGTCCGGCGCGCGCTCGGCAATGCCTTGCACCGTGATTTCGTCGTTGCGGAACACTTCAACCTGCGCGCCCAGCTCACCGAAATACTGGACGATGTTGTAGGTGAAGGAGTCGTAATTGTCGATCATCAGAAGTTTCATGACAGAACTCCCTGCTTCAGGCGCGCAAACTCGCCGCGCTCGAATTCGATGAAGGCCGCAATCATGGCGCGGTAGGTGGCCTCCATCACGGCCTCCGGGGCACCGGCATGCCGGGCCTGGGCACGCACCCGATCAATGATGAACTCAATCCGCGGCACATCAACGATTTTGTCGGCAGTGGGCTTGATGCGTGCCGCTTGCGCCACGTAGGCTGCGCGTTCAGTCAGCAGGGCCACGATGCGCTCATCCAGGCCGTCAATGTGCTGACGCACGTCGACCATGGTTTGGCACCGGTGTATGTGAGGGGCGCTCATTCCAGGCCCTCCTCAACCAGCTCGGCAGCGCGCAACAGAGCGCGGGCCTTGGCTTCGGTTTCTTTCCATTCCAGCTCGGGCACCGAATCGGCGACCACACCGGCAGCGGCCTGTACATAGAGCATCTGGTCCTTGATCACACCGGTGCGGATCGCAATCGCCACATCCATGTCGCCCGCATAGCTGAGGTAACCACAGGCACCTCCATACAGACCGCGTTTGGTCGGCTCCAGCTGGTCGATCAGCTCCATCGCATGCACCTTGGGCGCGCCGGTCAGGGTTCCGGCGGGGAAAGTGGCTTTGAGCACATCCATGCTGCTCATGCCATCGAGCAGGCTGCCTTCCACATTGCTGACGATGTGCATGACATGGCTGTAGCGCTCGACCGCAAAAGCTTCTGTCACCTTCACCGTACCGGTCCTGGCGATACGCCCGATGTCATTGCGCGCCAGATCAATCAGCATGACGTGCTCGGCACGCTCCTTGGGGTCGTTGATGAGCTCCTGCTCGATCGCCAGATCCGCCTCGGGCGATGAGGCCCTTGGCCGCGTACCCGCCAAGGGACGTATGGTCACTTTTTGCCCTGCCTCGATTTTTTCCTGCCGCACCAGAATCTCGGGCGACGCCCCCACCACATGGAAATCGCCAAAATGGTAGTAATACATATAGGGGCTGGGATTGAGTGACCGCAAGGCCCTGTACAGGCTCAGGGGTGACTCGGTGTAGCGCTTCTTGATGCGCTGGCCGACCTGCACCTGCATGAAGTCACCACCGGCAATCAATTCCTTGGCGCGCTCCACGGCGGCAATGTAGTCGGCCTTGGCAAATTCGCGTTCGGCCGGATAGGCTTGCGAGGGTTTGACCACCGGTGCGCTGACCGAGTATTTGAGCTGCTCCCGCAATTCCCGCAACCGCTTTTTGGCGTTGCCATAAGCCTCCGACCTTGCAGGATCGGCATAAACAATCAGGTACAGCTTTCCAGACAGATTGTCGATCACTGCCAGCTCTTCACACTGCAATAACAGGATGTCCGGGCAACCCAGGGTGTCGGGCGGACAGGATTTCTCTAGTTTTTTCTCGATGTAGCGAACCGTGTCGTAGCCAAAATAACCCGCCAGACCGCCGCAAAAGCGGGGCAGGCCCGGTCGCAGCGCCACCTTGAATCGCTGCTGGTAGCTGCTGATGAAGTCGAGCGGATTGATGCTGGAGGTTTCCACCACCTTGCCGTCCGTCACCACCTCGGTCAGCGCATTTGCGCCAAAACCGCTGGAACGCACCAGGGTGCGCGCCGGCAGCCCGATGAAACTGTAGCGCCCAAAGCGCTCGCCGCCCACAACGGATTCGAGCAGGAAGCTGTATTTGCCGCCATCCCTGGCATTGGCCAGTTTGAGATAAAGGGATAAAGGCGTCTCCAGGTCGGCAAACGCCTCCGCCATCAGCGGAATGCGGTTGTAGCCCTGGGAGGCCAGGCTCTTGAATTCGAGTTCAGTAATCACGGTTGGGTCCTTCACCGGTGGACGAGCGCGTCTTTGCGCTGTCGCTCATCATTCAAAACGCCCCGGCGGGCCGGGGACTGTGTGCAGGCGCGTCGGGACGGGCCTGCCTCAGGGCGCAGAACTCAGGCCCGCCAGGGCCAGGCTCCCCGGTCGCCCTTGCCTGTCTGAATGATTCGGTGAATGAACATAAGAGCGCAAAGTGTAGCAAACCGTGCGGGGGGCACACAGCAGACCGGATATTTAGGCTGACCTCCCTCGATACTCGCAAACCCTCTTGCCCTTGCCGCCTTCAAGCTCGAGAATACATAAACGAACGGTCGTTCTATTTTATTCTTGAACCCTTTGGAGTCTCCATGAAATTGATCAAACAGTGTGCATTTGGTTTGCTGAGCGGGGTGCTGGCCCTGAGCGCAGCAGCAGCGACCGTGGACGTCGCCGGCGTCAAGCTGTCAGACACGATAGACCTGCGCGGCACCAACCTCCAGCTCAACGGCGCGGGTGTGCGCTACAAGGCTGTGTTCAAGGTGTACACGGCGGGGCTATACCTCAGCAAGAAGGCAGGCACGCCTGAGGAAGTCCTGGCCACCCCCGGCCCTAAACGCATCAGCATCACCGTTTTGCGCGACATTGACTCCAACGAACTCGGTAAAAGTTTTACCACCGCGTTCACAGACAATGCCCCCAAAAACGAGATGTCCAAACTGATCCCGGGGCTCATCAAGATGGGCCAGATTTTCTCGGACCAGAAAAAACTGGTGGCCGGGGAAAATTTCACCATCGACTGGATTCCCGGAACCGGGACCGTCATCACGGTCAAAGGCAAGCCTCAAGGCGAGCCGTTCAAGGAAGTCGAGTTTTTCCATGCCCTGATGCGCATCTGGCTGGGGCCCAACCCGGCCGACTGGAAACTCAAGGACGCGCTGCTCGGCAAACCGGCCTGACGCTGGCGGCAAGCAAAAATCGACGGGGCGCAAGCCCCGTTTTTCATGGGCGCGGGATGGAGCGCAACAGGCTTATCAAGCGTTTCTCGTCGATGGGTTTCTCAAGCCAGTCCAAAACGGCGAGGGACTCGCCAACATACAGCCGCGCTTCCGCCGCTGTGACCGACACCACCACCACAGGAAGGCTGGAGGTGCGGGGGTCCTGGCGAATGCTGCGTATCAGGTCCAGACCGTTTTCATAAGGCAGCTTGAGATCCACGGTCATCGCCGCATACGACACCACCTTCAGATAATCACGGGCCTGCGCCGCCGAGTGCGCCGTGTCCGCATCGAAACCAGCCTTGTCCAGCATCATGCATAGAAGCTGCGCAACATCGGGATCGTCCTCGCAAATCAGCATGCGCGGGCGGTCACTGCCATAAAGACTCATGGGCGCCGTCACCGGCGGTGCTTCGCGCCATTCAGGCAGCTCAAAAAAGAAGGTGGTTCCCACGTTGGGCCTGGATTTGAACTCCAGGGTGCCGTTCATGCGCTCCACCAGGGCCTTCGCAATACTCAAGCCCAGGCCCGTCCCGCCCTTTTGTCGCGTGTCGGACGAATCGGCCTGTGAAAATTTCTGAAAAATCCGCCCCCGAAATTCTTCAGGAATACCCGGCCCGTTGTCGATGACTTCGACGCGCAGGCGTCCCGCATGCCGACCCAGAAGAACAAGCACGGTGCCGTCCACCGGTGAAAATTTGATGGCATTGGAAAGCAGGTTGGTCATCACCTGCAACAGGCGGTCACTGTCCACATGCGCGCGCAAGGCTTGCCTGGGCGCCTGAATCTCAAGTTTGACCTTGTGCTGGTCGGCAAAGCCCTGGTTGTCTGCCAGCGCCTGCTCCAGCAGGGGGCGCAGCTCCAGCGGCTTGAGTTCGAACTGCATCTTGCCTGACTCTATTTTTTCGCTGTCCAGAATATCGTTGATGAGGCGGATCAGGCGTTCGCAGTTGTTCTTGGCGATGTCGACCAGGCCGCGCACCTTGTCGGGCAACACGCCCGCGATACCCCCCGAGATCAAACCCAGCGACCCCCGTATGGATGTCAGCGGAGTGCGCAGCTCGTGGCTGACTGTAGAGACAAACTCGCTTTTCATGCGGTCGATCCGCTTGAGTTCAGAAATATCGGTGCCCAGCGAGAAAACGCCGATCACCTTGTCCTTGTCCTTGTCTTCGCCATAACGGGGCAAATAGCTCATCACATATTCGCGCCTCTCGCCACTGGGGAGCACATGCTCGCGCTCATAACGCACCGCATCCCCGGCAAGCGCCTGATCCACCTTCTCCCGCATTTGCGCGTAAAACGCCGGGCCCGCGATTTCAAGCATGGTTTTTCCCAGAATCTTTGCGCGTGGCAGGCTGAAGATTTCTTCGTACGCCTTGTTGACAAACCGAAACCGCTGGTCCCGGTCCACATAAGCAATCAGCGCAGGAACGCTGTCGGTTAGCTGGCGCAGTTGGGCTTCGCTGTCGCGCAGGGCATCAGCGATCTGCTTGCTTTCGGTCACATCACGGATGATGGCGGTGAAAAGCCGCTCTCCGCCTGCGGTGACGTCACCAAAAGACACCCGCACAGGAAACTCCTGACCTTCCCGGCGCTGTCCCCATACCTCGGTGTCGGACTCTCTGAAACCGGCGGGACGCTCCGTCAATGCGTCGAAGAAGGCCCGAAAAGGCATTTGATAACGTTCTGGCAACAAGAGGGCCACATGTTCCCCCTGCAATTGCTGCAGGGTATAGCCAAACAGCTGCTGAGCTGCGGCATTCGCATTGACCACCAGACCAGCCTGCGTCACCGTGACGACGCCATCGGCCATGCTCTCGGTCACAGCGCGGGCGAGCGCCTCACTGTCGGCAAGTTGTGCCTGAATCCGCAGGCGCTTGGCCTGGGTGCGAAAAATCATGAATGCCGCCCAGGCCAGAATGGACAGTGACAGCAGCCCGCCCGCAACGATCAGGTATTCGACGTTCTGCGCGTTGCGGCGCGCCTCTTCCCGGGCACTGCCCAGGATGCGGATTTCAGTGTCTCTGATGCGTGGCACCAGTGCCGAGATTTCCCCGTCAAGTTTTCGGTCCAACTCGTTCCCGACAAGCAGCGCAGCGGCCTCCACCCCGATGTCCTGACCCACATTCACCGCACGTTCCATCAGCGATACATGCGCCGAAATCGCACTTTGCAGGGTTTGCCAGTCCTGAAGGTCACCGCTGGCCGTGGGTGCCGTCAGCAGTTGAGGCAAGGTCAGCTGCAGTTTCTCGGCGGCCAGGCGGTAAACCGCCAGATCGGACTCGGCACGGGTCAGCAGATAGCGGCGCTGCGAGGCCTCCGTGGCTTTGTAATTGGAAACCACCGATTCCAGAAGGAGCAGCGTTTCCTGGGTCTGCGCCTCCCGCTGCGCGCCGCGAATCAGGGAGTTGATGGTGAGGTAGGACGCCGTGATGCTCACGATGACCAGCACCACGCCCGCAGCGAGGGCGGCGATGATGGTGGGACCAAAAGGCAATTTCATGGGTTCAAACCCGGTGGTGTCTGTGGCCGGTCAGGGAACCGGCCCGGTTGTTTGGAGACCTTCAGCAAGCGCGTCCGTCAGTTCGCCGAGCGAATCCTGCAGACGCAGCAACAAACCCTCGAGGACAGGCTGTGGCTGTGCTTCATGGATAGCCTGCTCCAGAGCCTGTGCATCCACCGGCACCCGAATCGCACCGATTTGCCCAGCCACGCCGCGCAGGGAATGGGTCAGCAGCTCGGCCGCTTTCAAATCCCCGGCTTGCAGCGCCTCACGTACCTTCGCCGGCGTGTCCCTGCGCCCCTCCAGAAAACGTGTCAACATGGAAACATACAGGTTTTTCACGCCCATCGCACGGCGCAGCCCCAATTCGGCGTCAAGTCCCGCAATGCTGGCAGGGAAAGTGAAGTCCTGGGTCGGGGCGGCGGGTAGTGGCTCGGCCATTGCAGCCTCCCCCGCCTCGAGACTCTCGATGACCCGACGCAGCTGGTTTGCAGCGTCCGCCCGTTCAGCGGCTGTGAGGCGGGCCACATCAATTTCCATATGCATCCCGGGCCGGTTGCATTGAATCACTCCCGGGTCGGCGCCTGGGCTGACGCTGGGCGGACGAACCACATACACAGGAATGGGTTCAGGGAAGCCCTTGGCCATCAGCGGGTCACGCGCATCGGTCTGAATGTCCCCCTGCACCAGCGCATGGGTCTCGCTGGAGATGAGAATTTCTCCCGGTTCGGCCGCCTGTTCCAGACGGGCGGCCAGGTTGACCTCGCGGCCGATGATGGTGTATTCCATGCGCAGGGCGCTGCCAAAATTGCCCACATCGCAATATCCGGAGTTGATGCCCACCCGGATTTCGAAAGTTTTGTTGATGCCCATCCCGCGCCAGCGGGCCTGTAGCTCCGTCATGCGCCTTTGCATGGCCACAGCCATCCGGACACACTGAACGGCGTCCTGCCGCACGCCGAGTGTGTGCGGGTCACCAAAAAAGATGACGATCGCATCCCCAATGAATTTGTCGAGCGTGGCACCGTATTCGGCAGCAATCTGCGACATCTCGCCGAAATAGCTGTTCAGCAACAAGGTCACCTCTTCAGGCTGCCACTGCGCCGTCGACGCGGTGAAGTTCTTGATGTCGGAAAAAAAGACGGTGAGCTTCTTGCGTTGCGTCTGGATCTCGGCCTGGCGGGATCCGTCAAAAAGCGACTGGTAGACCTGCGGCGCAAGATAGCGCGACAGCTTTTCCGACAGGTTCTTCAGCCGCCGGGCGTTCGCGCTTCGCTCCAGGTGAAGCCTCACCCTGGCCAGCAGGATGGGCGGGCTGATGGGCTTGGCAACGTAGTCGGTTGCGCCGAGATCCAGGCCGCGCTGCTCTTCCTCCACGCTGCTCAGTGCGGTGAGAAAGATCACAGGAATATCTGCCGTACGCGGATCGCGTTGCAGGCGGTCCAGCACCTGGTAACCGTCCATGTCGGGCATCAGCACGTCCAGCAGGATGAGATCGGGAGGCGGTTCTGAAAACGCCTGCGCCAGCCCGCTCTCCCCCGACGCGGCCGACAACACGTCGTACTTTTCTTCAAGCAGGGCCGTGAGAATGTAGCGGATGTCTTCGGTGTCCTCGACCACCAGAATACGGGCCCGCGGCGCGGGTACCTGAAGCAGATGGCGTCCTGCGCCGGCGCCGGAGATCTGATCAAGCGGGGCCTGGGGGTCCGATTTCCTGTTCGTCATCCGGTTCCTTCCATGCGGGGCGCCGGCGCCGCGTGCTAACTTGCCGTTCTCACCGCTTTGCCAACGCAGAGCGCATGGCATCCATCACCGCTTTGTAGTCAGGCTGGCCAAAAATGGCGCTGCCCGCAACAAAGGTGTCAGCGCCCGCCGCAGCCACCCTGGCGATGTTATCTACCTTGATGCCGCCGTCCACCTCGAGCCGGATGTCCTTGCCACACGCATCGATCCGCCGCCTGGCGTCGCTGATTTTTCGCAGGGCCGACTCAATGAAACCCTGGCCACCGAATCCCGGGTTGACGCTCATGATGAGGATCAGGTCGATGTCTTCGATCACCCAGTCCAGCACGTCCAGCGGCACCGCCGGGTTAAAAACCAGTCCGGCCTTGCAGCCTTTGGCCTTGATGGCCTGCACGCTGCGGTGCACATGGCCTGAGGCATCCGGATGAAAGCTGATCAGGTCGGCCCCGGCATCGGCAAAGGCGGCGGCAAGCGCATCCACAGGCTCCACCATCAGATGCACATCAATCGGCACGGCGCTGCCGTCCCCATTTTTGGCGTGCGGCTTGAGCGCGCTGCAAATCATGGGCCCGAAGGTGAGGTTGGGCACATAGTGGTTGTCCATCACGTCGAAATGGATCCAGTCGGCACCGCCGGCAATCACGGCCTGGACCTCATCACCCAGTCGGGCGAAATCGGCAGACAAGATGGAAGGGGCGATCCGGTAGGCAGGAGACTGGAGTGGGCTCATGGCCGGATTGTCGCAGCAAGCGCTGGCGCCGTGCAATCATCTGTCCATCGGGGCGGTTAACATGGGCACCACACTTGCCGCTGCCATGCCGAAATACCAATTTTCCTGCGAAGTCCTGCCGCTCTACATGCCCGAGCATTCTGCGCCCCAAAGCGACATCTACGGCTTCGCCTACACCGTCACCATCACCAACACCGGTGAGGTTGCCGCTCAACTGATCTCCCGCCACTGGATCATCAGCGATGCCAGGGGTCATACCGAAGAAGTCAAGGGGCTGGGGGTGGTGGGGCACCAGCCGCTTCTCAAACCCGGTGAGTCCTTCCAGTACAGCAGCAGCTCCCGGCTGCGCACACCGACCGGCACCATGCACGGCAGCTACTTTTTTGTCGCCGAGGACGGCGAGCGCTTCGAGTCCGCCATTCCCATGTTTGTGCTGGATGCGGGCGACACCGCCGGGCCGGACCACGGCGCCCGGGTCCTCCACTAGGGGCTGTTCGCTTTATGCGCAACCTGGCCCAATTGCTGGACCAGCTGGATCCTTCGGCTGAGCTTGCCGCGCGCCACCTCTGGCTGATCGCTCTGCTTGACTGGATTCGGGGCGATGCCAACAACCCGCAGGCTGCGTTGTCCCGGGTCCATCTTTTCATCGACGCCGCACAGGCGCGACCCGGATTTCAGACCAGGCTGCAAGCCTGGTGGAAGATCCTGATCAGCACCGTCGACGCCACCCCTCTTCTGGCTGACTTCGGCTTCGCGCCTCGCGCGGCGTTTTTAAGTGAGCTCGGCGAAAGGCTGCGTTACAAGTTGCTGCCGGGCACACCGGAAACCACGCATGCGACCGAATTGTTCATGCTGCTGTTTCCCTCTCCCTTTGACGCGCAATGGCTGCGCCTGCTCGATGAAAAAACACTGGCACGGCTGGGTGAGTTGCTGGATGACGCAGCAAACCCGGACCCGGGCGCGGACCACGCGCCAGACAGCAGCGCAGAAGAAGGCCGCGATCCCCTGCTGCAGGACTGGCGTGACATCCTGATGGAGGCGATGACCTACTGCACCAGCCAGGTCAGGGCCACCGGGTTCTCTCCCGAATTGCGGCTGCGCATGAGTGGGCAATCCCTGTTGACGCGTCCCTTTCATGGCCTGCCGGCCGATCTGGAGGCCATCCGCGCAGCCCTGGTCGCCTATGGGCCCGACAGCGGCGCGGTGCATCTCGCGGTGGACCAGTTCAAAAGCCGGCTGGAAGCATGCCGCGCGGCTGCGGCATCGGTGTACTCGCATCTGGACGAGCACGGCATTTCGGTGGGACTGGTCTTTCGCCTGCGCCAGTTGCGTGAGCGCATTCTGCGTATCCGCGAACTGCTGGACTGCCTGCTGTCGGACAAGCCCGCCACCAGCGCGATGCAATTGCTGGCCCGTCTGGTCCTGCTGGCCAGGGAGCGCCGCAGCATACGAGCGCTGATCGCATCCAACTCCAGCCTGCTCGCTGCGAAGGTGGCAGAGCGCGGGGCGGAGACCGGGGAGCACTACATCACACGCGACCGCGCCGCTTATGTCGACATGCTGGGCAAGGCTGCCGGCGGCGGGGCCCTGACAGCCGTCACCACGCTGCTTAAATTCGCCATCGTGGGTCTGGCCCTTTCGTCTTTCTGGAGCGGCTTTGTCGCCAGCTTGATGTACGCCGCAAGCTTCGTGCTGATACAGCTTTTGCATTTCACACTGGCGACCAAGCAACCGGCCATGACCGCGCCCGCGATGGCCGCCAAACTCAAGGACTTGCGTTCGGTCGAGGCGGTCAGAGAGTTTGTCGACGAAGTGACCCACCTGGTGCGCTCCCAGGTGGCGGCCGTACTGGGTAATGTGCTGATGGTCGTGCCGGTGGTGCTGTTGATCAGCGGAGTCCTTGCGTTGACGATCGGCAGGACCATGGTCAGCCCGGCAGAAGCATTGCATGTTCTGAACGCACTGAGTCTGTTGGGTCCGACGCTCCTGTGGGCGGCCTTCACCGGTGCGCTTTTGTTTGCCGCCAGCCTGATTGGAGGCTGGGTGGAAAACTGGTTTGTGCTGTACCGCCTGGCCTCCGCCATACGCTACAACCCGCGCATCACCCGGGCCCTGGGGAGCCAGCGCGCGCGGCGCTGGGCCGGCTTCATGCGCGACAACATTTCGGGATTCACCTCCAACGTCGCCCTCGGTTTCCTGCTGGGCCTGATTCCCCCCATCACCGGTTTTTTCGGGTTGGAGCTTGAAGTGCGGCACGTCACCCTGTCGGCTGGGCAGCTGGCAGCCGCAAGCGCAAGCCTGGGCTGGGACGTGCTGCGGCAAGCCGCCTGGTGGTGGTGCGTTGCAGCCATCCCGCTGATAGGTGCTCTCAACCTTGGCGTCAGCTTTTACCTCGCCTTCCGCCTGGCGCTGCAGGCGCACAACGTCAGCGGGGTGGACCGTGCGCGCATACGCGCAGCCATCTGGGCACGCTGGCGCAGCCAGCCTGGCAGTTTTTTCGTCCCTGCCTGAGTATTTTCAAGCGCGGGCGCCAGTGGTCCGGCGATCTCAGTTCTTGTCCTACACGCCAGGCCAGGCGACTGTTATCAAATGGGAACCCGGTTAAATCCGGCAGGCTCTCCCGGCCCCATCGCAACGCCTTCACGCGCGCACCCGTCCTTGACGCAGGGCCGCATCAGTTTTCAACGAGCAGCGGAGATCCTTCGACATGAATGAGCTCATGGCTTTCTGGTCCGAATGGATCAAGCCCTCGGCAGGTCTTCCCACCGTGCAGTGGTCCATCTTGCTGGCCGTCGCAGCGCTGACCGGCCATCTGGTGCGGCGTTATGCCAGATTACCCAAGGTAGTCGGGTATTCCGTTGTGGGCGGTTTTGCCGGTCTGGCGGGCTTTAGCGGCGCGGCCTGGCCCTTGCAGGGTACCGGGCTTTTTCTGCTGGAACTCGGCGTGGCCGTGGTGCTGTTTGAAGCAGGCGGGCGTATTCCGATGCGCTGGTTTCGGCACAACCCCATGGTGCTGGTGCAA
Organism: Polaromonas sp.; assembly: GCA_021731285.1. Classification (GTDB taxonomy): domain Bacteria; phylum Pseudomonadota; class Gammaproteobacteria; order Burkholderiales; family Burkholderiaceae_C; genus Polaromonas. The sequence goes on along the minus strand of JAKFXR010000166.1, from coordinate 2,655 downwards.
AGCGTGGCCGAATCGGTGCTGACCTTCGCGGCGGTGTACGCCAGCCTGCGCTTTTTTGATGTGCGTGAAGTGGTGGCGGAGCCGCTGGCGCTTCTGGCCATGGCCGCCTCGCCCGCGGTTCTGTCACGTGTCATCATGGACACGCGCGCATCGGGTCCGGTGACCGAGCGGGCCATGGTTCTTTCGACGCTCAGCACGCTGTACGCCCTGACTTTCTGCAGCGCCCTGGCCGGCATGATGAAGCGCGGCGAACTCAGCCTCAACGACACGCTCTTCGACTCGCTCTACCCCGTGGCTGTGGTGCTGGGCCTGTCGGTGGTGGTGGGTGCTGGTCTCGCGCTCGCCCTGCGCTCGGCCCTGCGTGTGATGAGCCCGACCAGCGAGAACACAGCCATCCTGCTGCTGGCCATGATTGCTGCAGGCGCGGCGCTGGCCGCGCACTTTGGAGGCTCCGCGCCGCTGGCTGCGTTGCTGGGCGGCATGATGCTCAAGCAGCTCAACCCACGCCCCTGGTCATGGCCGCGGCAAATGGGCACAGCCTCGGCGATGCTGACCATGCTGATGTTTGTTCTCGTATCCGTGGTGGCGGCGCAGGCGGACTGGAGCGGGCCGGTCGCGGGCCTTGTCACCGCTCTTGTGGTGGCACGGGCCCTGTCAAAAATTGTTGGTGTGGCCGTTGGCAATGTGGGCAGCGGCTCCAGCTGGACACAGGCCTTGTGGGTGGGCTGCGCGATGTCACCCATGTCGTCCGTGGCGCTGCTGCTGGTCTCGCAGTTTGTCGCCTCGTCCACCGCCGTGGGGCCACGCATTGCCAGCATCGCGCTACCGGCCATTTTGCTGATGGAGGTTCTGGGCGCCGTGCTTGCCACCTTTGCGCTTTATCGCGCCGGAGAGACGTCGATGCCGTGGACATCCAGGGTGCAGCACTCGAGCCTGGGAGAGCTGCGTGAATAGGGCTTTTGCTTCGCCGCCCGTACCCCGGGGGCTGGAACCGTTCCAGAAATCCGCGGCCTTGTCGCTGGGGGTCGAGCTGGAGCTGCAGCTGGTCAACACCCACGACTACGATCTGGCGCCCTATGCCGAAGACATGCTGCGCCTGATGAGCAAGATCCCCCTGCCGGGAAGCGTGGTGCCGGAGATGACGTCGAGCATGATCGAAATCTCAACCGGCGTATGCCACTCGTCAGCGGAGGTGCTGGGGCAGCTGACGCAGCTCCGCGATGCACTGGTCAAAAGCGCTGACAAGCTCAACATCGCAGTGGTCGGCGGCGGGACCCACCCGTTTCAGCAATGGCATGAGCGACGCATCTACGACAAGCCGCGTTTTCGCGAACTCTCCGAGCTGTACGGCTATCTGTCCAAGCAGTTCACCATTTTTGGCCAGCATGTCCACGTGGGTTGTCCCGACGCTGACACCGCCCTGCTGACCCTGCACCGCATGTCGCGCTACATCCCTCACTTCATTGCCTTGTCGGCGTCGTCGCCCTATGTGCAGGGCCAGGACACCGCCTTTGATTCCGCGCGGCTCAATTCGGTTTTTGCCTTTCCACTGTCGGGACGCGCGCCGCTGGCGCTGACCTGGAAAGAATTCAGCGTGTACTTCGAAAAGATGACACGCACCGGCGTGGTCAAAAGCATGAAGGATTTTTACTGGGACATCCGGCCCAAACCTGAATTCGGCACCATCGAAATCCGCGTGTTCGATACGCCGCTGACCGTTGGCCGGGCGGCGGCACTGGCCGGCTATGTGCAATCCCTTGCCTCCTGGTTCATGAACGATCAGCCCTTCGTCCCCACAGAGGACGACTACCTGGTCTATACCTACAACCGTTTTCAGGCCTGCCGTTTCGGCCTGGAAGCGGTGTACGTTGATCCCGCGACCGGCGAGCACATGGCCTTGCGCGACCACATCCTGATGACCATGGACAAACTGGGCACACACGCCGGACCCCTGGGCGCCAGTGGAGGCATCCATCTGCTGCGTAGCAGTGTCGAGCTGTCCAACAACGATGCGCGCTGGCTGCGCGAACAACAGTCGCGCGAGCACCTTCTGGCCGAAGTGATTCGCCAGGCCGCCCTGAAGTGGCGCGGCCTGCCGGTCTAGGAGTTGGGGCGGCAAAAAGCTTCCTTCAAGCCGTTATGCTCAGCGCATGGGTGAATTTGATCTGATCGCGCGCTATTTCACACGCCCCGCGCCTCGTGCCGCGCTCGGCGTCGGCGACGACTGCGCCCTGCTTCAACCCTCCCCCGGCATGCAACTGGCCATCTCCAGCGACATGCTGGTCGAGGGCCGGCATTTTTTTGCGGATGTTGATCCCGCCACACTCGGGCACAAAGCACTGGCGGTGAACCTCAGCGACCTGGCCGCCTGCGGCGCCCGGCCGCTGGCCTTCACGCTGGCCCTGGCGCTGCCTCAGGTCAATGAACCATGGCTTGCAGCGTTCTCGCGCGGCCTTTTTGCCCTGGCGGACCAGCATGCATGCAATCTGGTGGGCGGCGACACCACGCAAGGGCCACTCAACATCTGCATCACTGTTTTCGGAGAAGTGCCCAAAGGGCAGGCCTTGCTGCGCTCGGGCGCGCGGGCCGGTGATGACGTGTATGCCAGCGGCACACTGGGGCAGGCACGTCTGGCCCTCGACGCCTTGCGCAACC
>JAKFXR010000023.1 GCA_021731285.1 Polaromonas sp. | reverse complement strand
CGGCCTGCCAGGCTTGCCATACGGTCGCGCTGTCTCCCGCCGCGGCCCGCTTGCCCCTCGTTTTCCACGCCTCCCCTCCGCCCCCGGCTGCGCCTTACTTGTTTGCCAGCGCCGACGCCGCGCTGGGCCAAAAACCACCCATCTCCTGATCTCCAGGCCCGTATTGGTCCTGTACTTGCCATCCGGCACGGTCCTCACGGATCCGCGTCTCTTTGACGCCCGGATATCGCGATTTTTAGCAAATCGCATCGCTCGTAGTTCAGGAGATTCTTGTGACCATTCGTTTTATTTTGCGGCAGTTGCCATGGCACGCTTTATTGCTTTTGTCCGTGGGCACCAGCTTTGCCAGCGCCCAAACCCCTGATACCGCTGCACCTGCAGCCGTACCCGCTCCATTTCGCTCGGCGTTTGAAGGCTACCAGCCCTACACCGACGAAAAAACCGTCAACTGGAAGCAAGCCAATGACCAGGTGGGCCGAATCGGTGGCTGGCGCGCGTATGCCAAAGAAGCGCAATCACCACAAGGGCAAGGCACACCCGCAGCAAGTACACCAGCGCATCCGCACGCCGGACACGGCAACCCTGCACAGGTCAAACCATGAGCCCCATTTTCCGATTGGGCACTGCTGCTGCCGCCACACTCCTGCTGGCCGGATGCGCCTCCGTCAACTTTGACGAGGCCGTACAGGACACCAACAGCAGTACCGGCACCTTCACCCAGGGCAAGCTGGAGCTTGGCCGTACCTCGCAACAGCAGCAGGCACGCAGCAAGCTGAGCAGCGAACTGCTGGCCACACCCCTGAGTCAGGACGATGCGGTGCAACTGGCACTGGCCAACAGCCCGGCCGTGCAAACCTTGTTGGCGCAAAGCTGGTCCGATCAGGCGTCGGCCAATCAGCTGGGGCGTATTGCCAATCCGATTTTCACTTTTGAACGCGTTCGATCCGGCACCGAGCTCGATATCGGGCGTATGTTGTCGTTTGGTCTGCTGGACCTGTTGACGCTGCCGCAACGCCAGGTGATTTCACGCGGTCAACTCGCGCAAGCCCGGCTCCAGCTCAGTGCCAGCGTGGTCGATCAGGTCACCCAGGTGCGTCAGGCGTGGGTGCGCGCAGTGGCTGCCCAGCAGACCTTGCACTATGCGGGGCAAGTGGCAGCCGCCGCACAGGCCAGCGCCGAGCTCGCCCGGCGCATGCAGCAGGTGGGCAATTTCACCAAACTACAGCGGGCCCGTCAGCAGGCCTTTTATGCGGACAGCACGGCGCAACTCGCGTCCGCCCAACATGCCGGCACCGCCACCCGGGAGGATTTGATCCGCCAGCTTGGCCTGACCGACGCGCAAGCTGCCGAGCTGAAGCTTCCCGAGCGCCTGCCTGACTTGCCAAAAGAGCCGCGCCAGGCCAGTGTGGTAACCAGCAGTGCCATGCAGCAACGCCTGGATGTACAAATGGCGCGCAGCCAACTCGACCTGGCTGGCAAATCCCAGGGTTTGAACCTGCTGAACAGTGTGGTTGATGTGGAGCTGGGCGTCATCCGCAATACGACGTTTGAGAACAATGCGCAGGGTCACAAAACAACAGCCAGAGGTTACGAGCTGGGCATTCGCCTGCCGATCTTTGACTGGGGCTCGGCCCAGCGCGGCAGCATGAACGCGCAGTCACTGGCAGCCGCGAACCGCTATGAAAGCACGATACGCAGCGCGTCATCGCAGTTGCGGGAAAGTTATTCGGCCTACCGCACGGCCCATGACGTGGCCCGGCATTATCGCGACGAAATTGTGCCGCTGCGCAAAACCATGGCCGAAGAAAATGTGCTGCGTTACAACGGCATGTTGATCGGCGTGTTCGAACTGCTGGCCGACACCCGAGACCAGATTTTCAGCGTGACGGCGGCAATCAACGCCTATCAGCAGTTTTGGTTGGCGGATGCGGCGCTCGCCGCTTCCATGATCGGCCAACCCACAGCCACGGCAGTCATGGCCAGGACCGGCGCCACCGGTGGCGCCGAGGCCGGTCATTGAGCGTCAACCCCCATACCCAAAGACATTCCATGACAAACAGAAGAAATTTTCTTGGCGGCGCCGGAGCCATCACCACCGCGGTCGCCGCTGCTGCGGTGAGCAAGGTGGCCATGGCCGCCCTGCCGGAGCCCATGATCCAGACCAAACCCGACACCATGGCCCCGCTGGTACCCAACACGGGCCGCCCTTACAACCCGGTGGTGACGCTCAACGGATGGACGCTTCCCTGGCGCATGAATCAGGGCGTCAAGGAGTTTCATTTGGTGGCCGAACCGGTGGTGCGCGAGATGGCGCCCGGCTTCAAGGCACACCTGTGGGGCTACAACGGCCAGTCACCCGGTCCGACCATCGAGGTTGTGGAGGGCGACAGGGTGCGCATTTTTGTGACCAACAAATTGCCGGAGCACACCAGCGTGCACTGGCACGGCCAGCGCCTGCCCAACGGCATGGACGGCGTGTCGGGGCTGACGCAACCATCGATCCAGCCGGGCAAGACTTTTGTGTATGAATTTGTAGCCCGACGCCCCGGCACTTTCATGTACCACCCGCATGCCGACGAAATGACGCAGATGGCCATGGGCATGATGGGCTTCTGGATCACCCACCCCAAAGCCAGACATCCGCTGATCGACGAGGTGGACCGTGACTTTGTCTTCCTGCTCAACGCCTATGACATTGACCCCGGCGCCTACACGCCCAAAATCATGACCATGCTGGACTTCAACATCTGGAGCTGGAACAGCCGGGTGTTTCCGGGCATAGACCCGCTGGTGGTGCGAAAGAATGACAAGGTGCGCATCCGGATGGGCAACCTGACCATGACCAACCACCCCATTCACCTGCACGGCCATGAGTTTCTTGTCACGGGCACCGATGGCGGACCCACACCGAAGTCCACCCGCTGGTATGAAGTGACCACCGACGTGGCGGTGGGCCAGATGCGGCAAATCGAGTTTCTGGCTGACGAGGAAGGCGACTGGGCTTTTCATTGCCACAAGAGCCACCACACCATGAACGCGATGGGCCACAACGTGCCCACCATGATTGGCGTGGACCATCGCAAGATCGTGCGCGACATCACCAACGTGATTCCGGACTACATGGTGATGGGTGAGCGCGGCATGGCCGACATGGCCGAGATGGAAATGCCGCTGCCCGACAACACCGCACCCATGATGAGCGGCGCAGGGCCGTTTGGCTCCGTGGAAATGGGTGGCATGTTCTCGGTGCTCAAGGTGCGCAAGAACCAGAAGGCGGGCGATTACAAAGACCCGGGCTGGTACAAGCACCCCGCCGGAGAAGTGGCCTATGAATGGACGGGCGCCATGCCCAATCCGGCGCGTTTTGCCGCCCAGGGTGGCAAGTCCATGCCGGTACAAAACATGCCTGCCAAAGAAATTGAAGTCCAGGTCCGCAAACCCGTCAAGGGCGGCATGGACCACACGAAACACTGAACATTCAATTCATACAAGGAAAATCATGCGAAACAAATTCACTCTTAAATTGATAGCAGTTCTGGCCCTGACAGCGGGAGCGACAAGCCTTTTTGCCCAACATGTACATACCTCCCCCGACAACCCCTACGCAGGTCAGCAAACCCGCGACATCAAGGCACTGTCAAGCACACAAACCCAGGACCTGCTGGCCGGCAAGGGCATGGAGCAGGCGCGGGCAGCTGAGCTCAATGGTTATCCCGGCCCCATGCACACGCTGGAGCTGGCGCAACAGCTGGAGCTGACAGCGGCGCAGAAAAGCGCGAGTGAGCAACTGATGCTCAAGCACAAGGCACAAGCGCGGGCGCTGGGCACACAATTGGTAGAGGCCGAACGCGAGCTGGACACTGCCTTTTCGACCCGGCAGATCAATGAGACGCAACTGGCCGCACAAACGCAGCGCATTGGTCAATTGCAGGCCGCACTTCGCAACGCGCACCTGCAAACCCACTTGCAGCAGACCCGTTTGCTGACACCGCAGCAGATCAAGCACTACGCCCAGCTGCGCGGTTATGCCGGATCTGCTGACGCCTCTTCGCTCTCCAAACACCAGCATTGATTCAGAAAGTGTGTTCTATGAAGCTACTTGTCTCCACTTTCTTGTTATCGCTGGCCGCAAGTGTCGGCACCCTCTCGTTTGCCCACACTGAAAAGGCGCACGGCAAAAAATCTGCGCCTGTCAAGAAAGAGCAAAAAGAATGGGGAATTGCCGGTGACGCCAAATCTGTGCAGCGCACCGTGACCCTGACCATGACGGACAACATGCGTTTTACGCCCGACAGGCTGACATTCAAACAAGGCGAAACCGTACGTCTTGTCATTCAGAACAAGGGCAAGCTGTTGCACGAACTGGTGATTGGTACCAAAAAAGAACTCGACGAACACGCCGCCCTGATGCTGAAGTTTCCGGGCATGGAACACGACGAGCCCTACATGGCCCACGTGGCTGCCGGCAAAACGGGCGGCCTCGTCTGGACTTTCAATCGCGTGGGTGAATTCGACTTTGCCTGCTTGATTGCAGGCCATTACCAGGCTGGCATGGTCGGCAAGATCAGCGTAGTCGCCCGATAAACATTTCAAGGAGACCCCCATGAAAAGACGACAACTCATGCAAACCATGGCCGGCCTGGCAAGCGCTGTCCTGGCTGCGCCGGCACTGATGGCCAACACGAAACCACAAGTCGAGGTCTGGAAAGACGCTGGCTGCGGCTGCTGCAAAGACTGGATAAAACACCTCGAAGCCGAAGGTTTTCAGGTCAAAGCGCACGACGGCGGCAACACAGAGGCCAGAACCCGCCTGCGCATGCCTGAAAAGCTGGGCTCATGCCACACCGCTCTGGTGGGCGGCTACGCCATTGAGGGCCATGTGCCCGCGAAAGAAATCCGCCGTCTGCTCAAGGAACGTCCCAAGGCCATTGGCTTGACGGTTCCCGGCATGCCGGTTGGATCGCCCGGCATGGATGCCCCCATCTATGGAGGGCGCAAGGACGCCTACGAAGTGTTGCTGGTCCTTGAGGACGGCAAGACGCGCAACTACCAGTCTTATTCTTCAAAATCTTCCGTCAAATCCTGAAACAAATCTCATGAAAAAACTTCAACCCGTGCTCATCCTCGCTGCCTTGACGATTGGCGCAGCGTCGGTTTATGCGGCGTCTCATGCTGGCGCGCCGATCGCTCCCGCCGACGTAAAAAAGGAAACCGCCGCGGCAGCCCCTTCTGCCGACATGGCAGATGGTGAAGTCCGGAAAGTGGACAAAGACACCAGGAAAATCACCATCAAACACGGCGTCATCAAAAGCCTGGACATGCCCGGCATGACCATGGTGTTCCAGGTCAAAGATCCCGCCTTGCTGGACAAAGTAAAGGCAGGCGACAGGATTCGCTTCAAGGCCGAGCAGACCGCCGGCGCGATTGTGGTGACGGACATCCAGACCGAAAAACCGGGAAAATGAAATGATCGCTGGAGTACCGGCCAGGCTGCAGGTACCCACGGTTGGTGCGGTGATTTTGATTGCCGCGAGCTCGCTGTTTGGCGGCATTGCGGGGAATGTTGTCGCCGGGGATCCGCTGACGCTGCTTGATATGACCCTGACCCGGTGGCTGCACGTTCAGGCGGCTCCCACGCTGACCCGCTTCATGCTGGTCATCTCCCACATGCATGACCCCTGGGTATTGAGCGCCGCCGTGTTGTGCCTGGCCCTTGTGCTGCTGTACAGACGCAGCTGGGTATGGTTGTTGAGCGTGTTGCTCGCCGTCCCCGGCGGCATGCTGCTCAACATCCTGATGAAGCTGGCGTTCCAGCGGGCGCGGCCGACTTTCGACGACCCTGTCCTGACCCTGGTTACCTACAGCTTTCCCAGCGGCCACGCGGTGGGCGCAACCTTGTTCTACGGCGTGGCAGCCACCATGCTTGTGATGCGCACAAAGAGTTGGGCACTGCGCTCAGTCATCTTTTTGATTGCCCTTGGCATGGTTGCACTGGTGGCTTTCAGCCGGGTTTACCTGGGCGTGCACTACCTCAGTGACGTCCTCGGCGGGTTTGCACTGGCTGTTGTCTGGCTGACCCTGTGTGTGGTCGGGATCCACACCTGGGTTCAGCATCGGCAAGCGTCAAACGGCGGGGTAACCCGCGGCAGTCAAGGCTTCGGCGAAAGATGACCTGTCCTCCTCCGATTCAATCATGACCTTTTTCGCGCCCAGATCCACTTCGACCCGGGCATCGGGATCAACCAGTTTGACAGTTTGAGTCACCACACCGACGCAGTGGCCACAGCTCATGTCTTTAACTTCGAATTCAATCATTGCGTACTCCTGAAAGTTGAAAATCCGGAATGTAGACCTTGCCACTGTGGCAAGGTCAACCAGCTTCGGATGATGCCCCTGTTTCAACAAGGGGATTGACGCGCCACCGTTTGACCTTACCATGGTGGCAAGCTTGAGACTTGCGGTATCGCCCTGAAAGGCATCATCGCCAGAGGAAAAAATGGAAACTACCGCAAAACTTCAGACCGCATCGCTTCATCCGGCCATCCCCGCAAACGCGACCCACCCGACCCAATGGGAACTGCCCATTGAAGGCATGACTTGCGCATCTTGCGTGGGTCGGGTACAGAAAGCGCTGGCCGCGGTGCCCGGCGTCAGCGAGGCAAATGTCAATCTCGCAACGGAAGTGGCCAGCATCACTGCCGCTGATCACGTGCCTTTTGAAGTGCTGCGCGCAGCGGTTGAAAAAGCCGGCTACACCGCCCGCCCCGCGACCAGCGAAGCGGACGGATCCGTGCGTTTGCCACCCGTCAATGCCTGGTGGCCGATGGCCGTTGCGGCGGTGCTTTCCGTGCCACTCGTGATCCCGATGATCGCCGGCTTCTTCGGCGCCGACTGGATGCTGCCAGGCTGGATTCAGCTTGCGCTTGCCACGCCAGTGCAGTTCTGGCTGGGCGCCCGCTTTTACCGCTCCGGCTGGAAGGCCATCAAGGCACGGGCCGGCAACATGGATTTATTGGTGGCGCTGGGCACCTCCGCCGGCTATGGCCTGAGCGTGTACCTGATGCTGCGCCACGCCAATCACGGTATGCCGCACCTTTACTTCGAGGCATCGGCCGTCGTCATCACGCTGGTGCTGCTTGGCAAATGGCTGGAAACCAGAGCCAAGCGTCAGACCACGGAGGCCATCCGCGCCCTGAATGCGCTCAAGCCCGAGACCGCACGTCTGCGGCGGGATGGCCAGGACAGCGAAGTGGCCGTCAGCCAGTTGGTCCATGGCGACCTCGTTGTCATCAAGCCCGGGGAACGCGTGCCGGTGGACGGGCTGGTGGTGGAAGGGGCGAGCCAGATTGATGAATCCCTGATCACCGGCGAAAGCCTGCCGGTGGCCAAGCACGAAGGCGACAAGGTCACCGGTGGTTCGGTCAACGCGGAAGGCTTGCTGGTAGTCAAGACCACCGCCATCGGCGCCGAGTCGACCCTGGCCCGCATCGTCCGGCTGGTGGAGTCGGCCCAGGCGAAAAAAGCCCCGATTCAGCGGCTGGTGGACAAGGTCAGCGAAGTGTTTGTGCCTGTGGTGATTGGCATTGCCTTGCTGACCGTGCTGGGCTGGGGGCTGGGTACCGGTAACTGGGAGACGGCCATTCTCAACGCCGTCGCGGTACTGGTGATTGCCTGCCCATGCGCGCTGGGCCTGGCCACGCCGACGGCCATCATGGCCGGTACGGGGGTTGCAGCACGCCACGGCATTCTGATCAAGGACGCCGAAGCGCTGGAAGTAGCACACAAGGTGACGGTGGTTGCGTTTGACAAAACCGGCACACTCACCGAAGGCAAGCCGGAACTGGTGGCCGCCGAAGCGGTCAATGGCGACCGCGCCGCTTTTCTGGTAGCCGGCGCATCCATCCAGGCAGGCAGCGAACACCCGCTGGCCCGTGCCGTGCTTGATGCGGCCCAGCGCGACAAGCTGCAACTGATGCCGGCTTCCCAGGTCCGCGCGATTGCGGGCCGGGGAATGGCTGCCGTGGTGGGGCAGCGTGAGCTGCGCCTTGGCAGCACACGGTTCATGCACGAACTCCATGTAGATCTGGGTACGCTGAAGCAGCGCGCGGACGACATGCAATCACAAGGACGCACGATTTCCTGGGTGGCCGATGTGACCGGTCAGCCTACCCTGATCGGTCTGCTGGCCTTTGGTGACACCATCAAGCCGACGGCGGCCCTGGCCGTTGCCAGGTTGCGCGCACAGGGCGTGCGGTCGGTTTTGCTCACCGGCGACAACCGGGGCAGCGCGCAAGCGGTGGGCCAGCAACTGGGCCTCGACGAAATCCGTCCGGAAGTCCTGCCGGAAGACAAAGCCAGGATTGTGGGCGAACTCAAGGCGGGCGGCGCGACAGTGGCCATGGTGGGCGACGGCATCAACGACGCGCCGGCGCTGGCGGCGGCAGATGTGGGCATCGCGATGTCCACCGGCACTGAGGTGGCCATGCACGCTGCCGGCATCACCCTGATGCGCGGCAACCCCGCGCTGGTGGCCGACGCGATTGATATTTCGCGTCGCACCTATGCCAAGATCCGCCAGAATCTGTTCTGGGCCTTTATCTACAACGTGGTCGGTGTGCCGTTGGCGGCGTTTGGCCTGCTCAATCCGGTGATTGCCGGCGCGGCCATGGCATTGAGCAGTGTCAGCGTGGTGACCAACGCACTGATGCTTCGCCGCTGGAAAGGAAGCAACACATGAATGAAGCATTCAACGACGGACCCTTCAACATCGGTGAGGCCGCCCGCCGCTCGGACGTGTCAGCAAAAATGGTGCGCCACTATGAATCGCTGGGTCTGCTGTCCCGGGTTGACCGCACTGATGCGGGTTATCGGCAATACACCGGCAAAGAGGTGCATACCCTGCGCTTTATCAAACGCTCGCGCGACCTGGGCTTCAGCATGGCGGAAATTGCCGACCTGCTCAAACTCTGGCAAAACCGGCGCAGGCCAAGCGCAGACGTGCGGCGGATTGCCGCCAAACATGTGGACGACCTGAACCGGCGCATGCAGGAAATGGAAGCGATGAAACGCACACTGGACCACCTCATCAAGGGCTGCAAGGGTGATCACCGTCCCGACTGCCCGATTCTCGATGAACTTGGCAAAACCGGCGGCGCCGGGGAAAATTGAACTTTCGCCAGTTCGACCTGTCAGTTACCCATGCGCCATCTGCTTCTTGCCCTGCTCATCGCCCTGCTGCCCGTCCGCGGCTGGGTGGGCAATGCGATGGCGATAGACATGGCGGCACAGCAAGCAGTCGCCGTCACCCAGCAGTCGCCCATGCCGGCCGACTGCCCCATGCATGCCCAGGCGCCGGACCAGGCTGGCAACACCAGCCAGCAGGCCGAAGCAGGCACACTCTGCGTCAATTGCGATACCTGCCAGCTTTGCCTGGCCCTGGCGTCTTTCACCTCGTCTGATCCTTCCACCGGCGCCCATGCCGCGCATTCGGGCCCGATTGACGCAGGCATCCGCTTCAGCAGCGCTGACAGCGTCTTCAAGCTCAAACCGCCCATTTCCTGATCTCCCTGCCCAAGGTGCGTCTGCCCTGATCCGGCGGGCGCTTTGACATAGGCAGCCGCCTGGCTGCCCGCATTTGGAGACGGGAATGAGCAAGTTTTTTTGCCTGCTGGCCCTTGCCGTGGCGGCATCGGCGCAGGCCGGCCCCATGGGGTTCAAGGACAGCACCATGGCCATGGGGGACCTCAGCCCCAACTGGCGCGAGGCCTGGCTTAACCACGCAGTGACACCGCGCGACGCATTTGGCGCAGGCGGTGTCTACATGCGGTCCGACAACAAGCGTTTGACACGCGAGTTTGGCGAGCTGAGCTACACCCGGCTGTTGCACCGCGTCAACGGCGAGCATTCGCAGGCCAACTTCTGGTTTATCGGCGGAGTGGGCCCCGTACGTGGCAACGATTTTGCCGGCAGCAAGACCATGCTGGCGCCGGGTATCTCTGCCGACTACGAAACCACCCGGGTGTATGTGTCGGGCGCTTTGCGTCTGTACCGCGCAACCGGCCTCCAACATGACTACGCATCAGTACGCACTGGTTTTTCGTTTTATGAAGTGGACTACGACGAGGTCCAGCCCTGGTTCATCGTCGAAGCGCGGCGCATGCGCGGTCTGTCCGAGAAAACCGAAGTCACACCCCTGCTGCGGCTGATTCACAAAAGCTACTTTGTCGAGCTGGGCATCAACAACATGAAGCAGGGGCGGTTTAACTTCATGTACATCTTCTGAAAATACCACGGACTCCACCGCGACCCCCGAACTGTCATCCCGGGCTTGACCCGGGATCCATGCCGCAATAACAGATCAATACCAACCCTCACTACTCAAGGAAATCATCATGAAATCATTCACTTCCAAAGTTGTCGCTGTCACGCTGGCTACGGCCTTCGTCTCCTCCGCATTTGCCGCCGAAACCGTCAAAGCCACCGTCAACGGCATGGTGTGCGCCTTCTGCGCCCAGGGCATTGAAAAGCGGCTGTCAGGCATGCCGGCAACCAAGGCTGTTTTTGTGGACCTGAAGAAGAAAATCGTGGCCGTCGAAGCCAGGGACGGCCAGACGCTGGACGGCAAAGCCATCTCCCACGAGATCAAGGAAGCCGGCTACGACGTGACCAGGCTGGAAACCGTGTCGCAGTCTGTGGCCGAAATCAGGGCGCAGATGAAGGCCAAGGCCAAATGACGGCGCCCGCTCCCGACCCGGCCGGCCATGCATCCGTTTGGTCATCCTGGGTAGCGTTGTTTGCCAGTTCGGGCACGCTGATCTGCTGCGCGCTGCCGGCTCTGCTGGTGGCGCTGGGCGCAGGGGCGGCGCTGTCCACCCTGGTGGCCGTCGTGCCGGGTCTGGTCTGGATCAGCGAGTACAAGCTGCTGGTGTTTGCCACAGCGGGCGTGATGCTGGCACTCAGCGGCGTGCTGCAATGGCGATCCCGCTTTGCGCCCTGCCCGCTGGACCCTGACTTGCGTCAGGCCTGCCTGCGCACCCGCAAGACATCTGCCCGGGTGTACGGCGTCAGCGTGGCGCTCTATGCGGTGGGCGGCTGGTTTGCTTTTGTGCAGCCGTGGCTGCAGGAGCCTTAAGCGCTATATATTCAATAGCATACTATTCCCGTCGTTAAAGGGCAAACTGCCGATTTTTCAACAGATGCATGGGCAGACCCGGCAGCAGTCCGGTCACGCGTGCTATGGTTGCCCTGATGAGCAAAACCATACGCTACACCCTGTGCTCCCTGCGCGATCTGGCGGTTTCGGTCGGGCCGTTTCTGGTGCTGGCCGTGGGCCTGCTGTTGCTGGCATACCTGTGGCTGGACCCGAACCCGCCCAAACGCGTGACCCTAGCCACCGGCCCGGCGCAAAGCGCGTATGAAGAGTTCGGCAAACGTTACGCCAAAATCCTGGCGGCTGACGGCATTGAGGTGGCACTGTTGCCATCACAAGGCTCTGCGCACAACCTGCAGCTCTTGCGCGAAGGCAAGGCCGACCTCGGTTTTGTGCAGGGTGGCACCAGCAACTACAGCGCCGCCGATGCGCAACACCTGACATCCCTCGGCAGCCTGTTTGTCGAGCCGCTGTGGCTGTTTTACCGCGAGGCGGCGGAGCGAAAAACAAGGAAGACCGAAAAGAGCGAAGCCCTCCATTCGCTGGTTCAATTGCAGGGTCTGCGCATCAACCTGGGGACCGAAGGCAGTGGCGTACCCAGCCTGATGGGCAAACTGCTGGAGAGCAACCGGATCGAGCCCACCGCTCTCACCATCAGCACCCTGGATCAGACCCCGGCCACCGTGGCTTTTCTGGGCGGCGAGCTTGATGCGATTGTGTTTGCCTCGGCGCCCGAGTCATTGATGGTGCAGATGCTGCTGCAGACACCGGGCGTCAAACTGATGAACTTCAGCCAAAGCGAGGCCTACTCCAAGCGCTTTTCTTTTCTGAGCACCGCGCGCCTGCCGCAAGGCGTTGTGGATCTGGCGCGCAACATCCCCGCCGAAGATGTCAGCCTGGTGGCGCCCACCACCTCCCTGATTGCCAGAAGCAGCACCCATCCGGCGCTGGTGCAGCTGTTTGCCCAGGCGGGCAACGTGATTCACGGGCCGGCGGGCTGGTTCAAGTCAGCCCGCGAGTTTCCAAATCGCGACAACAGCGAGTTGCCCATTTCCAAGGAAGCCGAACGAGCCATCAAGAACGATGCGCCCCTGCTGCAGCGTTACCTGCCTTTCTGGGTCGCCAATCTGGTCGAACGCATGTGGCTGGTGATGGGCATCATCATCGCGGTCATGCTGCCGCTGTCGCGCATCGTGCCGCCGCTGTATGAGTTTCGCGTGCGTTCGCGCATCTTCCGCTGGTACGGCCAGCTCCGGGATATCGAGGCGCGTATTGAAGCGACTGGCAACAACCAGGCCTTGCTCGAAGAACTCAACAATCTGGAGGCACGCGCCGAGAAAATCAGCGTGCCGCTGTCTTATACCGACGAGTTGTACGCCTTGCGCAGCAATATCCACCTGGTGCGCAAGAAGTTGCAAAGGCTGTAACACCACATCCATGGCTTGAGGAAACACCGTGTCCATCCAGCTGAACCACACGATTGTTCATGCCCGGGATTCCCTGGCCTCGGCCACATTTCTCTCCGACATCCTGGGGCTGGCTGCGCCGGTCCGTTTTGGCCCCTTTCACGGGGTGGAGCTGGACAACGGCGTGACGCTCGACTTTTTGTCGCATGACGGCGACATCGCGGTAGAGCATTACGCCTTTCTGGTCAGTGAGGAAGACTTCGCTGCGATTTTTGGGCGCATCCGCCAGCGCGGCCTTCCCTACTGGGCCGACCCCGGCCACCAGCACCCGGGGAAGATCAACCACAACGACGGTGGGCGCGGGCTCTACTGGAATAATCCCGACGGCCATTACCTTGAGATCATCACCCGGCCCTACGGCAGCGGCGCCTGATCCGGCGCCACTGGCTCTGCAAGCAGCCGACCCAGCAGCGCGCCCAGGCGCAGGTCGTCCACGTGCCCGAAATGATTCAGGCGCATTCTCCCAACGCGATCCAGAACGACGAGACTGGGCGTACCTTTGAGCCCCCAGGCCTGCATCGTCAGCGGTACGTCGCCACGGGCAGCCGGCTGGTCAATGCCTATTGGAAATGACAAACCATATTCGTGGGCAAACACCTGCAGCGCTTCAGCATTCATGACTGCGTGGTGCTCAAACACCGTGTGCAGGCCGATGACAAGCAGCTCCTGCCCGGCAAAGGAAGCCCGAATGCGTTTGGCCTGCGGGATGCTTTGAGTGACGCAGCCGGGGCACAGCATCTGGAAGGCGTGCAGCACCACAACGCGCCCCCGCGATCCTTCCAGGCAGATGGGCTCCGGCGTGTTCAGCCATTGCGCAACTTGCAGCGCGGGCGCGATTTCCAGGGCGGTGCTCATGCTTATTGGTTGACCTTGCCCGGCAGGGACAAATTGCCAGAGCCCACCTTGAAGACATTGGCAACACACAGCAGCGGGTTGTGCACGCTGGCGTTGACACGCAGGGCTGCGGTGACGCCATCAAACCCGGCCGTGTTGAGGGCACCTATGTCATCGAAAGGCACGCGCACTTCCAGCGTCTGGCCCTTGAAGATCGGGCTCCAGCCCGGGCTGTCGATCAGCAGCGGAAGACCCGGCCAGGTTTTGGGCAGCCGGGGCTTGCTGCCTTCCGGGATGTCCACAACCTTGAGCGCGCCCTTTCCACAGGCGTCGTCGGGCTGCAGCACCACCCAGTGCGAATGCCAGACGTTGCCATCGTTTTTGGTGTTGCCGTCGCCGTTCTCATCAAACAGTGGCGTGTCGTCAAAGTCCGGATGCGAAGTGACCGCAAATGCCAGGATGCCGCTTTTGGCATCAAAGCCCACGACCGCTGGGTCCAGCGTGGTCGGCCACACATAGGAGAACACCTTGCTGCCCGCCAGCTTGCCCGTGCGCGCCGGTTTGCTGGCGCCCGCCTTGCCGGACACCGCGATATGGAATACCGCGGTGTTCCCCTCGATGCTGATTTTGGTGTGAAAGACGTCAAACGCGGCTGTCACGGCTTTGACGGGCGGGCTGTGAATGCCGCCTTTGTGAGCGTCACCATGCGCGAATCCTGGCGCAGCAAACACGGCCAGTGTGATCGCGACAGCGCTTGAAAAACAGAATGAGTGCAGTTTCATGGGTAATCCTTTGGGGTCTACAGGCAAGGCGCGCACCGTTGCGCACCTGGTCAGTGTCGTGGCAGAATTCGTATGAAATCAGCTATATAGTCTAAAAAACAGTCCAATTCGTCCAGCATTGAATGTCCCAACTCCGTGCCCCTGTTGACCGGCTTTCTTCGCTGCTGGAGCGTTTCAGGGTGCGGGCGCACCTGTTTCACAACGGTCCCCTGTGCGGCGTGACGCATTTCGCCGCCCAGCCCGGACGGGGCTTTTTGCATGTGCTCAGACGCGGCAGCATGGTGGTGACGCACCGCCCCCGGCACGGCACCCCCAAAAAAGTGGTGGTGAGTGAGCCAACGCTGCTTTTTTACCCGCGGCCCCTGGCGCATGACTTTCACAATGCACCGCGTGAGGGCTCGGACTTTGTGTGCGCCACCCTGGACTTTGAAGGAGGCGCCAACCATCCGCTGGCGTGCGCCCTGCCCGCGCTGATCGTCCTGCCCTTGCGCGCGGTGGACGGCCTGGACCACACGCTGGCCCTGCTGTTTGCCGAGACAGAGCGCCTGCGCTGTGGACAGCGGCTGCTGGCGGACCGCATGTTTGAGGTGTTGTTGTTGCAAGTGCTGCGCTGGCTGCTTGATCACCCCGAAGAGGCGGACCTGCCCACAGGGTTATTGACAGGTCTGGCGCACCCCCGGCTGGCCCGCGCGCTGGTGGCGGTGCACGAGCGGCCCGGCGACGCGTGGACACTTGATTCCATGGCGGAGCAGGCGAGCATGTCACGCAGCGCGTTTGCCGCAGCGTTCAAGGGCCAGGTGGGTGAGACACCTGCAGACTACCTGCTGCGCTGGCGGGTCTCGATTGCGCAAACCCTGCTGCGCAGCGGGCAGTCCATCAAGGCTGCGGCCGATACGCTGGGCTACGCCAGCGCTTCGTCATTTTCGCGGGCCTTCACACAAACTGCAGGCATGCCGCCCCGTGACTGGATGAAGACGCAAGTTTAGGAAGCAGCCACTTACACACGCACTGCCAGGCGCTGAACCAAAAAATCGATCAGCACGCGAACACGCTGGGGCATATGGCGGTTGGCCGGGTAGAGCAGCGAAAACGCGCGCGCTGCGCCGCCAAAGTCCTGCATCACCTCCACCAGACTGCCCTGCTTCAGGTCCGGCTCCACCAGGAAATGGGCTGTCTGGAGCAAGCCGCCGCCATGACGCGCCAGGGTCACAGGGCCCAGGATGTCTTCGGAGCACTGTATGCCGCCGTGCGTGGTCAGTTCCACCTCGCGCCCTTGCTGGTGCAGCACCCACGGCACCGGCTGGCCGGTACGCGGCAACAGAAACTGGATGCAGTCGTGCGCAACCAGATCCCCGGGGACAAGAGGTGTACCACGCCGCCGCAAATAGTCAGGCGACGCCACGACGACTAGCCTGGCATCCTCGAGCTTGCGTGCAATCAGGCCAGAGTCGGCGGGAATGCGGCCGCGCACGGCCAGATCAAAACCTTCGGCGGCGAAGTCGATGTTGCGGTTGCTGAGGTGCAGGTCCAGCTGGACCGCCGGGTACAACTGGCGAAACTCGGGCAGGAGCGGAAGAATGCGAAAGTGACCGAAGGACGTTGGCAAGCTCATCCGCACAGTACCCGTGGGCGACTTCTGCTTGCCTGATATTTCCCGCTCCGCTTCCACCAGTTGATTGAGTGTCAGACGGCACTGCTCAAAGTAGTCTCGTCCACTGTCGGTCAGACGCACCCGGCGCGTCGTGCGCGCAAAAAGCTGCACACCCAGGCGCTGCTCCAGCCGCGAAATGGACCGACTCACTGCGGCGGCCGTGAGGCCTGCGGAAGCTGCAGCCGCGGTAAAACTTTCAAGCTCCGCCGAGAGGCAAAACAGCTCCAGGCTACCGAGCATCAGGTCGTCAAAATGGCGGGCCATTTATTCCTCCATGTAAGCACTGAAATGAATGATCGCATATTTATCTCTCTCCAGGTAATCAATACACTGCCTTCATCTCTTCAACCCACACCCAAGGAGTTTTTTCATGAAACTGTATTTTTCACCTGGCGCCTGTTCATTGGCACCCCACATCGCCCTGCTTGAGAGTGGCAGCGCATTCACCCTGGAAAAGGTAGACACGGCGCGCCACCTGACCGCATCCGGTGTTGACTACTACAGCATCAATCCCAAAGGCCAGGTTCCTTTCCTGGTACTCGATGAGGGAAGCACACTCAGCGAAGGCCCGGTCATCTGCCAGTACATTGCCGACAAAGCGGGCAACACCAAGCTCATGCCGCCCGCCGGAAGCCTGGCGCGTTACCGCGTCATGGAGTGGCAAAACTACATCACGTCCGAACTGCACAAATCGTTCAGCCCGCTGTTTATTGCAGGCTTTGACGCGGGCGCCAAGAAATTACACGCCGCGCTGCTGCGCAAGAAGTTTGAATGGGTGGACAGCAAGCTCGCTGGCACCAGCTACCTGACCGGCGAGGAATTCACCGTTGCCGACGCCTACCTGTTCACCGTGACCGGCTGGAGCAAATACGTGGCGCTGGATCTTTCGGATCTTGCCAACCTGCAGCGCTTTCTCGCTCGCGTGGCCGCGCGCCCGGCAGTGCGTGATGCGATGAAGGCCGAGAGCCTGCCGGCGTAAACAAGCTGCGAACGACAGACCGCCATGCCCTACATCCATATCCAGGTGACCCGCGAGGGGGTCAGCCCGGCACAGAAGGCCGAACTGATTACCGGCGCCACTGATCTGGTGGTGCGCGTTCTTGACAAAGATCCGGCCACGACCTTTGTGGTGATCGAGGAAGTAGATACCGACAACTGGGGCGTGGCGGGTCAAAGCGTGACTGCGCTGCGCAGGCAGCAGATCGCAGCCTCGGCTGTGTCAACTTCAAAGGCCTGACATGAACCCGGCCAACAGCAAGTCCCTGGAAGCGGTGACGCAGGTCCTGACGAATTATTTCGAGGGCCTGTACCGCTGCGACACCCAGCTGCTCAGGCAGGTCTTTCACCCCGCCGCCATCTACGCCTGCGCCACCGACAAGGATCTGCTGACTCTGGGCATGGCCGAGTACCTCCCCATCGTGGAAAAACGCGTCTCGCCCGCAAGCCGGGGCGATGCGCGCACAGACCGCATCGTGTCCATTGAATTTATAGGCCCGGTCACGGCGCTTGCCAAGGTGCAGTGTTCTATCCTGCCCAAACATTTCACCGACGTGCTCAGCATGATTTTTGTTGAAAACCGCTGGCAAATCATTGCCAAGGTTTTTCACTATGAGCTTCAACCCGGCCCGGGCAACGCTTAAAGTCCCAGCTTCTTCCAGCCGCTGTGACCCAGTTGCTCCAGGGTTTTGATGTTCTCTTCAAAAATCGCTTCAGCTTCGGGAAAGGCCTCCACCGCCCGCTCCACGCTTTCCTCGCGCAGCAAATGCAGGATGGCAAAGGGCGCGCGGTTGGTGTAGTTGCCGATGTCGTCCGGCTCGGTGCCGTCAAACTGGAACTTCGGGTGAAAACTCGCGAGTTGAATCACCCCCTCCAGGCCATGCTCGTCCACCACGCCTTCAGCGATTTCCAGGAAGTCATTGAAGTCGAGGAAGTCATCAAACAGCGTGGGATGAATCAGCAGTGTGGTGTCGATTTCTTCTGCCGGTGTTGCCACCAGCAGGTCAAGCTCCCGGTCCAGCTCTTCCAGCAAATCATCGGCATGCCGCGCCTTGCTGACCACCAGCCGCACCTGGTTTTTAACGTACACCGCTTTGGCAAACGGACACAGGTTCAGGCCGATGACGGCTTTCTCCAGCCAGTGCCGCGTAGCCGCTAAAACTTCAGCGTCGTTCAAGCGCCAGCGCTCCCAGACAAGCATGGGCCGCGGAACCGGCTTTGCCGGGCCGCAGGCGCAGCGCCCCCTCGGGGGGCAGAGAGCGACACGAAGTGCGCGAACGTGGGGGCATTAATGTAATGCCT
>JAKFXR010000070.1 GCA_021731285.1 Polaromonas sp. | reverse complement strand
TCAATCATCACGTCGGGCACGATGCCCTTGGCCTGGATGGACTTGCCGCTGGGCGTGAAATAGCGCGCGGTGGTCAGTTTCAGGCCGGTGTCCGGTCCAAGCGGACGCACGGTCTGCACGGAGCCCTTGCCAAAAGTCTGGTTGCCCATGATGGTGGCGCGTTTGTAGTCCTGAAGTGCGCCGGCCACGATCTCGCTGGCCGATGCCGAGCCTTCGTTGACCAGCACCACCAGGGGAACGGTCTTGATGGCGGCGGGCAGGCGGCGCAGCGGGTCAGCCGCGCTGCGCCGCTGGTAAAACTCGGGCGAAGCCTTGTAGGTGAACTTGCTTTCGGGCAACTGTCCGTTGGTCGATACCACGGTGACGTTTTCGGGCAGGAAGGCGGCCGACACCGCGACGGCGGCGTCCAGCAGGCCGCCCGGGTCATTGCGCAGGTCGAGTACCAGCCCTTTGAGGTTGGGTTCCTGCTTGTAGATCTGCTCCAGCTTGGAGACAAAGTCGTCCACCGTGCGCTCCTGGAACTGGCTCAGGCGTATCCAGGCGTAGCCGGGCTCAATGACCTTGCTGCGAACAGACTGCGTACGGATTTCCTCGCGTGTGATGGTGACCGGAAAGGTCCGGTTTTCGTCCTTGCGGAAGATCATCAACACCACCTTGGTGCGGGGCTCGCCACGCATTTTCTTGACCGCGTCGTTGAGCGACAGGCCTTTGACCGGGGTGTCGTCGATTTTCGTGATCAGGTCATTGGGCTTGAGACCGGCGCGATCTGCGGGTGATCCTTCGATCGGCGAGACCACCTTGACCAGACCGTCTTCCTGGGCGATCTCTATGCCGACGCCGACAAAGCGGCCGCTGGTGCCCTCCCGGAATTCCTTGAAGGACTTTTTGTCGAAATACACCGAATGCGGATCCAGGCTGGCAACCATGCCGGAGATGGCGTCGGTGATGAGTTTTTTCTCGTCCACCGGCTCGACATAGTCGGTCTTGACCATGCCAAAAACAGCGGCCAGTTGCTGCAGTTCTTCGAGCGGCAGGGGTGTGACGCCGCCGCGTGCAACGGCCTGCAATTGCACAGTGGTGAGGGCACCCGCCACGGCGCCTATGGAAATCCAGCCTGCTATCTTGAGTTTCTGACCCATAAAAACCTTTGTTCGCTTGCGTGCGAAAAATACACAGTCATACAACCTGAGCCAATATACACCTAGGACAAAGGCCTTGGGCAACAGTTCCCGCTGCCTGCGGCTTGGCACGCGCAAACCGCAAAAAAACGGCCATCCGGGCCAGTCTTTACTGCTGCTTCACACGAAAAATGGGGTGAACAGGCCCTAGGCCTTGCCCTGCGCTGCGACCGCCGCTTCGGCTTTGGCAACGGCATCGCTTTCGCCCAGGTAGTAGTGGCGCAGCGGCTTGAGGGAAGCATCCAGCTCGTAGACCAGCGGGATGCCATTGGGGATGTTCAGGCCCACGATGTCCTTGTCCGCGATGTTGTCCAGGTACTTGACCAGGGCGCGTATCGAGTTGCCGTGGGCGGCCACCACAACGCGTTTCCCCGCCAGAATGGCCGGCGCCATGGCCTCGTTCCAGAAGGGGAGTACCCGCGCCACGGTGTCCTTCAGGCATTCGGTCAGCGGCACTTCGTCGGGCCGCAATTTGGCATAACGCCGGTCGCCGCGCTCGCTGCGGCTGTCGTCGGGCGTCAGGGCCGGCGGCGGCGTGTCGTAGCTGCGGCGCCAGGCCAGCACCTGCTCGTCGCCATATTTTTTGGCGGTTTCAGCCTTGTTCAGGCCCTGCAGGGCGCCGTAGTGCCGCTCGTTCAGGCGCCAGCTGTGCACAACCGGCAGCCAGGTGCGGTCCATCTCGTCCAGTGTGTGCCACAGCGTACGGGTGGCCCGCTTGAGCACACTGGTGTAGGCCACGTCAAAATCGTAGCCCCCGGCCTTGAGCAGTTGCCCGGCCTTGATGGCCTGCGCCACCCCGGTGGGGGTCAGGTCGACGTCGGTCCAGCCGGTGAACCGGTTTTCAAGGTTCCAGGTTGATTCACCGTGGCGGATAAGCACAAGTTTGTACATGGTGTGGGGACAGGCTAGGGGCGTTGAAAAAGGGGGATAGGCGCTGCGGACGGGGCCGCGTCACCCCTGCATTCTAAAATCAGCGATTAACCGCAAATTCCCGGAAGGATCAAAAGTGAAATTTATTATCGACAACTGGATGCTGATCGGCATAGCGCTGGCATCCGGTGGCATGTTGCTGTGGCCCCTGGTTTCCAGCAGCATGGCGGCGGGCGCACTCAGCGCCAGCGGGGCGGTGCAACTGATCAACCGCGAAAAAGCCGTGGTCATTGATGTGAGCGAGGCTGAAGAATTTGCCGCAGGCCATGTGGGTGGTGCCAAAAACCTGCCCCTGGGCCAACTTGAGCAAACCCTGCCCGCCGCCGTGAAAAACAAGGCCCTGCCGCTGATCCTGGTGTGTGCCTCCGGCGCCCGCGCCAACCGCGGCATGGCGATTGCCAAAAAACTCGGCTACGAGCAGGCCCAATGCCTGGCCGGCGGACTCAAAGGCTGGAAAGAGGCTAACCTTCCGGTAGAGAAGGCTTGAGCCCTGAGCCCGAGAGAGACCCCATGCAACCCGTCAAGATTTACCTGACCGCCACCTGCCCCTATTGCATTCACGCCCGCCAGCTCTTGCTGCAGCGCGGCGTGACCGGCATGGAGGAAATACGCGTGGATCTGCAGCCCGGCGAGCGCCAGAAGATGATGGAGATCACCGGGCGCCGCACGGTACCGCAAATCTTCATTGGCGCCACCCATGTGGGCGGCTGCGACGATCTGGTCGCCCTTGATGGCCGGGGTGGCCTGCTGCCCTTGCTCAACAGCTAGCCTGGCCTCGCTGACAAACAAACTGGGATAATGCCTTGCGCCCGCTGGCCGAACAGCGGGTTTTATTTTTTAAGCATTCCGAAAGACCACCATGGCCGAAGCTACTCCCGATCCCGTGTTCCAGATCCAGCGCGTCTACCTCAAGGACATCTCGCTGGAGCAGCCCAATTCGCCAGAGATCCTGCTCAACCCCGATCAGCCGGGTGTCGATATCCAGCTCGGCGTGGACGCCACCACCATTTCCGACGGCTTGTACGAGGTGTGCGTGACCGCCACCGTGCAGACCAAAATCGAAGACAAGACGGTTTTCATGGTCGAGGCCAAGCAGGCTGGCATTTTTGAAATCCGCAACATGCCCGAGGCGCAACTCAGCGCGATTCTCGGCATTGCCTGCCCGCAAATTGTCTACCCCTACCTGCGCGGCAACGTGGCCGATGTGATCCAGCGCGGTGGTTTTCCGCCGGTCAACCTGGCCGAGATCAATTTCCAGGCCATGTTCGAGCAGCAGCAGGCTGCCGCTGCATCGGCTGCCCAGGAAGCGCCGCAAATCGTTGCCTAAGAGCGCAACCTCCTCCAGAGCGCCATGAAAATTGCCGTCCTCGGCGCCGGCGCGTGGGGTACCGCGCTGGCCATCAACGCAGCTGGTTCCCCCCACCATGAAACCACCCTGTGGGCACGCGACGCGGCGCAACTGGCAGCCATGCAGGCCCGGCGCGTCAACGCGCGCTACCTGCCCGGCATTGCGCTGCCGGCCTCCCTGCAACTGGCAGGAGGCAGCAGCGAGTCACTCGATTCCGTGCTTGAGGGGCAGGACATGGTGGTCATTGCCACCCCTATCGCCGGTTTGCGCGCCATGCTGCAGCGCCTGCAACACATCGACGCCCCGGTGGCCTGGCTCAGCAAGGGTTTTGAGGCGCCGGTGCCCGGTGCAGGCCAATCTTCCATGCCTTTTGGGCTGCTAGCCCACGAGATACGGACACAAGTTGCTATTGATTTGAGAGCGGGCGCGCTCAGCGGTCCGAGTTTTGCGCAAGAAGTTGCGCTGGGTCAGCCGACCGCGCTTGTAGCCGCCAGCGCGCATGCCGAAGTGCGCGACGCGCTGGTCGCCGCTTTCCATGGTCCAGCCTTGCGCATTTATGCCAACGACGACATCGTGGGTGTTGAGGTTGGCGGCGCCGTCAAAAATGTACTGTCCATTGCAGCGGGCCTGTGTGACGGCCTGAACCTGGGGCTCAACGCCCGCGCCGCCCTCATCACCCGCGGCCTGGCCGAAATGACGCGCCTGGGCCTGGCCCTGGGCGCACGGCCTGAAACCTTCACTGGACTGTCGGGCCTGGGCGATCTGGTCCTTACGTCAACCGGCGACCTCAGCCGCAACCGCAAGGTGGGCCTGCTGCTGGCGCAAGGCCAGTCGCTGCAGCAGGCGGTCGAATCCCTGGGCCATGTGGCCGAGGGTGTGTACTGCGCCCGCACCGTGGTGCAACGCGCGCAAGGTCTGGGTGTGGACATGCCGATTTCGCAAGCCGTGGTGGCCCTGCTGGATGGCCAGCTCGCTCCGGCGCAGGCGGTCAAGGCCTTGATGGGCCGTGACGCGACGGCTGAGCGTTAAAGCGCGACTTGATTCTGGCGGCGCTGCAAGAGCTGCCACGCCAGCAGATACAGCGTCATGGCCAGCAGAAGCGCTGCGGCCGCCACTTCCGAAAGAATGGTGACGTTGGCCACCAGCGGGTGCAGTTCCATGGGCGCGAGCGCGTAGTGCCCCAGGCCGTCAAAGCCCAGCGCCGCATACACCGCCACCAGCACAAGGCCCGCCGCAAGCCGTCGCTTGTGCAGCAGGCACAAGCCCAGCACCCCTACCGCCGTGTTGGCTGCCCACACCGCATAGATCTGCGCCCGCGTCAGCCAGGCGGGGAGACTGGGGTATTCGCAAATGAACTCTGCGTTGTGCGTGAAGTGGCCCAGGCTGGCGAAGAAGTAGGCGGCAACCAGCCCTGAAAACAGTTTGGACGCGATGGATGTCTGCATCAGTCGTCCAGCAAATCGCCACGGTAAAAACTCCAGGCGGTTCCGTCGTGCAGGTAAAAGTGCCCGTCGGCGCAGGCGTCCTTGCCTGGAAAAAACTCCCGGTAGGCCTTGGGAACGAGGCGCTCAAGCTGCGCGTCTGTGAGCTCGTCGAACTGCTCGGGCGTGATCGCCTGGCCGACGCGGAGTTTGGGAGAGTCCATGGGTGGTGAAGGTCCGGGCTGGGGTTGAAGTGGATGAATGTTAGCTGCCGGCTGGCGGGTGCCGGACTTTGACGGTGAATCGGCCCGGGTTTTGTTTGCTTGCTATATTTTTAGTAGCAATAAAACGCCGTCACTAAAGGGCGAACTGCTGGTTTTGTTCATGAATGCATGCAATGGCAGGCTCTTTGGCTGTCTGGACAGTTGCTTGTCCATGAAATCGGCACGTCGCCCTTTGACGGCGGGAATAGTTTGCTATTAAATAAATAGCAAAATGTTGCAAACGAGGCAAGCGCAGGCATGGATCCCGGACCAGGTCCGGGATGACAGTCCATGCGCAGCGCCTATGCCCGCTGCTGCAGCTTCTCGATGCGCTCATTCATGCGTGATAGCAAATACCACCACTCGCCTTCATCTTCGCGGTAGGTTCGCACTGCGCCGGCACGCACGAGAATTTTGCGCAACTCGTCGTCTTCAAAGCCGCCCAGGTGCTTTTTCAGCACGTCGAAGGAGCGGTCGGTGAAACTTTTGTGACTCAAAAAATGGCGCGCGGTTTCTTCGGCCATGTACTCGGTTTTGTACTGTTGCTGCAGCGCCTGGATGTGGTGTTTGAACTGCTGGCGGTTGACTGCAAAGGTGACCAGCGCGCCGACAAGGGTGCCCAGCAGGGTGAACAGCGGTGTCAGGAGATTGGCATCCATGGAAAGTGAGATGTGAGTTGACCTGCGCTATTGTGCCGAAACGCTGCGCTGTTTTTGCAGGCGGGCATCTTGCGGCAGATTGTTTTTGACCTTGCCTTCAATTTTGGGTAACCTGATTTTCCCCGGCGGGCGGGCATGGTTTTGTGCCATGCTCGAATCTCTTTCGTCACTTTTTTGGGAGCATTCCATGGAAAACACCAGCAAGGATAAATTGATCACTGACATGAAAGTGGTATTGGCTGACGTAGAGGACCTGCTCAAGTCGGCCGCCGCGGCCACGGGTGATACCGCATTGGCGCTGCGTGAAAAAGCCTCCACCAAGCTGAAGGTGGCCACCGAAAAACTGACAGGTCTGCAGGAAGCAGCGCTGCTCAGAGGCAAAGAAGCGGCCAAAGTGACGGATGAATACGTTCATGCCAATCCCTGGAAAGCGGTTGGGGTGGCGGCAGCCGCCGGATTCCTCATCGGCCTGCTGGTCAACCGCAAATAGCCCGGACTGATGCCGAATGAGCCGTCCGTCGTCTGAGGAAAAGCCGCGCCTTTTTGCATCGCTGCGCCAGTTGCTTGTCACGGTGATGGGCATGGCGCATACCCGTCTGGCATTGGCGGGGGTAGAGCTTGAAGAAGAGCTGCAGCGCCTGATCGGCCTGTTGCTGGGCGTCGCGGGCCTGCTGATGTTCGGCATGCTTGGGCTGGCGATGCTGACGCTGGCCGTGGTGATGGCTGTTGACGCAACGCAGCGCGTGGCGGTGCTGGCCGCATTCGCTGCGGCCTATCTGGGTTTGGCCGGCTGGGCCTTGTGGCGTGTGAAGCGAGAGCTGGCAACGCGGCCGCCTTTCCTGCAGGCTACCCTGGCTGAAATGGCCAGGGACAGTGATGCCCTGCGTGCTGCGACCCATCCGGAGACTGCACCATGAGTGACCCCGGCACAGAGCTTGCCTTGCGAAAACAACTGTTGCTGGTACGCGCCGCCACCGAGCGAGCTGAAATGGCTGAAGCGCTGGGTGCAGCGCGTCAGGCGGCGACCTTGCCCAAAATGGCTGTGTCGGGACTGGCGCTGTTCAAAGGGCTTCCCCTGGCCTTGTCGCTCCTTGAGCGCTTGCCACTGCTCAGTCCGGTGCTGTCTCTGGCCTTGTCGGGTGCACGCAAGCCCCTGCTGCGCAATGTGCTGATGGCTGCGGGTGCAGGCCTGCTGGCGTGGAAGGGGTATCAGTGGTGGATGAGCCGCAATGAGCCATCAACAGAGGAAGAAGATGAGGCGGGCGCAGTACAGGATTAGACGGTCTTGTCACTGCGGACCCCGGATCAAGTCCGGGATGACAGCCGGGGGCCGGGACGGCAGGCCGTTGCGCTGCCCTCTCAAATTTCCAGGTTGTCAATCAGGCGCGTGCTGCCAAGTTTGGCGGCGCCCAGAACCACCAGCGGCTCTGCTGCATCGCCGGCATGGGGCGGCAGCAAATCAGCCCGGCGGCGCACAGTCAGGTAGTCGGGCTTCCAGCCTCGCTCAGCGAGGGTCTGCATGGCCCCGGCCTCAAGCTGTTCCCGTTTTCCGGCGACTCCCGATTTGACGGCTTCGCCCAGGGTTTTCAATGCGCGGGACAACTGCACGGCCTCTGTGCGCTCCTGCTCGCTCAAATAGCCATTGCGCGAGGACAGCGCCAGGCCGTCGGCGGCGCGCAGGGTTTCGCCAGCAACGATTTCGATGGGCAGGGCAAACTGCTTGACCATGCGCTTGATGATCATCTGTTGCTGGTAGTCTTTTTTGCCAAACATGGCCACACCCCCCGGCTTGCCTGCAAACACGCACATGAAAAGTTTCATCACCACCGTGCTGACGCCGACAAAAAAGCCGGGCCTGAAGTGCCCCTCCAGAATGTCTGCCAGTTCGGCGGGCGGATGCACCTTGTAGGTTTGCGGCTCGGGGTAGAGGTCGGTCTCGCGGGGCGCAAACAGCACATCGCAGCCGGCAGCGCGCAGCTTGTCGCAATCGGCCTCCCAGGTGCGGGGGTAGGTGTCAAAGTCTTCGTGCGGCGCAAACTGCAGGCGGTTGACAAAAATGCTGGCCACCGTCACGTCGCCCAGCGGCCTGGCCTGGTTGACAAGCGCAATGTGGCCGTCGTGCAGATTGCCCATGGTGGCCACAAAAGCCGGGCGCTGAAAAGGGGCCAGCGCTGTGCGCAGGTCGGCAAGGGTATTAACGATCTTCATAGAGGCTGTGTGTGGTTCAAGCGGCGACTATACAAGTGCGAGCGCTCTCTTTGCCAGCCGGGGCCGCGGGTCTGGCTTTGCCAGCCCGCAGGCGCAGCGCCCCCTCGGGGGGGCAGCGACCCACACGAAGTGGGGGAGCGTGGGGGCGTCATTTCACCAGGCGTGAAGGGCGTCGACAGGGAAACGGCCTTCCTTGACGGCCCGCACATAGGCCTGCATGGCGCCACGCACGCTGTTTTCTTCTGCCAGGAAGTTGTGCACAAATTTGGCCATTTTCCCCAGGTTCATGCCAAGCATGTCGTGCAGCACCAGCACCTGGCCCGCAGTGCCAACGCCTGCTCCAATACCTATGGTCGCGCAGTGTGTGAGTTCTTTTGTCAGCGTTGCTGACAGTGCAGCCGGAACCATTTCCAGCACCAGCATGGCGGCGCCTGCATCCTGCAGCGCATGGGCGTGGGCTTTGAGTGTGGTGGCAGCTTCGTCTGATTTGCCCTGTACGCGGTAGCCGCCCAGCGCATGTACGGTTTGCGGTGTCAGGCCCAGGTGCGCGCACACCGGAATGCCGCGCTCGACCAGAAAGCGCACGGTGTCTGCCGTCCAGCCGCCGCCTTCGAGCTTGACCATGTGTGCACCGGCCTGCATCAGTACCACGGCGCTGCGCAGGGCCTGCTCTTTCGACTCGTGGTAGCTGCCAAAGGGCAGGTCGGAGATCAGCCAGGCGGTGGCCTGTGCGCGGTGCAACCCGCGCGAGACGCCTTCGGTGTGGTGGCGCATGGCCTCCAGCGTCACACCCACGGTGCTTGGCAAGCCCTGGCACACCATGCCCAGCGAGTCGCCGACCAGAATGCACTCCACCCCGGCCGAGTCGGCCACCGCCGCAAAGGTGGCGTCGTAGGCGGTGAGCATGGTGATCTTGTCGCCCTGCGCATGCATTTCGCGCAGGCGAGGCAGGCTGATGGGCTTGCGCGAGGCGGGTGGCGGCACGGCCGGCAGCGTGCCGTAGGGGCTGGCTGGTGGTGTGGGGGTGGGTGTCATGGCTGTACCTCGGGGGCAGCGCGGGTCATGCCCAGCCGCTGCAACAGCGCCACATCGGCGTCAGTGTCGGGGTTGCCGGTGGTCAGCAGCTTGTCCCCGTAAAAAATGGAATTGGCGCCGGCCAGAAAACACAGCGCCTGCACGCCGTCGCCCATCTGCTGGCGGCCCGCCGACAGGCGCACACGCGCTGTCGGCATGGTGATGCGCGCCACTGCGATGGTGCGCACAAACTCAAACGGGTCCAGGTCCGCCTGGCTGGCCAGCGGCGTGCCTTCGACCTTGACCAGGTTGTTGATGGGCACCGACTCGGGGTAGGGCGTCAGGTTGGCCAGCTCGGCCACCAGGCCGGCGCGCTGGCGCCGGGTTTCGCCCATGCCCACAATACCGCCGCAGCAGACCTTGACGCCCGCACTGCGCACGCGCTGCAGGGTGTCCAGCCGGTCCTGGTAGTCGCGGGTGGTGATGATGTCGCCGTAAAAATCGGGCGCGCTGTCCAGGTTGTGGTTGTAGTAGTCCAGGCCGGCGCTTTGCAGCGTCTGGGCGTGGCCGTCTTCCAGCATGCCCAGCGTGGCGCAGGTCTCCAGGCCCAATGCCTTGACGGTGCGCACCAGCTCGGCCACTTTTTCGATGTCGCGGTCTTTGGGCGCGCGCCAGGCCGCACCCATGCAAAAGCGGGTCGCACCGGCGTCTTTGGCGCGCTGCGCGGCCACCCGCACTTCGTCGGGCTCCATCAGCTTGGTGGCCTCCACGCCGGTGTCAAAGCGCGCGGCCTGCGGGCAGTAATTGCAGTCCTCGGGGCAACCGCCGGTTTTCACCGACAGCAGCGTGGCAAATTCCACCCGGCTGGGGTCAAAATTTTCCCGGTGCACCGTCTGCGCCTGATGCATGAGTTCGGGAAACGGCAGATCAAAAAGCCTCTCCACCGCATCAACCGACCAGCGCAGGGCGAGGGCGGCGTCTGCAGGGCGCGGGCGGTGCAGGGTGACGGGTTGCTCAAACACGCTGGACATGGGTTGAGGCCGGCTCAACGGGTTTGCACCGGGATGGTCGAGCGCTCTTGCTTGATGCGGTTGGCCTCGTCGACAAACACCAGTTTGGGTTGAAAACCGGCCACCTGGTCTGCGGGCAACTGGCCAAAGGCCGCAATGATGATCAGGTCGCCGGGGGAGGCATGGCGCGCGGCCGAGCCGTTGACCGAGATGGTGCCGCTGCCGCGCTGCGCACGTATGGCATAGGTCACGAAGCGCGCACCGTTGTTGATGTTCCAGATGTGCACCTGCTCAAACTCGGCAATGCCCGATGCGTCCAGCAGGTCATCATCAATGGCGCAGGAGCCTTCGTAATGCAGTTCGCATTGCGTCACGGTGGCGCGGTGGATCTTGCCGGCTAAAAGGGTGCGTTGCATGGGAGCGAAAGCCTCAATCGGGTGAAAGCGTCGATTTTGGCAGAAGCGGCGCCCCCGTCCGCGGCAGGCCCCTGCCGCGCTGTAGCGCTTGTTGCAATTGGGTGATGGCTGCCTCGGGCGAGGCCGCCGCTGTGATGGCACTGATCACCGCCACACCAGCGGCGCCGCATTGCGCCGCCTGTTCGGTGCGCGCCGCGTCCATGCCCGCAATCCCCACCACCGAAGTAGGCAACAACTTGCACCAGTAAGCCAGGTTGTCATTGCCCTGAGGGATCCAGGGCATGGCCTTGGCCTGGGTGGGGTGGATGGGGCCGCAGGCGATGTAGCTGGGACGCAGCGCCCAGGCGCGGCACACTTCCCAGTAAGCGTGGGTGCTGATGCCCAGCCGCAGTCCGGCTTTTTGTATGGCGTTGAGGTCGGCGATGTGCAGGTCTTCCTGGCCCAGGTGCACGCCGTACGCGCCTTCCTCGATGGCGATTTGCCAGTGGTCGTTGATGAAGAGCTGCGCACCGGCCGCAGTGGCGGCTTCGATGCTGGCGCGGATTTCAAGCCGCAACGACCCGGTGGGCGGCAGCGCTGCATCCGAAGCTGCAGGCGTGGGGGCTTTGATCCGGAGTTGAACAGTACGCACCCCGGCAGCCAGCACGCGGGTTACCCAAGCGGCGCTGTCCACCACCGCATACAGGCCAAGATCGGCATCGCTGAGCGGTGCGAAACCGCTGACGGTGCTTGGCTCGGGCAGACTGACGTGCGGCAGGTTGCGGATGTGTTGCGCAAAATCGGGACGCGCCTGCGCCAGCTTGGGATCATCGCCGTGGTGCAAGGCATGGCTGCTGGCCATGCAGGCCAGCACCAGGGCATCCATCGCCACAAAACCTGCCTCCATGGCCGATGCGGCGGTGGCGGTGAACAGCGGCGTGAGGCCGACGGCAGGCCGCAACCAGGCTTTGGTCTGCCGCGTGTGCGCGTACAGCCCTTCGCTGCTGAAGATCACCACTTCCTGGCCGCAGCGGGCGCGCAGGGCGCTGGCGCCCATCTCGACGGCGTCACAGGTCGTCAGCGTGGGCACGCCCAGCAGGCTGGCCGCTTCCTCGCAGTTGACACACAGCAGGACCCGGCCCTCCGACGCCGGTATGGGCTGTCCATCCCTCAATGACTGCAACTGCGCGGCGTGGGTGGCAGCCGTCCAGACCTGCGATTTGGGCATGACGGTGCTCATAGCGTGAAGGGCCGGCCCGTCACCGGCGTGGAGGCCACAGCCATGTCCTGCTGCGCCATGATGCCGGCCTCATAGGCCAGGCGCCCGGCCTCAATGCCCAGCCTGAAAGCCCGTGCCATCTGTACCGGGTCGCGCGCATGCGCCACGGCAGAGTTCAGCAGCACTGCGTCATAACCCAGTTCCATGGCCTGCACCGCGTCAGCGGGCGAGCCTATGCCGGCATCCACCACCAGCGGCACGCCGGGCAGGCGCGCGCGCAGGGTGCGCAAGGCCCAGGGGTTGATCAGGCCCTGGCCGGACCCAATAGGCGCGCCCCAGGGCATGAGGATGCGGCAACCTGCGTCCAGCAAGCGCTGGCAGGTGACCAGGTCGTCAGTGCAGTAGGGAAACACTTCAAAACCATCACGCGCCAGCTCGGTCGCGGCGGCCACAAGTTCAAACGGGTCGGGCTGCAGGGTGTGCTCGTCACCCACCACCTCGAGCTTGATCCAGTGGGTGCCGAACAGCTCGCGCGCCATCTGCGACAGGGCCACCGCTTCACGCGCGCTGCGGCAGCCAGCGGTGTTGGGCAACAGGCGCGCGCCGCTGGCCTGTATCAGTTTGAAAAAATCGTTTTGCGTGCCACCGCCTGCAGCGACTTGCCGCTTGAGACCAACGGTGACGACTTCTGCGCCGGATGCCGAAATGGCCTGCTGCAACACCTGCGGCGACGGGTAACCGGCGGTGCCGAGGAAAAACCGGCTGCCGAGCACGGTGTCTGCAATTTCAAAAGACATGCCTAGCCTCCGGTGATGGCTTGAAATGTGAAGACGGCGTCGCCGTCGGTCAATGCTGTTGCTGCACGCGCGCCGCGCGCCACAAACTCGCCGTTGAGGGCGGTGGCGAAAGCCTGCTCCGGCTGGCCGTTGGCCTGCAACACGTCGGCCAGCGTACTGCCGGCAGGCACCTGTTGCTTCTCGCCGTTCACAGTGATGGTGATCTTTGTCATGCAGCTTGACGCGTGTTGCGGGCAGGAAGACCGGCCAGATGGCCAAGCGCCTGCTCCACGAGCGCCGGCGCAATCAGCCAGCCGTGGCGGAACAGGCCATTGATCTGTACCAGCCCCGGTTCTTGCGCGAGGTGTGGCAAATTGTCGGGCAAAGCCGGACGCAGGTTTGTTTCGGTATGTACAACCCGTGCCTCGGCCAGCCCGGGGGCGATGCTGTGCGCCGCAGCCAGCAGCTCAACCATGCTGCGCAACGAGATCGGCGAGCGGTCTTCGCTTTCAATCTCGCTGGCTCCCACCACGATGTGGCCGCCTTCGCGCGGCACCAGATAGACCCGGTGGCGCGGGTGCAGCAGGCGTACCGGCCGCTGCAGTGTTACTTCGGGTGCGTGCAGCCAGATGATCTCGCCGCGCACGCCACGCACTTCCCGTCCAAAACCTTCATCCCCGTCGCCGCTGCCAGGTGCAGGCCGTGCGCCGGTCCCACGCACATCAAACACGCAGTCGAAGCAGTGGACCTTGCCTGCGGTGTGGATCTCGCCCGCCGCCAGGCGCTGCACAGCCACGCCCCAATGCCACACCGCGCCCGCCGCGCTGGCGGTGTGGGCCAGTGCCGTCATGGCCTGCACCGTGTGGATGTGCCCCTCGTGCGGAAGCAGCCACGCATGAGCCGCGCCATGCAGATCGGGCTCGAGTCCCACCAGCTCGGCAATGGTCAGTGGGGTCGGCGCGTGCCCGGCAGGCGCCTTGTGGCGCAGCAGATCCAGCACACGCCTGGCAGAGCCTTCGTCGCCGCGGTGCGCCAGCAACAGGCTGCCCCGATGTTGCAATTCCACCGGCAAACCCAGCGCAGCCACAATGCCCGGCCACAAGGCGATGGAACGCAGGCCCAGCTCAAACACGTTGGCGTCGGCAGACTCCAGCTCGGCCGTGGGGCTGAGCATGCCCGCCGCCGTCCAGCCGGCCGCGTAAGGCCCTTGCGAATACGCAGGCGGCAGCGGTCCCGGCGCAGGGTCAAAGACCTCCACCGCGTGACCGGCGCGCGTCAGCTCGAAGGCCAGCAGCCTTCCGAGCAAACCCGCGCCTGCGATGCCGATGTGCATGGGTGGTCTCAAGCCTTGTGAATCGGGATGTAAATCTCGCTGCCGCCTTCGCGGAATTCGGCGGATTTTTCGTCCATGCCCTGGGCCAGCGCAGCGGCTTCGTCCAGGCCCTGCTGCGCCGCAAACTCGCGCACTTCCTGGCTGATTTTCATCGAGCAGAATTTCGGTCCGCACATGGAGCAGAAATGCGCCACCTTGCTGACTTCCTTGGGCAGGGTTTCGTCGTGGAATTCGCGCGCGGTGTCCGGGTCCAGCGACAGGTTGAACTGGTCGTGCCAGCGGAATTCAAAGCGCGCCTTGGACAGCGCCTCGTCGCGCGCGCGCGATGCCGGGTGGCCCTTGGCCACGTCGGCGGCATGCGCGGCAATTTTGTAGGCAATGATGCCCTGCTTGACGTCCTTGCTGTCCGGCAGGCCCAGGTGCTCCTTGGGCGTGACGTAACACAGCATGGCGGTGCCAAACCAGCCGATCATGGCCGCGCCGATGGCGCTGGAGATGTGGTCGTAGCCGGGCGAGATGTCGATGGTCAGCGGTCCCAGCGTGTAGAAAGGCGCCTCGTGGCAGTGCTTGAGCTGCTCTTCCATGTTGGCCTGGATCATGTGCATGGGCACGTGGCCTGGCCCTTCGATCATGGTCTGCACGTCGTGCTTCCAGGCGATTTTTGTCAGCTCGCCCAGGGTGCGCAGTTCTGCAAACTGGGCTTCGTCGTTGGCGTCTGCGCCCGAGCCGGGCCGCAGGCCATCACCCAGCGAGAAGCTCACGTCGTAGGCTTTCATGATCTCGCAGATGTCTTCAAAGTGCGTGTACAAAAAGTTTTCCTTGTGGTGCGACATGCACCACTTGGCCAGGATGGAGCCGCCGCGCGAGACGATGCCGGTGCGGCGTTTGGCTGTCATCGGGATGAAGGGCAGGCGCACGCCGGCGTGGATGGTGAAGTAGTCCACGCCCTGCTCGGCCTGCTCGATCAGCGTGTCGCGGTAAATTTCCCAGGTCAGGTCTTCGGCCACGCCGCCGACTTTTTCCAGCGCCTGGTAAATCGGCACCGTGCCAATCGGCACCGGCGAGTTGCGGATGATCCAGTCGCGGGTGGTGTGGATGTTTTTTCCGGTCGACAAATCCATCACGTTGTCGGCGCCCCAGCGAATCGCCCAGACCAGCTTTTCAACTTCTTCTTCGATGCTGGAGGTGACGGCCGAGTTGCCGATGTTGGCATTGATCTTGACCAGGAAGTTGCGGCCAATGATCATGGGCTCGACTTCGGGGTGGTTGATGTTGGCCGGAATGATGGCCCGGCCACGCGCCACTTCGTCGCGCACAAACTCCGGCGTCACAAACTCGGGCAACTGCGCGCCCATGGGGTTGCCGCGCAGGCGCTGGGCGCGTTCGGCGTCGCCCAGGTACTCGGCCATCCATTCGCGCTTGCCGTTTTCGCGCAGCGCGATGTATTCCATCTCGGGGGTGATGATGCCGCGGCGCGCATAGTGCATCTGGCTGACGTTGGCGCCGGCTTTGGCGCGGCGCGGCGTGCGCTGCAGGCCGGCGGCCTGGGCGCGCAGCGCGGCAATGCGCTGGACTTCCGGATCAGAAGGATCCGTGCGGTCTTCACGGCGCGTGCCATCGTCCACCGCCTGGGCGGCGCGACCGGTATAAATTTCGGTATCACCTCGTGCTTCAATCCACGGCGTGCGCAGGGCCTCCAGGCCGCGGCGCACATCGATGTCGGCGCTGGGGTCGGTGTAGGGTCCGGAGGTGTCGTACAGCGTGGCGGACTCGCCGTTGCTCAGCGAAACCTCTCGCATGGGCACGCGGATGCCGGCATGTGTCTGGCCAGGCACGTAAATCTTGCGTGAAGCCGGAAACGGCTCACGTGTCAGTGAAAGCAACTGGGCAAATTTGTCGGGGGCGTTCATCAGGCATCCTTTGCTTGTGCGGGTACACAAAAAATGCTCCGAAGGTGTGGCCAGAACCAGCGCAGTGGTTGTGGACAGTGACTGGAAACCGGTGGGGTTGCAGTCAGCTCTTCTTACGTCGGT
The DNA here is from genome assembly GCA_021731285.1 of Polaromonas sp. Lineage (GTDB taxonomy): Bacteria > Pseudomonadota > Gammaproteobacteria > Burkholderiales > Burkholderiaceae_C > Polaromonas. The sequence continues at coordinate 2,452 of JAKFXR010000070.1, read as the reverse complement.
ACTAGCCGATTCAAGTTCACGGGTTTGGGTTTGGCCATCTCAGCTGCCGGGCCACAATGGCCCGGCAGCACCCCGGAGCATCTGCATTCTAGTCCTTTCTTCATCCCCCTTTTTCACGGGCCGCTTCAAAGCCGCTATGCTTGCGCCCACCGTTCCCAACGCTATCAATCCATGATGACTGCCGTGCCTGTGTCCTCCGCTCCTGATTCCGCCTCTGCCTTGCTGTCCCTCGCCGAGGCCGACGCCCACCGCGCGCTGACCGAGGACATGGGCGCCGGCGACCTGACCGCCGCCCTGGTTGACCCCGAGCGGCGCAGCCGCGCCCGGGTGCTGGTCCGCGAAGCCGCGGTGATCTGCGGCCGGCCCTGGGTGGAGGCCACCTTGCGCCGGCTGGACCCGCAGGTCGCGCTGGTTTGGCATGTGGGCGACGGCCAGCCCTGCAGCGCCGGCCAGGTGGTGCTGGAGATCACCGGACGGTCGCGCGCGCTGCTCAGCGCCGAGCGCACGCTGCTCAACTTCCTGCAACTGCTCAGCGCGGTGGCCACCCACACGGCCGCTTATGTGCGGGTGGTGCAGGCGGTGCCGGGTAACCGTGCCAGCATTGTCGATACCCGCAAGACGCTGCCCGGCCTGCGGCTGGCCCAAAAATACGCGGTGCGCTGCGGCGGCGGCACCAACCACCGCATCGGCCTGTACGACGCGGTGCTGATCAAGGAAAACCACATTGCTGCGGCGGGAGGCATCACGGCCGTGTTGCAGCGCGCCGCCGAGGTCGCCGCGCAGGCCGAGTTTGTGGAGGTTGAAGTGGAAAACCTCGTCCAATTGGCCGAAGCGCTGGAGGCCGGCGCAAAAATGATTCTGCTCGACAACATGGCGCTGGGCCAAATGCGCGAAGCCGTGCGCATCACCGCAGGGCGCGCCATTCTGGAGGTGTCGGGCGGCGTGGGCATGGACACGGTGGCCGACATCGCTGCCACCGGGGTGGACCGCATTTCCATAGGTGCTTTGACCAAAGACATCAAGGCGGTCGATTTTTCCATGCGTTTTGACCCGGCGGAAGTTTGACGATGGCTGATACGCAGCTTGTCACCCACCCTCTGGTGCGCATTGATTACGAGCAGCCCTCGTGCCCGACGCGCCATGCCTGGGCGCGTGTGCCGGTCGAGCCTGCCCCCGACCAGCGTGCGGCGCTGAAAGAGCAGATCCGCCGCCTGCTCAAGGAGCGCAACGCGGTCATGGTCTCGCACTACTACGTGCACCCGGACCTGCAGGACCTGGCTGAAGAAACCGGCGGCATCGTCAGCGACTCGCTGGAGATGGCCCGTTTTGGACGCGACCATGCGGCAACCACGCTGGTGGTGTCGGGTGTGCGTTTCATGGGCGAAACCGCCAAGATTCTCTCCCCTGAGAAACGCGTGCTCATGCCTGACCTGGACGCCACCTGTTCGCTGGACCTGGGTTGCCCGGTGGACGAGTTCAGCGCTTTTTGCGACGCCCACCCCGACCGCACCGTCGTTGTTTACGCCAACACCAGCGCCGCCGTGAAGGCGCGAGCCGACTGGCTGGTGACCTCCAGCTGCGCGCTCGACATCGTGCGTGCGCTCAAGGATCAGGGCCAGAAAGTTCTGTGGGCGCCGGACCGGCATCTGGGCGACTACATCCGGCGCGAAACCGGCGCCGACATGCTGATGTGGAACGGCAGCTGCATCGTGCACGACGAGTTCAAGGCTTTCGAACTGGAGGCGCTGAAGAAGGAGCATCCCAAGGCCAAAGTGCTGGTGCACCCGGAGTCGCCTGCGGACGTGATCGCGCTGGCCGATGCGGTGGGCTCAACCTCGGCGATTCTTCGCGCAGCGCAGGAGCTGGACGCGAAGGAATTCATCGTCGCGACCGACAACGGCATGATGCACAAGCTGCGCACCCTCAACCCCGGCAAGGTTTTCATCGAAGCGCCCACCGCCGGCGAAAGTGCCACCTGCAAAAGCTGTGCGCATTGCCCGTGGATGGCGATGAACGGGCTGGCTGGCCTGGCGCAGGCACTGCAAACCATGGGGCCGGAGGTGAAGGTTGATCCTGCGCTGGGGCTGCGGGCGCGCGTGCCGATCGACCGGATGCTCGCCTTTACTGCTGCCTTGAAGGCTGGGCAGCCGGTTGGAGGATTGATTCCCAGGATTGGGGCGGCTTAGGGCTGTCAGCCGGCTCTGACTGTCATCCCGGGCTGGACCCGGGATCCATGGAGGCGAACTTATTCGCCCGTTCGGGCTGAGCCTGTCGAAGCCTTCTTTGTTTCCTGCGTTGGTGGTGTGCCTGCTGGCCGGGTCTCGCCCCGGCGGGCGACGTGGCTCGTCGCGAGCTTCACGCTGCGTCCCCGGGCTGGCGCTGGACAGTAGGAGCTAACTCCCCACTCCCACCCCTAGCCCCTCCCTCGCCCCGCTGGGCGAGAGAGGGGGAC